>NZ_LFEL01000069.1:0-7797 GCF_001037965.1 Bacillus sp. LL01 | reverse complement strand
AAAAGAAGATGTAGTAGCAGGAAACACATTTTACTTCCTGCGAGCGAAAGACGGATACGATGCAAGTCGCGTACTTGATCCTTCTTTATTAGCAAAAATGGCTAAGAAAGTAACAGGGCAATTAGCAGTAGCCATCCCTCATCAAGACGTATTAATTATGGCAGATATTCAAAATGATAGTGGGTACGATGTGCTAGCACAAATTGCTTTACAGTTTTTTGGAGAGGGTCGAATACCAGTGACCGCTCTTCCTTTCATGTATGAAAATGGGGAWTTAGAGCCAACTTTTATCTTAGCTCATAAAAAACCACAACAACCGTAATCTTCTAAAGAATGATTATGGTACAATAAGAATTGATAAAAGCTGATTTTAGTGGATAAGGAGAACTTATTACAATGAATGTGTTCTATAATGTTGAAGGTGTTGGAGATACGTTAATAATGGTCATTCAAGACGGTGAATTAGAAAACCGTACATTTGAGACAAAAGGTGACCTTGTTCGAATATATGATAAAATTTCAGGGGAAACATTAGGTTACAACTTGTTTAAAGCTTCTACTTATGGGGAGCTAGTTGATAACGGTGCTGTAGAATTAACAGAAGATGTACAAGCCCTTATTCAAAAAGCATTTAAAGAAAATGGATTTGACCTAAATATATCTTTAAAAAAGCAAGCAAAGTTTGTAGTTGGTTATGTTGAAGAAAAAGTTAAGCATCCAAATGCAGATAAATTAAACATTTGTCACGTCAATGTAGGAGATGAGCGACTACAGATTGTATGTGGTGCTCCAAATGTGGATCAAGGGCAAAAAGTCGTTGTAGCACGAGTGGGTGCTGTCATGCCGAGTGGACTTGTCATTAAAGAAGCAGCTCTACGAGGTGTGGAATCATCAGGAATGATTTGTTCGGCTAAAGAACTAGCTCTCCCTGATGCACCGCAGGAAAAAGGGATTCTAGTACTAGAAGACACATATGAAGTTGGATTAGCCTTTCCGATGCGCTAGGCTGATTCACATTGGGGGAACCACTAGAGATAACTAGTGGTTCTTTCTACTCATGTAGTGGGAATCAATTTAAATAAGAAAGTGAGTGAGAAGAATGGACAATTTGAAGCAATGGATGAAACGAATCCAAGGAGCTTTATTCGGTGAAGAAGAAATAGATAAACAAAATAGAGAAGATAGTGGTTTGCAACAGAAAAAACAAATTAGTCATGATTCAGATAATAAAAGAAAAGTAGGGTACATAGAAGGGGGCAATCGAGAAAGCGTTCCTAGAATGGTCTATCAATACCCAAAGCCTGGGAAGTTTCGTTTTCCGTTAATAGAAGATGGACAAGACCAGCAATCACAGCGCTCTGAAAAGAATGTAGAGACTAGAACAAGAAGATCATTTCGACAAGTAAATGAAGAACAAGCAGAAGAGAAAAGCTATCGCCGACCTGATCGCAATAAACATAATAGTAGGCCAGAAATAAAAGTAGATAAAAAAATCGAAGAGAAGGCAATGGAGAAAACGAAAGTAAAGAAAGAATTTAAGCCCACATCGATTCCTTCTCCAGTCTACGGATTTAAAGAACGTAAAAAAAATATGTATGAAGATGAGTCCTTGCTTTCATCCTTACCTGGTTTCGGTAAGGTCATTGAAACCAAGCGACCAAGTGTAACAATGGAAAAACAGCTAGAAGTATTCTTAAGAGCAGAGAATATACGAAATACAGAAGTGGCAGCTACAGTCCCGCGTGAGCTAGAAGTATTAGAACCAGAAGTGAGTACGGAGACTGAAGTGGTTCAGCAAGAAGATACAGTACTTGAAGAACATTCACATATCCTTGATTCGGTACCAGAAAAACTCGATATAGACACCACTTATTCCATTGTAGAAGAAGAACCACATCAAGATGAAACCAAACTACATGTGGAAACAGCCTTTCCAGAAGAAGAGTTAACTACTAGTGAAGACGTGATGAGGTCTGAAAAGCAAGAGCAAACTGAATCCTTACTCTCTTCAACACCACCAGAAGAGTCGGTAGTGGTAGTTGAAACTACTATGCCTGAAGAACAAGTAGAACAAGTAGATCCATTAGTTGAAAAGCAAGAAGTGATGGAAGAACCTTCTACTCCAGTATCTATTTCAATTGGGGAATTAGGAGCTAAGGTAAATCAAACTCAAGAAGAAGAGCCATCTAAAGTAGAAGTAAATAAGGATGAGCCACTGGAAAGACCACAGCCTATTAAAAAGGCAAGTGAAAAAAAGGAAGCAAAGGAAAGTATTCCGTTTAATGTGATGATGCTTCCACAAGATCGAAAACCGAAAAAGGTTCAACCCCAGCAAGTAACCGTTCAAGAAACGTATCAACACCCAAGTATCCAGCTTTTAAAATATCCACAACACCAAGAGGATCAAGACTCCGAGTGGTTGGCAGAACAAGCTGAGGTTCTTGAGGAGACGCTGCAAAGCTTTAATGTTGATGCGAAAGTAGTAAATGTAACTAAAGGACCTTCGGTGACAAGGTATGAGATTCAACCTGCTCGTGGAGTGAAAGTAAATAAAGTAACAAGCTTAACGGATGATATGAAGCTAGCATTAGCTGCTAAAGACATTCGTATAGAGGCACCAATTCCAGGGAAAAACACAATTGGGATTGAAGTGCCTAACCGTGTATCAAAACCTGTGTTCCTTAGAGAGATCTTACGTCGGGATGTCTTCATTAAACCTGACTCACCTCTAACAGTTGCATTAGGACTTGATATTTCAGGGCAACCAATCGTTACAGATTTAAGGAAAATGCCTCACGGACTTGTTGCAGGTGCGACAGGTTCTGGTAAAAGTGTGTGTATTAACTCGGTGCTCATTAGTCTACTTTATAAAGCGAACCCTGATGAAGTGAAGTTACTATTAATTGATCCTAAAATGGTAGAGCTAGCCCCTTATAATAAATTACCTCATCTTGTTACACCGGTGATAACCGATGCCAAGCAAGCGACTGCGGCTTTAAAATGGGTGGTTGGTGAGATGGAGAGACGCTATGAATTATTTAGCCAACAAGGTGTAAGAGATGTTAGTCGATATAATGAATTGTACTCTGAATCAAAAGATAAACCAGCACTGCCTTACATGCTCGTTGTGATTGATGAATTGGCTGACCTTATGATGGTTTCTCCACAAGATGTAGAAGATTCCATTTGCAGGATTGCGCAGAAGGCTAGGGCATGTGGTATTCACTTGCTGCTCGCTACACAACGACCATCAGTAGACGTCATTACGGGATTAATTAAAGCCAACATCCCAACTAGAGTTGCATTTTCTGTATCATCTCAAACGGATTCTAGAACAATACTTGATATGAGCGGGGCTGAGAGATTGCTAGGAAAAGGAGATATGCTTTTCCATGAAAATGGAGCTCCTAAGCCAGTACGAGTTCAAGGGACATTTGTTTCGGATGAAGAGATTGAAGATGTGTTAGCTTTTGTTAAAAAGCAAAGAGAACCAGAATACCTATTTGCTCCTGAACAGTTACAAAAAATGCAAAGTAGCAACGAACAAGATGATGACTTATTTGAAGAGGCTTGTTACTTTGTGGTTCAACAAGGAGGAGCATCTGCCTCTAGCTTACAGCGCCGATTTAGAGTAGGTTACAACCGTGCTGCTAGATTAATTGACATGATGGAAGGTATGGGTGTGATTAGTGAAGCAATGGGGAGTAAACCGCGTCATATTTTAGTAGATGAACTAGAACTTGAAGAGTTACTGTACCCAAGTAGGTAATGGACATCACCAGCTTTGCCTTGTATTCAGCGTGAAGGTTATATATGATAGGTAAGAGTTTATTTACTAGATATAGAGAAGAACTGTATGGTTATAACTATTAGGATGGGTACAAGGAGTATAAGGGGCTATGAAGGAAATAGAATTGAAGATGCAGGGCAAGATCAAACGATTAACAAATCAAACGTTCAAGTTTGATGAACGAATTCATGATGGCTGGTTTTCAGCTGTTTATTTCTTGAAAACGCGCGAGATTGTTCAGAAATATCATGTAGACAATGTCATTACGATGCAATTTTTTCAAAAAGAACATGCTATACTGTGTGGAACAGATGAAGTAATTGCTTTAATCAAAACATTTGCCAAGAATACAGATGAACTAGAGATTCATTCCCTAAAAGATGGTGATAAAATTAAGCCATTTGAAACCGTTTTGACCATAACTGGTCCTTATCAAAACTTTGGTTTTCTTGAGGGGATCATAGATGGGATTTTTGCTAGAAGAACATCTGTGGCCACAAATGTATATAATGTAGTAAAAGCGGCTAGAAAATCAGGAGTTCAAAAGCCTGTTATTTTTATGGGTGATCGTGATGATCATTTTACACAACAGTCTKGTGACGGTTATGCAGCATATATTGGCGGTTCTAAAGCCCAGGCAACACACGCAATGAATGAATGGTGGGGTAAAAAGGGAATGGGAACAATGCCTCATGCGTTAATTCAATTATTCAGTGGTGATGTGGTGGAAGCGACAAGAGCATACCAAACTGAATTTCCTGAAGATGAATTAATGGCTTTAGTTGATTATAATAATGATGTGATAATAGATTCCCTAAAAGTAGCACGAGCATTTGGTGACGATTTAAAAGGAGTAAGAGTAGACACATCTCGAACAATGGTTGATCAATATTTCTGTAGAAACCCTGAAGTGATKGGAGCATTTGATCCACGTGGTGCAAATCCAGTTCTGCTATTTGCACTACGAGAAGCTCTTGATAGAGAAGGATTTAACCATGTAAAAATCGTTGCTACAGGTGGCTTTAATGCTAAGCGGATAGAGTCATACGAAGAGCAAGGTGTTCCGATTGATATCTACGGAGTTGGTGGGAGTTTGCTTAAGATACACATCGGATTCACAGGAGACAATGTCTTATTAAATGGAGAACATGAAGCGAAAGCGGGGAGACGTTTTCGTAACAATCCTAGATTAGAACTTGTCGATTAACGGTTAGGTGACCCGCTAATTGCAGTGGGTCATCTTTTTTAAGTGAAGCATGGGGTAATGAGTGTGAATTAATATTAATGAGTATAAAGTTCCATGGAACAAGTAGAATTGGTGATTGCTGATATTTCTGCTATAATCATTAAAGTGAATCGAAACGGTTTTATACTAAAAACGATCTTGAGTTACATACTCCCCATAACTTACACATGACTTGGACGCGTTTGAAACCATGAGGAATTTGGAGGTCCAACTATGACTAAATATCATTTTATTGGAATTAAAGGGTCAGGAATGAGTGCATTAGCACAAATTTTACATGACATGAAAAAGGATGTACAAGGTTCAGATGTTGAGAAGCAATTCTTTACACAAAGACCTTTAGAGCAAAAAGGAATACCATTATTAACGTTTAACCAAGAAAATATTGAAGAGGGTCAACAAGTCATTGTATCGGCAGCTTATGGTGAAGATCATGAAGAGGTTGCACGTGCGAATGAACTTAGCGTACCGATTCAACAATACCCACACTTTTTGGGTGACTTTATTCAACAATTTACTAGTATCGCTGTTACAGGTTGTCACGGAAAAACATCTACGACTGGTTTGCTATCACATGTCCTAGGTTCAGCATACCCTACATCTTACTTAATTGGAGATGGCTCCGGAAAAGGTGAGGAAGACTCCAAGTATTTTGTGTTTGAAGCTTGTGAATACCGTCGTCATTTCTTAAACTACAAACCAGACTACTGTATTATGACTAATATCGACTTCGATCACCCCGACTATTTCAAGGATGTAGAGGATGTTTTCCAAGCTTTTAGTGAGATGGCAATGCAAGTGAAAAAAGCGATTGTAGCCTGCGGTGATGATCAACATTTACAAGGTATTCATGCTAATGTTCCGGTCGTATTTTATGGCTTCAGTGAACAAAATGATTTCCAAGCTAGAAACGTTGAAGTGACAAGTGAAGGAACAACTTTTGATGTGTATGTTCGTAATAACTTATATGGCACATTCACAATACCTGGATACGGAAACCACAATGTATTAAATGCTTTAGCTGTTATTGCTCTATGTCATTATGAAAGTGTTCCAGCTGAAGTTCTTGAAGAGCATTTAAAGACGTTCCAAGGTGTAAAAAGACGCTTTACTGAAAAGGAAATGKGAAGTCAAATTTTGATAGATGATTACGCTCATCACCCAACTGAAATTGCAGCAACAGTTGATTCTGCCAAGAAAAAATATGCAGAACGAGAGATCGTGGCGATTTTCCAACCACACACTTTTACACGTACAAAAACATTTCTACATGAATTTGCAGAAGCTTTAAAGCTGGCAGACCATGTTTATTTATGCGATATCTTTGGATCTGCACGTGAGCAAGCGGGGTCATTAACCATTCAAGATCTTCTTGATCTTATTCCTGATGCGCAGCTAATCACTGAAGAAGATGTTGCTCGTCTTAAAGAGCATGATAACAGCACGTTATTATTTATGGGTGCAGGTGACATCCAAAAGTTCCAGAAAGCCTATGAAGAAACATTAACTGTACAATAAAAGCATTTAATAAAACCCCTTATCGTAAGCAGAAAGCATTCTGATTACTAGATAAGGGGTTCTTTATTGGTTATTTAATTTAATTAAGAAGTATTTTTTCGGTAGTAAGGATCGCTTCGATTCCTAATCTAGCTTCTTTGATAACAGATTCTCTCCAATGCTCGTTATCAGGATAGAACATTTCTCTAAATTCATTTAAAATCCACTGGCGATCCTCTTCGTTACTTGCTCCTTCCCAATATAAGTGATTTTCTAATACAATCGTTTGAAACTCTCGAAATTCAGCTTTCTTTCCGGTTCCAAAAGTACCGAATTCAAAGAGGGCAGAGAAAAGTTCAGTATTAGGAAATTCTTCCGTTTTTACCTTATGGAAATAGTGCGAAGAATCTCCCTTCACTTTTTCACCAGTGAACAATTGGATATTCTTTAACTGATAGTGAGATTTTAATTCGTCTTCATCTCGCTGATCTAAATTTGAGATAACCATTGTTATTTCGTTAGATGGTCCTAATGCTGTATGCCAGTCCATATGAATCACGCAGTTGAAAGTAGCTAAAAGTTTCTTTTGGACAGATTTTAAAAAGGTGGTAGAAGGTTCTTCTCTTGTCCCACCGAAATAAACCCCTCTCTCAAACTCAAATTGACCCATTCCTTTAGCTTTTTTTATTCCACTATATCCCGTAGTGACTAAAGCTTTACTGAGTTGTGTATAAAGCTTTCTCTTTTCTTGCTGCAAATCAGTAATTTTCCCATTAGGAAGGAAAAGATCACTTTCTTTTGAATAATTTTCATTTATATCCTTTGGAACTGATTGTTTGTCATAAATATAATTACGATTTAAATCCACATTATTTTCGGTTACTCGTCGAAAATGTCTCATTCCCCAAGGGTTGAGAGCATGAATCAAGCAAATCCCTGTAGTGTGTGGGTCGATTTGATCGAGATACTCTTCAACGAATAAATGAATCACACCAGCACCTGCGTACCCTTCGATTCCATGTTCTCCAGTAGTAAAGAAAAGAACTTGTTCATTTGTAGTGAGTGCTTCAGCATAGATCATATCAATCGTGTTCTCTTCTTCTTCTTTCCCAATAGATTTCGAAGTGATAACGGCATTTGGCCATTTCTCTTTAATTTTATCTAAATGAGAACGGAAAGATTCCCTTGATTCCTCATATGTTGATTTTAAGTAGATATCAGTTTCAATCATTGCTTATTCCACCTTTATGTTCATTTCTAAGAA
>NZ_LFEL01000068.1:0-7879 GCF_001037965.1 Bacillus sp. LL01 | reverse complement strand
TGAAAGTTATCTACAAGTAGATAAGATTATGGAAATAGCAAAAGAAAGTGGTGCTGAGGCGATCCATCCTGGTTATGGACTTCTATCCGAGAACAGCGCCTTTGCCAAACGTTGTGTCGAAGAAGGCCTTACTTTTATTGGTCCATCTCCGGAAGTCATCGCTAAAATGGGCAGTAAAATTGAAGCGAGAAAAGCAATGGAAGCTGCTGGAGTTCCAGTAGTGCCAGGGATTGAACATGCACTTAAGGATGTCGATGAAGCTGCTGAAGTAGCCGAACGTATTGGGTACCCGGTGATGTTAAAAGCATCAGCAGGTGGTGGTGGAATTGGCATGCAAATTGTTCACAATGAAGAAGAATGTAGGAAAGCTTTTGCTGGAAATCAAACAAGAGCGCAATCTTTCTTTGGGGATGGAGCGATGTTTGTTGAAAAATACATCGAAAGTCCGCGTCATATTGAAATCCAAGTATTAGCTGACCAACAAGGCAACACCGTCTATATTTGGGAGCGGGATTGTTCTGTGCAACGTCGTCATCAAAAAGTAGTAGAAGAAGCACCCTCTCCATTTTTAGATGAAGCGACACGTACGAAAATGGGTGAAATGGCTGTTACGGCAGCTAAAGCAATCGGTTATGCAAATGCTGGTACGATTGAATGTTTGGTAGATGAAGATAAAGAGTTTTATTTCTTAGAAATGAATACAAGACTTCAAGTGGAGCATCCAGTGACTGAGGAAATCTCTGGTCTTGATCTAGTCGAGTGGCAGCYAAGAGTTGCAGCTGGGGAAACACTTGGTTTCACTCAAGAGGAAATAAAGCTTGAGGGGCATGCGATAGAGGTTCGTATTTACGCAGAAGACCCAAAAACATTTTTCCCATCACCAGGAACGATCACAGACATCAACTTGCCAGAAGCACCATACATTCGTCATGAATGTCCGGTGAGCGCTGGTTCAGCTGTCACACCATTTTATGATCCAATGATTGCAAAGCTTGTCGTCTCAGCTCCTACAAGGGACGAGGCGATTGAACGATTAGAGGCAGCGCTTGAAGAGTACACAATTGAAGGCATTAAAACTAATATTCCAATGTTAAAAGAAGTAATAGCTCACCCTGTATTTAAACGAGGTGAAGCGACGACTGCATTCGTTACAGAAAATTTACAACCAGCCCAAGGAGGAAAACGATCATGATGAAAGTGACAACAAATATGGCAGGGAATGTATGGAAGATGTTAGTGAAAGAAGGGGACCAAGTAGAAGAAGGTCAAGATGTAGCCATTTTAGAATCAATGAAGATGGAAATTCCTGTTGCAGCTGAAGCTTCAGGAACAGTGAAAGTGATTCACAAGCCTGAAGGGGAATTTGTAGATGAAGGTGAGGTTCTACTCGAGCTTGAATAATAAATGAGCAAGCTGAAGTGACCTTAACACTTCAGCTTGCCCTATAAAGGAGGATTTTGGTGCTACAAGAAAAAGTGTTGATACGTGAAGTTGGACCAAGAGATGGTCTGCAAAATGAAAAACAGATGATCTCAACCGAGGWTAAAATTGCCTGGATTAATCAATTATCCCAAACGGGCCTATCCTATATTGAAGTTACTTCATTTGTACACCCAAAGTGGATTCCTGCCTTAGCTGATTCTCTTGATGTAGTCAAGCAAATAGACAGACACCCTGGCGTGACCTATGCAGCTCTTGTACCGAATCAACGAGGTCTTGAGAGCGCATTAGAAGCTAAGATTGATGAAGTGTCCGTTTTTATGTCTGCGAGCGATACGCATAACAAAAAAAATATCAACAAATCAATGGATGAGACGTTCCCGGTTCTTGCATCGGTTGTGAATGATGCCAAGGGTGCAGGAAAGTCAGTCAGAGGGTATGTCTCAACTGTATTTGGATGCCCATATGAAGGTCATGTTTCCATTGATCAAGTAGTACATACAGCAGAAAAATTAATGGAAATGGGCATCGATGAACTATCCTTAGGAGATACGATCGGTATTGCAACCCCAAATCAAATAGAAGAAGTAATTAAAGCTTTAACCCATACCATTCCTATCGATAAATTAGCTCTGCACGTCCACGATACGAGAGGAACAGCACTTGCCAATGTCTATCAGGCGTATCAACTAGGTGTTCGTCGTTTTGATGGAGCGGTAGGTGGACTTGGTGGTTGTCCCTATGCGCCGGGTGCTGCTGGAAATGTAGCAACAGAAGACATGATCTATCTTTTTAATGGACTAGGTGTGGACACAGATGTATCTCTTAACCAACTATTAGATAGTGCAGAATTCATTCATCAAAAGGTAGGGAGAGCACTTCCTAGTCATAATTTACAAGCACGATTAGCAAGTGGTTCTTGTAAGGAGGAAGTGTAATGGATGCAAATGTATTAATAGAAAAAAACGAGCATGGTGTAGCTCTGATTACATTAAATCGTTCTGAAGCAGCCAATGCTTTATCTGTYCACATGTTAAAGCAGCTGCATTCCACACTTGATGAGCTCGTTTTTGATGAAGAGGTTCGAGTCGTCCTGTTCACAAATGCAGGTGAGAAGGTATTTTGTGCAGGAGCCGATCTAAAAGAGCGAGCGACCATGAATCCAATAGAAGTAAAGGAAACTGTTGCCTTGATCCGTACCTTAATGGATAAAGTCGAAGCTCTCCCTCAACCAACGATTGCTGCAATGAATGGGGGAGCATTTGGTGGAGGATTAGAATTCGCCCTTAGCTGTGACATTCGTTTTGCAAAAGCAGGTGCGAGTTATGGCTTAACAGAAACGGCTTTAGCGATTATCCCAGGAGCTGGAGGCACGCAGCGTTTGCCGAGGCTAATTGGACTTGGAAAAGCAAAGGAATTGATTTTTAGTGCTGCGAGGGTGGATGCTGATGAGGCTCTGGCCATCGGACTTGTCGAACGAGTCTTACCCGAAGATCAACTTTTGCAACAATCTTATGCCCTTGCAGATAAGATTGCTTCAAATGGGCCGATTGCAATTAAACAAGCGAAGCGTGCGATTCAGGCTGGCATGCAAGTAGATCTTGCATCAGGACTTGAAATTGAAAAGCTAGCTTATGAGCAAACGATTCCAACAAAGGACCKGCTAGAGGGGTTACAAGCTTTTAAAGAAAAGCGTAAACCGAACTACAAAGGAGAATAGGAGGCGTTCGCATGTCATTTGAAGAGGTATTACAAGAGCGAGTAGAGGAAATTAAAAAAGGTGGAGCTGAGAAATACCACGCAAGCAATGCAGAAAAAGGTAAGTTATTTGTACGAGAACGCTTAGAGCAATTATTTGACGAGGGTGTTGAACTAGAAGATGGCTTGTTTGCCAATTGTCAAGCAGATGGATTACCTGCTGACGGTGTCGTAACAGCGATTGGGAAAGTTCACGGTCAAACCGTTTGTGTGATGGCCAATGATTCAACTATTAAAGCAGGTTCTTGGGGAGCAAGAACGGTTGAGAAKATTATCCGCATTCAGGAAACGGCTGAAAAATTAAACGTTCCTATGCTTTATCTTGTTGATTCAGCCGGTGCACGTATTACGGACCAAGTTGAAATGTTCCCAGGACGTAGAGGAGCAGGACGCATTTTTTACAATCAAGTTAAACTATCTGGACGTGTTCCGCAAATCTGTCTATTATTCGGACCATCTGCAGCAGGTGGGGCTTACATTCCAGCATTTTGTGACATTGTTGTCATGGTGGATGGGAACGCATCGATGTATCTTGGCTCTCCACGAATGGCTGAAATGGTTATTGGCGAAAAAGTATCACTTGAGGAAATGGGTGGTGCGAAGATGCATTGCTCGGTTTCAGGATGTGGAGATGTGCTAGCGAAAACGGAGGAAGAAGCGATTTCAATGGCACGTGAATACTTATCATACTTTCCTGCAAACTACGGCGAATTGCCTCCTGAGAAGGTTTCAGCTGAGCCGAAACAATTTGAAAAAAGCATTGATGAGATCATTCCTCAAAACCAAAATGCCCCATTTAATATGCATGACTTGATTGAGCGAGTGATCGATGAAGGATCATTCTTTGAAATTAAAAAGCTTTTCGCACCAGAGCTGATTACAGGACTTGCTCGTATGGATGGGAAGCCAGTTGGAATTATTGCTAACCAACCGCGGGCTAAAGGCGGGGTCTTGTTCCATGATTCAGCCGATAAAGCAGCGAAGTTTATCAATTTATGTGACGCTTATCATATTCCGCTTGTCTTCTTAGCAGACATTCCTGGCTTTATGATCGGTACAAAAGTAGAAAGAGCAGGAATCATTCGTCATGGGGCTAAAATGATTTCTGCGATGTCAGAAGCTACTGTTCCTAAAATCTCCATCATCGTTAGAAAAGCTTATGGTGCTGGTCTTTACGCAATGGCAGGCCCTGCATTTGAACCAGATTGTTGCCTAGCATTGCCGAATGCAYAAATAGCTGTTATGGGTCCAGAAGCAGCAGTGAACGCTGTTTATGCTAAGAAAATCTCTGAGCTTCCTGAAGAAGAGCGAGCAGCATTCGTAGAAGAAAAACGAAAAGAATATAAAGAGAATATTGATGTTTATCGACTGGCTTCAGAAATGGTCATTGATGGCATTGTCCAAGGTAATGATTTGCGTAAGGAATTAGTGACTCGTCTTGAAGCTTACCGTACAAAAGAATTAGATTTCACTCACCGCAAGCATCCTGTTTACCCAGTATAAACAATCCATTTAAACGGACACATCGAATCTATGTGTCCGTTTTTCAAAAAGTGAGGGGGATATAAGATGAGTAAGACAGTATGGCATCCCACATCAGAATATATAGAGAAGACCCGTCTTTATCAGTGGATGAAAAAGCTAGGGGATTCAGATTATGATTCTTTTTTCAATAAAACGATTGAGGATGTTTCCTGGTTTTGGTCTGAAGCAGAAAAAGAATTAGACATTCCTTGGTACAAGCCTTATACGAAAACATTGAATGATGCTAATGGAATTGAGTGGCCTGTTTGGTTTGAAAATGGATCCCTAAATGCTGCTCATCTGTCGATCGGTAAGTGGGCGGAGGATTCTAATATGGCTAAAAAGAAGGCACTTATATGGGAAGGTGAAGACGGAAAGACGCGGACCTTTACTTTTTCAGACATGCAAGAAGAAATGGACCGAGTGGCAGCAGGATTGCGAAAGATTGGCTTGAGGAAGGGCGATGTAGTTGGAATCTATATGCCGATGCTTCCAGAAACCGTTATTGCGATGATGGCCATTTCAAAAATGGGGGCTGTGTTTGCTCCTGTTTTCTCAGGGTACGGTGCCGAAGCTGTAGCAACTAGATTGAACGCGGGCGAGGCAAAAGTATTGATCACAGCGGATGGATTTATGAGGCGAGGTAGGGCTGTGATGATGAAAGAAGAGGCCGACCGTGCAGCAGAGCTTTCGCCTTCCGTGGAAAAAGTTGTCGTAGTGAGAAGGCTAAAGGCCAATATTGAATGGAATGAAATAAGAGATGTAGATTGGCAAGATATGCGTAACTCAGAGAGTTATGAAGAGACTGAGGAAATGGATAGCCAAGATGCGCTCATGCTCTTGTATACGTCCGGAACAACAGGGAAGCCAAAAGGAGCTGTGCATACACATAGTGGCTTCCCAATTAAAGCAGCCTTTGATGCTGGGATAGGGATGGATGTAAAAAAAGAAGATGTCCTTTTTTGGTATACAGATATGGGCTGGATGATGGGGCCTTTCCTCGTGTACGGAGGTCTCGTCAACGGGGCGACAATTTTGTTATATGAGGGCACACCAGATTTCCCTAAGACTGATCGGATTTGGGAGCTTGTTGGTAAGCATAAAGTTACTCATTTAGGCATCTCACCAACATTAATTCGTTCTTTAATGGGACAAGATGAAGAGAATATCGATCAACACTCTTTGGAAACCTTACGAGTGATTGGTTCAACCGGTGAGCCGTGGAACCCTGAGCCATGGATGTGGTTATTTGAACGTGTTGGGAAGAAAAAGATCCCAATTTTTAACTATTCGGGTGGAACAGAGATAGCAGGAGGCATTCTTGGAAATGTGTTAGTGCGTCCGATTGGTCCTATTACCTTTAATTCTCCTCTACCAGGAATGGCGGCTAATGTATATGATCCAAATGGCAAGTCGGTTACGAATGAGGTTGGTGAACTAGTTATTACAAAACCTTGGGTTGGAATGACAAAGGGGTTTTGGGGCGATCCGGAACGTTACTTGAATGCGTATTGGAATCGCTTTGACCAAACATGGGTTCATGGCGATTGGGTCATTAAAGACAATGAAGGTCAATGGACGATTACAGGTCGTTCTGATGATATTTTAAATGTTGCAGGTAAGCGTTTGGGGCCTGCCGAAGTGGAATCGGTGTTAGTTGCACATGAGGCAGTAAAAGAAGCAGGGACAATCGGTATACCTGATGAAGTGAAAGGGGAAGCTGCTATTTGCTTTGTTGTTCTTCAAAAACGTTTGTCTAAGTCTGACTCTCTTAAACATGAGCTTTTAATGCTTGTATCCGAAAAACTTGGAAAAGCATTAAAACCGAGAGATCTTTATTTTGTGAGTGACCTTCCTAAAACACGTAATGCGAAAGTGATGCGTCGTGCCATCAAAACAGCTTATCTTGGACTGGAGGCAGGTGATCTATCAGCGCTAGAAAACCCACAAGTGCTAAGGGAAATTGAGCAATTAAAAGAAAACGTGAAGAAATAGGAGTAAAACGGATGAGACCTCGTGTCTGATCCGTTTTTCGTTTTACATTCCAATTTACCGCTAATTACCAAAAAAATAATTAAAATACTGTACATAAGTCAATTGAAAAAAACCAAACTATGAGTACACAAGGAGGTGAGAAACATGGCTAACAACAACAGCTCAAATCAACTTGTAGTACCTGGCGTACAACAAGCACTTGATCAAATGAAATATGAAATCGCTTCTGAATTTGGTGTACAACTAGGACCAGACGCTACAGCTCGTGCTAACGGATCTGTAGGTGGTGAAATCACTAAGCGTTTAGTTCAAATGGCTGAACAACAAATGGGTGGGTACCAAAAATAATCAAATATAATGGCTTACAAGAGGTGAGTTCGCTCACCTCTTCTTTATTTACTAGAGAATGGGAGGCAAAAAGGATGGCGATGTGTCCTGCTTGTAATGGATTAATCTCATCTATGCGAGCATGCGATGGCTGTGGTCAGTCTTTGAAAATCTATGGACGTATTTATGATTACCAAGATGACTACAGTGCATACGAAGAATATGATCTAACAAATGAGACGAGAAGCCCAACTCAAGAGAACGGATGCCCGCATTATGTAGGCTGTGAGGCGTGTAGGTCCTCTTATATCTATATCTTTATGGAATCATAAAAAAGCGACTTACCACTGAGATGGTAAAGTCGCTTTTGTTTGAATTAGTTACGAATTCGTAGTTCTGTTTCTGGGTCAAAGAAGTGAACTTTGTTCATATCGAATGCTAAATCAAGGGATTGGCCACCTGCGATGTCTGTACGTGAATCGATACGTGCAACAAAGTTTTGACCATGTAGAGAAGAATAAAGCACCGTTTCTGCCCCTGTTAACTCTGCTAAATCAATTTCCACTGTAATTTTCGTCTCAGGTGAAGATTCGATGAATAATAACTCATCATGAATATCCTCAGGACGAATTCCAAGAATGATTTCTTTATCTGCAAAGCCATTCTTACGGATAGTAGTGAGCTTACCAGCTGGAATTTTAATTGATACATCACCAACTTTAAATGTATCCCCATCAATTCGACCACTAATAAAGTTCATTGAAGGAGAACCGATGAAGCCACCAACAAAGACATTCTCAGGGTTATCATAGACTTCTTTAGGTGAACCAACTTG
>NZ_LFEL01000067.1:0-8024 GCF_001037965.1 Bacillus sp. LL01 | reverse complement strand
GTGGAAGAAGGCGCTTCTTTAATTCGTGACGGACGTAAGGAAATGGATGAAATAAAACAAGGAACATTTTTAGGACCTACGATATTTGATCATGTCACTCCGGATATGACGATTGCAAAAGATGAAATCTTTGCTCCAGTTCTTAGTTTGTTACGTGCTGAGGATTTAGATGGTGGTCTTGAATATATTCGCAAATCACGCTACGGAAATGGTGCAACTTTATATTCAAAAGATGCAGGGGCAGTAAGAAAGTTCCGTGAAGAGRCAGATGCAGGAATGCTTGGGATTAATGTTGGTGTTCCGGCTACTATGGCATTCTTCCCATTTTCCGGCTGGAAAGATTCGTTTTATGGTGACTTGCATGTGAATGGGAAAGACGGAGTGAATTTCTTTACCCGTAAAAAAATGATTACTTCTCGTTTTGATTTTTAGGTAGATCTTTTAACAAGAAAGGAGGAGGTTGTATGGCAGAACTTAATCAAAAGCAGAATTTGAAAGCTGCTGATGAAAAATATCTGTGGCATTCCATGAAGCCATATAATCCAACTGCCACAATGGTAGTGGAAAAGGCTAAAGGAGCATGGATTACAGATAGTGATGGAAATGAGTATTTAGATGCGATGGCTGGTCTGTGGTGTGTAAATGTTGGTTATGGACGTACAGAGCTTGCAGAAGCTGCTTATGAACAATTGAAAGAGCTCGCGTATTTCCCATTAACTCAAAGTCATAAGCCGGCAATCGAACTTGGTGAAAAGCTAAATGAAATGCTAGGTGATGAGTACGTTATTTTCTTCTCTAACAGTGGTTCCGAAGTAAATGAAGTTGCTTTTAAAATCGCGCGACAGTATCATCAGCAACGAGGAGAAAATGGTCGCTACAAGTTTATTTCACGATATAGAGCTTATCATGGTAATTCCATGGGTGCCCTTGCAGCAACAGGGCAAGCTCAACGTAAATATAAATACGAACCACTTGCACCGGGCTTTATTCATGTCCCTCCTCCAGATTCATACCGTCGACCGGAGAGTGCTCAAGTTCCTGCTGAGTTAGCATCTGTACAGGATATTGACCAAGCGATGACTTGGGAATTAAGTGAGACGGTAGCTGCAGTAATTATGGAGCCAATTATCACTGGGGGCGGGGTACTTGTTCCACCTGAGAATTATATGAAAGGCGTTAAAGATGCTTGTGAGAAGCATGGAGCTCTTTTAATTGTCGATGAAGTTATTTGTGGCTTTGGTCGTACAGGAAAACCATTTGGATTTCAACATTACGGTGTACAACCTGATATTGTTACGATGGCCAAGGGGATTACCAGTGCTTACTTACCACTATCAGCAACTGCGGTGAAGCGAGAGATTTATGAAGCGTTTAAAGGGACTGAGGAGTATGAATACCTTCGTCATGTAAATACCTTTGGAGGAAGCCCTGCTTCTTGCGCCTTGGCTTTGAAAAATCTTGAAATTATGGAAAAGGAGCACTTGTTTGAGCGGTCAGAAGAATTAGGGAATCAGATGAGAGCAGACTTATCTACCTTACTTCAAAATAATCCTTACGTCGGTGATATAAGAGGGAAGGGCATGCTGATCGGAATTGAACTAGTGAAAGACAAAAGCACAAAAGAACCTCTAGATGTATCGTTTGTGAACCAAGTGATGGCAGTATGTAAGCAAAAAGGACTGATCATTGGGAAGAACGGGGCAACGGTTGCGGGCTTTAACAATGTGTTAACTCTTTCCCCACCACTTTCTATTGAGATAGATGATATAACATTTATCATCGACACATTAAAAAATGCACTCAATGACCTAGAAAAGTAAAACACACGCGAGAAGTCTCTGACTTCTCGCTTTTTATTGAATGAGGACTATTTTATTTAGAGTATTCAGACTATATGTTCATCCTATATAATGGTAGGGTATACATAATAAGAATGATAAGCTGAAGAACGGTCGTGATGATTATGTCAAAGCCTAATCCATTAATAAATGATGAGCTATTCCAAGCGTGGTTAACTCAGACGAGTGATAGTATCTTTTTATGTAGTGAAATTCAAGGGAAATGGATCATGCACACCTATAATGATCCAGCAAAAAAGTGGATAGGGCGCTTCTTTGTTCATACAAAAGAGGGTTTTGAGTGTAAGGATATTCAATTGGAAAAAGCGTGTGAACATGCGAAAGAAAAAGAGGAGAAGACCTCTTTTTCTTTCGCATTGGGAGAACCCCAATTTGGTACCCTCATTTTGACATGTAATCCAATCTATTCACATGAAATCAATCAGAAAGTGGTATTAGTAATTGGCAAGAATGAACAAAATTTAGTCGGTGCATCTCATGCATCATTGCTCACCTATCTTACTAATACAGAAGATGCTGTACTAGTGCGTGATCTATCCGGTTTGATTACCTTTATCAATGCCGCATTTACAGATATGTTTGGGTGGAAAAGCGATGAAGTTATTGGTAAAAAGGTTTACGAAATAAATATTTTACCGCTCTCTTTAATTGAAGAATCAACTTTAATAAACGAACGTTCTCTACAAGGAGAAAGTTACTCACATGTTACAACTCAAAGGATCAGGCGAAATGGAGAATTATTTGATGTGTCCATTACCTATTCATATGTAACCGATCTAGAGGGGGACGTTATTGGTTCAATGAGTGTATTTCGCGACATGTCTGAGCAAAAAAAGATTSAATCTTTATTGAGAGAAAGTGAAGAGCGTTACCGAAAACTTGTAGACCTCTGTCCGCTTCCGATTTTTGTACATGAAGACGGACTTGTTCAATATGTAAATGATGCGGCTATATCACTCGTTGGTGCTAAAGATGAATCTCAATTAGTTGGCCATTCTATGTATTCTTTTGCAAGTAAAGACCATCACGATCAAATACAAAAACGATCGAAGGATGTTCATCAAAAAGAAGAGCAAGATGTGGTTGAGTACAAAATACATACATTAGATAATAAAAGCAAGATTATTGAAGCGATGGTGACGTCCATTTCGATTTCGGATAAAAGAGTCAACCTTGTTCTGTTAAACGACGTTACGGAGAAAAAACAACAAGAACAAGCTTTAAAAGAAAGCGAGAGACGTTATCGTCTAATAGCTAATAACTCTTACGATTTAATTTCGATTGTAAGCAGTRAGGGAATAGGGAAGTATATATCACCATCTCATGAAAGATTGTTAGGTTATAAGGATACGGAATTGATTGGTGTAACCGCTAAAGAGCGAATTCACCCCAATGATCGTACTCATACTCAGGAAACATTTGAAAGGTTATTAAAAACAAAAAAGCAACAGAGAATGGAGTACCGTATGTTTCGGAAAGACGGGACGGCGATCTGGCTTGAGTCGATTCTGAAGTTATTTGAAGAAGGAGGGAAGTCTGATGTTCTCATCGAAAGTCGAGATATTACAGAACGGGTAGAGAATGAAAAAATGATCCGAAAGTTAGACAAGCTCTCTGTGGTTGGGCAACTTGCCGCTGGAGTGGCCCATGAAATACGTAATCCATTAACCTCTATTAAAGGTTTTCTCCAATTGTACCAACAAAATAATCAAAAAAGCGAAGATAGTCATTATTGGGAGATTATCTTTTCTGAGTTAAATCGAATAGAAGAAATCATCAATGAGTTTATGGTTTTAGCTAAGCCTCAAGATGTTACCTTTAAGAGCATCAGAATAAAAGATTTAGTCTCACATACCATTGTACTGTTTCAATCAGAAGCWCATCTTAATAATATTGAAATTGACGTCATCTATATAAACACAAAAAACGAAACCATACACGTGGTAGAGAACCAGTTGAAGCAAGTATTTATCAACATCCTTCGAAATGGAATTGAAGCGATGAGACCTAATCATGGAAGAATCCGTATTAAGGTTGAAAACTGCAAGAATGAAAGAATCCGCTTTCGATTTATAGATAACGGTCCAGGCATTCCTAAAGATCGTCTTACTCATATTGGAACTCCTTTTTATACAACAAAAGAAAAAGGTATTGGACTTGGATTAACAATCAGTCAAAAAATAATCCATGATCATAAGGGAGATTTTAAGATACGCAGTTCATATGGGAGAGGGACCATTATTGAAGTGGTATTAGATGTGAGATGAATCATAAAATAACGTCACAAGAATACCTGAGAGTAGATCTCARGTATTCTTGCATGCTTTGGCCCCTTTGAATTGAATGTGACTACTATATAAAGGAACTTATATTACTATGTTTATAAAATGTCTGATAATTCTATCAGATGCTTCTATACTCTATTAAAAGAGTAGAGAGAAGACCTCTATCAAAACCCATCATAAACTAGATTTTGATAAATTATTCATAGGGGGTGATCGCCTATGAATCTTCAAAAATGGGGTAATGCATTGAAGATTAATCAATGGTTAAGAGTAAGTGTTTTAACTCTATTGTTACTAGTAATGGTGGTAAGTGTGGCTAGTGCAAATGGGGGAAAGCAAGAGTACTTAATAGGAGTCAATTCAGATAAAGCAAAAGGACTTATCGAAAGTGCAGGTGGAGACATCTATCACGAATATGAAGCCTTTCCAGTTATTTTTGCAGAGTTACCAGAAGCTGCAAAACGTGGTTTAGTAAATAATCCGCATATTGATTTTATTGAAGAGAATGAAGACGWAGAGATAGCTCAGACGGTTCCTTGGGGAATCCCATTTATTTACTCTGATGAGGTCCACCGTCAAGGTTATTATGGAAATGGTGTAAAGGTAGCCGTATTAGATACTGGTATAGCTACACATCCAGATTTAGCAATTAAAGGTGGGGTAAGTTTTATTCCAACCGAGAATACGTATATAGATTACAATGGCCATGGTACACATGTAGCAGGAACGGTAGCCGCACTTAACAACTCTTACGGTGTACTTGGAGTTGCGCCTGGGGCAGATTTATATGCGGTGAAAGTTTTAGATCGTAATGGTGGTGGCTCACACGCGACAATTGCTCAAGGAATAGAGTGGGCGATGAATAATGGGATGGACGTTGTAAACATGAGTTTAGGGAGTACGTCAGGGTCTACTACTTTACAGCTAGCTTCTGATCGTGCATCTAGTGCAGGCGTTCTTTTAATTGGTGCTGCCGGTAACTCAGGTCAACAAGGAGGCTCTAATAATATGGGGTATCCAGCACGATATAACTCAGTAATGGCCGTAGGTGCTGTTGATCAAAATGGTACTCGTGCAAGTTTTTCGAGTTATGGAGCTGAACTTGAAATCATGGCACCAGGAGTTAATATTAATAGTACCCATTTAAATAATAATTATCGTAGCTTAAACGGAACATCTATGGCTGCTCCTCATGTAGCAGGTGTAGCTGCATTAATTAAGCAAAAGCATCCACATTTAACGGCATCACAGATTCGAAACCGTATGAATCAAACAGCTATTAACCTCGGTAACAGGACTTACTATGGGAATGGTTTAGTTGACGCTGAATACGCAGCTCAATAATGAACAATAGGCTACTTAGATAAACGGAGGTTGCCATGCTCTTGTTTACCGGGAGCTTACATTATAAGTACATTTATATTTAAGTTTGAAAATCAAGGCGAAAGGCCCTTAATAAACTAAATAATGGTAAAAACAAGGCGAGAATTAAAATTCAGAAAAATAAAAAATCGGTTATACTAGAAATAACTGGAACTACTGTTGGGGGTGAGATAAATGACAATGAAACGTCTTGTAGCAGCATTAGTAATTGGAGCCTTTCTTTTAGGTGCTGGTGTATTAACAGATTCAAACCAACCAGCATCTATAGGTAATGTAACTGCTTTTGATCTTCCACATGCAGGAGATCTTCCGCACGCAGGTTAAGTGAATAAATGAAAGAAGCAATAGGCTAGGTGCCTATTGCTTCTTTCATTTGTTTTTCGGCAATTGCTGCCAACGTTAACTTCCCTTCAATTCTAAATAAGTATATAGCATCTTGAATATACTTTTTTCCTTCTTCATGCTGATTGGTTAAGATCAAACAATAACCTTTTTGGTATAAACATTCCCCAAGTAAATACAGCAGCTCATTCTCAATGCAAAGTTGAATCCCTTTTTCACTTAAATAAATCGATTTCTCATAATTCGTTAGACTTTTTTCTGCTTTAGCATAATTGTAATAAACTCTAACTTTAATTTTAGGATTTAGCTGGGGGATCGTCGTTGTTCCATGAATAGCTCTTTCATAAATCTCTACTGAAGTATGTGGTTTACCACTTAAGTCGTAAACAACTCCAATGGCATTTAGAATTTGTATTTCTTCTTGTGAGTAGCCATCTTTTCCCTTGTAAGTGAGGTTTAGAGCATTAAAGAGTATTTTTAAAGACTCTTCATAATTCTTGGTCGTATATGCCATAGAAAAACCTTTATGCCAAAATATAAACTGCTGCAGGTCTACACTTTCAAAAAGTGGATTTTTCTCTTCAGCAAGAATTAAGTCGTAAACTTGTTCGTAATTCCGATTCATGGTGTGTTTTCTTACATCTTGTATGAAGTCTTGAATGTAATCATAACGTGGATTAGATGCCTCGTGGAAAAAGTGAGTCATATCCACTCCAAGGCGCCTGGATAGTTCAAAAAGGGTAGTTGAAAGAGGGATGAACTTACCGGACTCAATATTGCTTATCTGTGCTTGTGTACAAATACCTTCTGCTAATTCATTTTGAGTAAGTCCTTTTAAGGTGCGGTAAAATTTAATATTCTTGCCTATTGTATGTATATCCATAATCTCACCCTTTTCTCAAATATGACGTTTAGATCTTCGGTAAGCGAAATACTTCTATATAAATACGATAACAATTATTTGCATTTTCGTCATGTGCCGTTAGAAGGGGAGAGGGTACTTTTTTCCAAAATTAAATACGAGTATTTCTTACTCTTTTGTTAAGAAGGTTTGGTCCTTTAATTGTGGTTAATTAGACTTCGTGAGTGTTTTGGGGTTTGATATTAATAAAGTTTAATAGTTAGACAATAGAAATCAAGTAAAAAGTCATAGGATTATAATACTAACAATAGGGTATTGTTAGTAAATATAGTAAAATTAGATATAGGTAAGTTAAAAAGTTTTAGACGGGTGTTTATGTCAGATAAGGATGGCGAAGAAGATGGCTAGAAAAAAGAAAGTAGATCAACAAGAGTTAATGCAAGTTACTGAAGAGCTTTTATTAAAGATAGGATATGAACGCTTGAACTTTAAGCTGATTGCTACTCAATTATTTGTAGGGAGGAGTACGATCTATGAATATTATTCAAACAAGGAGGAGCTTGTATCGGAATACATGCTAAAGTTAATGAACCAAGTTTTAGAGAGAGTTGATCAGATTGAGGAGGGGGAAAGTGTAGATCCTCTAACCAATTTAAGAAAAGTATTATCAGTATTACTTGWTTATAAGCATGTGCACTTAATAACAGAAATTACTCCAGTCTTAGATAGGACTTCTCCCATAGTTGATCAGAAATTAGTGAAACTAGCTGAATTAGAACAGAAACTTTTCACCTTTATTCATACTCAATTTCAGATGGCAGATCAATTAGGTGTGTTACGTCAAGATGTTCAAGTACAAATTAAAACAAATTTTCTTTATCAATTAATAAAATTGAAGAAGGAAGAAAACATCGAGCGGGAGGAATGGGCAGATGTTTTATTTTCTCTGCTTATAAATGGCCTAAAAAAATAACGGATTATAAATAAGATAAAATCATATCCAAGGCGGGTATTATTTTATCTTATTTATATCCGACGACCTAGTCGATTATTCTAATAAATAGAGGGTAGATAAAGAAAGAGCCTATTTGAGAGAGGTTCTTTCTTTACCTACATCCATTTTTCTCCCCAAGTTTGGATTGAAGAAATCACAGGCTCTAAGGCGAGTCCTCTTTCTGTTAGCTCGTATTCAATTCGAACGGGCTTTTCAGGGTACACATTTCGTACAATGACCTCTAAATCCTCTAATTCTTTCATTCGTTCAGTTAATATGCGATCACTCATATCTGGTAT
>NZ_LFEL01000066.1:0-8052 GCF_001037965.1 Bacillus sp. LL01 | reverse complement strand
ACTTTCTCTAAAGCTTCAACGATATGTTCCTCTAGTGCTGGTGCTAGTGTCTGTATATATAACGTACTGAGATGATGTTCGTCACGATACACTAACACATTGCCGATCACAGGGTAACATGTTTCATCATCACAGAAATACTCGGATAGATCAGCAAAGGTCACATTGTCAGGAATTCCTTCTGTATTCTCCCATGGTGGAAGATCTGATAAGGCCTCCGCTCTAGGTACCGAGCATTCCTCAAGATCATCCGCTCCTTCTACACATAAAGGTATATCTTCTGCCATCCTTGGATTATCCCTGATCGCGAATATCTCCGTCATTCCTTCAAGCTTTTCCCACTGTTTGAGGTAGCCTTCAGGAACGGTATCACCGCTGCTAACGTTTGCCGTAGTAAATACAAGATCTGGTGGCTCTTCCATTAATACATCCAATAATTGTTCATTCCATTCCATGCATGACTCATTTAATTGACCGTCAAAATCATCATCAGAGAAACGACAACCATCTTTATTGTAGATATCAATCTGTAGATTCAAACGCTCTGACATCTCTTCTAAAGCCGGATACCAGTGACCTGAATGAGAGCCCCCGACCAGTGCAATCGTATAGTCTGGGTTTTCTGTTTCTCCCATCGAACACGTTTTTAATCTAGGATTATCGATAGAAGAATAACACTCCTCAAAATCATAGAAGGTTGGCRAGTCTTCTTTAACCTGAAGAGTTGGAGGAGCAGGTTCTTTATCTCGATCTGGTTCAATATTGTCATAAATAGCTCGTGCCCCTGGGTAGTCTTCAAATGAGTAATCCTTGTCTTGCACCTGATTAATATATACTCCCCAAGCCGTGTTAGCGAGGAGAACTGGCACCATAAAAGCTACCAAAATCGATGCAAGCTTAGTTTTTGATTGCTTAATGTTCAGTTTCCTAATCGGTGCTTCAATCAACTTAACCGATATAACAGATAGAATAAACGTAACGATCAGAATCGAGATTCCACCTAGAAGTGATACGGTCTCAGTTCCAACATACGCATAATAAAAAATCAATAGAGGCCAGTGCCACAAATAAAATCCGTAAGAAACACTACCGAATGCTAAGAATGGCTTTGATGACAAGAGCTTCTCCACTCCGAATCGATTGCCATTTTCAGCTGCTATGATAACTAACATAACCCCCGTTGTTGGCAATAATGCTGCATATCCAGGAAAAACATTAGACACAGGTAAAAGAATCCCTGTAAATGCGATAACCCCTAATCCAATCCATCCTAGGAAAAGCGTCACTTGCTTCTTAAATACGAGATATGGAAGCAATAATGCTAGAATCCCACCTAAGCTAAACTCCCAAACACGGGCGAACGTATTAAAGTAGGCCCAGGGTTGATTAACGGCTGTAATATAGACCGAGTACCCTAAGGACATCGTAAAAATACTCCCAAGCACAATCAATAGAGTCTTTCTAACTGGTGTTTTAAGTAGCTTCCTAGCTAGTACATAGGCTAAGAATATAATCAATGGCCATGTTAAATAAAATTGACCTTGAATAGAAAGCGCCCAGAAATGTTGCAAAGGACTCGCTTCATTATTTTGATTGAGATAATCTACTGAGTTAAATGCCAATTGCCAATTCTGGAAGTACAGAGCAGAAGCGAATATTTCAGAAATGATTTGTTTCCACTGCACCTGTGGCATGAGTAAGATCGAGCCTAGAACCGTAAATAAAAGTACAATAAAAGCAAGTGGAAAAAGCCTTCTCGCAAGCCCTAACACATACTCATTCATATTGATGGTTCCATACCTCTCCATTCTTGCTAATAGGGAGGTGGTAATTAAATAACCTGAAACGATAAAAAACACATCTACTCCACCTGAAACAGAGCCAAGCCAAATATGGTAGATCGCGACCAAAAACGCAGCCACAGCTCGTACCCCTTCTATTTCAGGACGATATCTTTTTTCTGGTATTCTTAAATCTGACATTCTATCCATCTCCAATGCAGTAAGATCACTTACTCTTGTGAACTTTACTCCGTTTAAATTTATTAAAAATTCAAAGAAAGAGACTTCACCCCTCCTCGGGAACTTAATTATTTTATAATGGCTCCATGCGCATATCAACAGGTTATAAATTACAGTTCTTTCATAAATTAACGCAGTGAAGGATCAGAACGAGAAAAAAGCAACCACCAAGCCATTTAGGCCTGATGGTTGCTTTTTTATTTGAAGGGAAGGGGGATTATTGAGCCTTTTTAATCCAGATTACGAGCATACAATACGCCGAATGTCTTTTTGATATGGTACATGATTTGGACTTTAGATCACTGTATAATCCGGTCATTGACAGGTATCGGTCACATCCCCCATGTAAAGCATTAATGGCTAGAGGATACCTTCCATGCTGTTACACTCTTCAAAAAGCAGTACCTTACCACCATCACTCTTCGGATTTTGTCTCATATACATAATAATTAAGTTCATGTTCTTTCTTAAATCCTGCTGCTAGATAGAGGTTAATTGCTTTCATATTGGTCTTTCCTACACAGAGTGTAATTTCCTCAATCTCTTTATACTGATAAAGTGTTTGAAGAGCTATTTGTATTAATTTTGTGGCATTACCTTTGTTTCTAGCCCTTTCCGATACAGCAATAAACTCGATGTTTCCTTCAGCGTGTTCGGGATTTGCTTCAAAATACACATACCMGTCTATTTCCGTATCATTCCTCTTCAAAATAAACAAATGTTGATCGTTCTCTTTCAGCTTCTCTATTATGTCTTGTCCATTATAATAGGTATCTGGAAATAGTTGATCGTGCAACTGCTTGAATGAATCAACATATTGTGGCTCAATCCTCACGATATTATTTTCTTCTATACTAGAAAAATGGTCGCGATGAGCCTTTAAGATCAAATGGCATCCTTTATTCTCTGCACGAAGCCCCTCTACAAATGTAGTTGCTCGCTGATTGTTTTTATTGATGAAAAACATAAAGGTCTGAACATCAGAGTCTAAGGTAGTCATTAAAGTAGTCCACATCTCGCCTTCCACATCTTCATTGGTGCTTGTAAAAGGCCCCCAAACCTCTGCACTTCCCTCATCCTTATCAACATCTACACCGAGGGCACCAATAACCGTCTGATCCTCCGTTGCTACGATAAAAGACTTTTCTAAAGGAAGGTCTGAGAATTCGTCCTTTAATGTATCACGTATTTCACTTGCCTTCTCACCGCAAAAACCTATATGGCTCTCAGGTTTATTGTTCATCTCTTCTAAATAAACGGCAAGCTTATCGAGATTTGCTGAAGTGATAAATGATAGTTGCATAATTGAACTCCTTAATAGTGACCAAAAAGTCCTTTTTGTTTAGCCACTTGCTCGCATTTTTTGAAAATAATAATTCCGATCAAAAAGTAAAGCAGTGAATTAATAAGTAAAAATAGAAGATCAGTAAGAGGAATGTTAATGATTGACGCATCTGAAATAGCGACATCTCTCACTAACTGTAATCCATACATGAATGGTGCATATTTCAATAGAGGAAACACAGTAATCGGGATAAAGGTCATCGCCATAATCACAAATTGAAACAATTGTAAGATATAGTCTACTTGTTTTAAGACGATTGTGATGCCGGCTAGAGCGTACCCAATTCCGAAGACCCCTAATAACGTTAATGCCATAATCGGGATAATGGAGATCAAATCGATATTAAGCCACTGACCCGATGTGGCCATTGCAGCTACCAACAAAATCGTGATCGTGACAACATTAATAAGGATTGTGCTAGTCATTCTAGCAAATATGATAAACCATAAACTGTAGGGAGTTAGAGAAAGCTGCTCAAGTGTCCCTTGTGAGGCTTCATTAGAGATCTCCCAACCCAACCCTTGCGTAACCGTTAACACTAGAAACCAAAATACATAATTCATAATRACCATTTGAATCGTATAGTCCATCTGAGCTGGATCGCCTATAAAGGTGATACCAAGAAAAAAGCCCAGAAAGATGATATAGAAAATGACAAGTTCACTAATGGTGTTAGGTATATAACGCTTCATATAGATGTATTCTCTTCGTAGATTCGCCGTAAATATATTATATGATAGCATGTTTTGTACCCCTTACGATCTTTAAGAACACTTGTTCAAAGTTCACTTGTTCTTTTTCAATCGAAGCAATTTCTATATGTAGCTGCTTTAATAGATCCATAATGTTGTAAATGTCTTGGTTGTGACTCATGGTAACCTTCATAAACTCTCTTTGATCAGATGACTGTAATTCAATCATGTCGGAGTAGGCAAGCAGCGCAACTTTCTGGCGTTCTTCTAAAGCGTGCTCAAAGTAAAAGTGATACGATACGACTTTAAATAGATCTAACAGTTCATCCACGGAGGAGTCTGTAATCAATTTCCCATCACTAATAATAAATACACGATCACATAGCTTCTCGATCAAATTCATATCATGTGAGCTAATGATGATTGTTTTGTCCTTCTCCTTGACAATTTCTAATAAGAACTCGAGGATAATTTGATTAGAAACAACATCTAACCCTAATGTAGGCTCATCTAAAATAATTACTTCCGTGTCARCCATTAAGGCAATAACTATGGCTACTTTTTGCTGCATCCCTCTAGATAAATTCTTAACGAGCTTATCTCTCTTCTCATATAATTCAAATTTCATGAGGATATGGTTGAGCCTTTCAGCTATTTCTTTTTTGGAGAAGCCTCTAATCCCAAGAAAATACTCTACATTTTCTTTGATCGTTAACCGCCAATAAATATTGCGATTGCCTTCTAATACAGAGCTAACATATCTCAGCGCTTTCTTATTTTTATGGTTCACCGATTGTTGATTGATCGATATCGACCCTGTATCCGATTCAATAAGGTTGCATAGGATCTTTATAAGTGTTGTCTTACCAGCTCCGTTTGACCCTAATAGACCTACTATCTCTCCTTTAGGGACGGAAAAGGTTATATCTTTTAACACATGAATCGTTTCTTTTTTTGAGTGATAGCTTTTACTCACATTTTGAACTTCTATCATAGGCTTACTCCTTTATAGATTGGTTAAGTCCACTGGTTCAACATGAGGATAATCCTCTAGCAAACTTTTCACATCTGGATAAGTAGAAAGCTTTTGAAATAATTGAAGAATGAAGTCCATAGTCGGTCCCCTTCTTCTCCCCATGGCTACTTTAAATAACCCCTTTCCAGTTGAGGTGTTGGGGATAATCACTTCATATCGATGATGCCTGAACCCAAAACTAGAACCATAAATAAAGGTGGCTTTGTGCTTTTTAACTTCTTCATTTACAACTGCTAATACTATCCCGTGATTGATTAATGTATCTTCTCTCAAATKAAAAACGACAAATGGAGCTTTTGCCCAAGGTTGATCTGATGTTAAGGAAGGATGTTCCACTTGTTTAAAGAGACCGTCTGTATGGATTCCAGCGGCAAGCGATGTGTTATTCTCAAAAATAGACTCACAATACTGATGTAGCTCGTGCTGTTGAAAGAGAAGCTGATTATCTAGTAAGGAGATCTCTTGATAACTCAATCCAGTCCCAAGCACCGTTCGTATCTTCCTAATATAATCAGCCAGATTCACAGCGTTAGGCAGTGCAGGATTAGTAGAGTCTGTATAAAAACTGACTAGACCGCCATTAGATAACTCTAACCCTTGTTGGTCGAGCTTTAAAATGGAATGAATTTGAACTACTATGACATTTGCTACTGTATGAAGCTGGTCTAACACATAGGCCATATCAAGTGTATCTCCGTTTAAAGTTGTGTCTAGAACGATCATTTTTAAACCTTGATGGCCATTTATAGCCAACTCTTGTAAAAAGACATCTAAACTAAACACTTCTAAATGCCAATTGTAGCGAACCGGCTCAATATAAAATAAGTCAATCTCCCCGATCTGTGCCATAAAGTCTTCTTGCTTAGCAAAGCTCGTTATTTCAACTGCTTCACTTCTATAGAGATCTGTTAACAYCCTTGTCTCGAAATAGTCACTCCAGCTTGCCATGCGGAGTTTTTTTTCTGACGTTGGCTTAAACATGCCAAAGTAACTTTGAAGGAATGTTGAAATAGCTGCCATTCCACTAGAAAGTAAAACATGATCCTCTACCCAGTTTTCACCTATCGCTCGGTAGCCTTTGATCTCTTTCTCCAGAATGAGAGGTTGAATATTACGCTCATAGCTAAAATCAATTCTTCTCGTAGATGGAAGAAGCTTTCTTGACGCGAGGGGAGGTGATTTTAAATGTAGATTGGTTACACTTTGAACCTGTGCAAACCACATGCTTCTCAACTCAAGAGTTAAATTCTCAATGAGCTGTTCATCTTCCAATGTCTCCAAACGATTATCTAAATTTGAGATAAGTGTATCAACTTTCGATAACCATTGTTCATGGTTCTCTTCTTGATTTCCGTCAAATAAGGATTGATAGATTCGTTTTACTTCTTCCAACTCATCACATAGAGAGGACCTCTTCGCTATTTTTTCCATGTTGATCACCTGCTTTGATAAAGGTATCGTCTTTAAATATCCACTCATCAGGCACTGGGTACCCATGTAATGTTCTTGCCATACTTGACACATAAGCACCAACAGGAGTTAAAAGAACCGCATCGCCAACTTCCAATTTAATATTTATAGAAGAGCGAATAAAGACATCGTTCTCATAGCAAGTGTTTCCGTATAGGTTATGTCGTTCTTTATCCGTATTTGCTGTGTAACAAGCGATGACCTCAGGATAGGCCCACTCAGTGAGGTTCCATGCTGAGCTATTAAGTGTAATAGAACGGATATCCCCGTCCAGATCAGAGGAGCACACAGTCGAGTACAAGTAACCAGACAAGGCTAGCATCAGCATACCAGGCTCTATAACAACCTTTATCTCTCTATTCATTTGACGATTTATTCTTTTCATGACCTTACTAACGATCTGCCACGTTTTTTTTACTTCTTTTTCATTTGAATATAAATAAGTCAATCCCCCGCCTAAATTCACGGTGTTCACTGCAGGAAAATGGTGAATGATCTCCTCAATGTACCTCATGATCACTTCCATAGAAGATGCATTTTTCATTTCTCCTACATGCAGATGGAGCTGTTTTACAAATACATCTCTACCTGACACTTCGGCCCAGTCCATATATTCGTTCACGCGAATGCCGAAGCGACTGTTCTCACCAAATACAATGTCGTCTTCAAATAAATGAGGGATCTTGATTCTAAGACCGATAGCCTGCATATCACTTTTGGTTTGTTCAAAATAAGAGGTAAGTTGAGAGATTGAGTTGAAGTCAAAAATGATGTTATGACGAATCATTTCATCTAGTTCTTCTAATATAAGTGCCGGGGAGGTGCTGTAGATCGGAGACATCTGTGCTTTATGAGCTGCACGAAGCTCATGCACAGAGGCAACATCTGCTCCAACCCCTAAGCTCGCTAATTGGGCTAATAGATAGTCGTTTCGATTTGCTTTCACAGAGAAACATAGGGTAGCATTAGGGATCCCCTCAATATCCTGCTTTAATTGTTTAACAGTACCAATGATGGTATCGTAATCATAAATAATGGCTGGAGACGGAATACTCGGCTTATGAGTTAGTAAGTGCGTTGGGACTTTCGGTAAAATGCTCATTTTCCCACTCCATTACATTAGAAATAACGTTCAATATCATCTCAGAAACGATCACTCCATCAATTTCTTTTTCTTGTGGCAAAAACTCTACTATATCTAACCCAATAATATGTGTTTGTTTTGTTATGAGCTCTAAAAGGTCTCTAAGCTCTCTATACAAAAGACCTCCCGGCAGCGGGGTACCTGTTGCTGGCATAACACTAGGATCTAAAACATCTACATCAATGGTTACATAATAAGGAATATCATCTCGCAATGCTTCCATTAATTCCTCTTTTTTATTACATGCAAGGTTACCTGGAAATTGAGTCACTTTATCGTGGGTTAATGGTTGATTCGTCAACTGTCTAATGCCAATTTGCACAACATGCTCCACTTGATCAAGG
>NZ_LFEL01000065.1:0-8132 GCF_001037965.1 Bacillus sp. LL01 | reverse complement strand
ACCAAGGTGGCTTCCTGTTCACTGGGCGGGTGAAAGCTTAGCCCATATCATTTCTAGGTCAATCACAGGTATGACCTTCTTATTATTGGGACTGCTTTTTATTACGACCATATTTATTCTATTTCTATCGTCTACATTAGTCGATAGAGGATTTCGAACAGGCTGGATTCAGATGAGTGAAGGAAGCTCAAAAAAGAAGAAAAAGAGCACAGCCATATCCTTTAAAGTAAGAAAGCCAGTCATTGAAATTGGATTGAAAGAATGGCGGACTATTAAGAGGGATATGAGGGAGTGGACGATGCTGATTCCAATGGCATTCTTTATGTTCTTTCCGATTTTCTCYATTATGATACGTGATGGAAGCTATGAGTTTATTCAAACAATCCCAGCCTTATCCTGGTTTTCGATTCAAGCGATTGCTCTAGGTTTGTTTTCCTTTATGACCAGTACATTCACATCAGGGTCTGTTGCTAGAGAAGGTACTTCAATCGACCTTTTACGGGTATTGCCGGTTAAAGGATGGACGGTAGCACTCGGGAAGCTTTGGATTCATTGGGTGATTTTATTTGGATTTATTGGCTTCTTACAGGTTATCAGTGGATTTATTTTTGGCTGGTCACCGTTTCACACCATAGCTGGCTGGTTTCTTATCGGAATGATTGGATTAGGTTCTAGTGCGATTGGGCTTTATTTTGGCGCTATAGGTGCTAAGTTCAATCCAAAAAATCCACAAAACCGTCTCGAAACGGGAACTTCATTTATTTTATTATTCGTAGCATTGGGATATGTTCTCTTACAAGCAATCCCATTCGCACTCACCTTGTTACCGGTCAATGACCTTAGCTTCTTACTCGAAGAAACCAATCCGGGATTTTTTATAGGAATGATTCAAGGGGTCATTGAGTTTAAAGCAAGATCTCCTATTTTGATTTCTTTAGTGGGGATAACACTCTGTTTTACCTTAATGCTACTAATAGCATGGCTTTCTATAAAATTCTGTGCTAAAGAAATTGATCGTGGAGTAAAGATTACCTACGTTAAAGAATAGAGTGATGGAACGAGAGAAAGATAAAAAAGTMTTGCTGTGAGGGAGTCTCATAGCAAGACTTACTTTTTTGTAAACAAGAGTCTAGACTGACTAGTCAGTCTTACGGAGGTATAAAAAATGACTAAGATACCACTTGTTGCTGCTCCCTTTGCTTTAAATCTTGTTCGCTCTTTCTAATATCTAGCTTCATCATAATGGAAACGATAAACGCTAAAATAATTAAAACAAAGAATACGTAAAATACAGGGATATAACTATCGGTTCTTTCTCTAATTTGTGAAACGATCATCGGTCCAAATACACCACCGAGCGACCAAGTCGTTAAAAGATAACCGTGGATCGCACCCAGTTGTTTCGTACCGAATAAGTCTCCAACAAATGCAGGAAGATTAGAGAAGCCACCACCATAACAACTAACAACAAGTAAAATAAGTAATTGAAACACGAGTATACTCGTGATAAAAGGTAGTGTTAAAAAGGCTACTATCTGGATGGAGAAGAATATGATGAATACATTCGGTCGACCAATATAGTCTGAGATCGCTGCCCAGCCTAAGCGACCGCCACCATTGAAAATCCCCATTATTCCCACCATCGTTGCAGCAGCGGCGGCAGATAAACCAACCACTTCTTGAGCCATTGGAGAAGCCACAGAGATCATCATAATTCCAGCAGTTGTGTTAATGAGCATCATGGTCCATAGCATCCAAAAGCGTTTTGTCTTGACTGCCTCCTTGGAGGTTAATTGCTGTAAATCCTTTTTAATGACTTTTTTACCAGAAGCAATATTTCGTTTCATTGAAGCTGGCATCCAACCTTCTGGAGGTGGTGCGATATATGCTGCACCCATGATCATGAAAACAAAATAGCAAGCTCCGAGTAAGAAGAACGTAGTCGAAATCCCGATAGTACTCATTAAGTTTGCTGCAACTGGTGCCGTTATAAGTGCTCCAGTTCCAAAACCGAGTACCGCCATTCCTGTAGCTAAGCCTCTTCTATCAGGGAACCATTTGACGAGAGTTGAGACAGGTGATATGTAACCAATACCAAGGCCTAATCCACTAGCTACCCCGTATGTTAATAAAAAGAGCGGAAGGGACTCAACCATAATAGCAACTCCCGAACCAGCTTGTCCTATACCAAATAATATAGCTGCTACTATGGCAGACTTTCTTGGTCCACTTCTCTCCACAAATTTTCCGAAGAAAGCAGCAGATGTACCTGCAAGAGCCATCATAATCGTAAAGGCAATCGTCACCTCTGTAGCTGACCATCCCATCGATTCACTAATTGGATAGGTGTATACGCTATATGCGTAAGCACCGCCAATTGAAAGGTGAATCGCAATAGCAGATAGGGCAATTAACCATCTGTTTTTTGTTGTGTCCATATTTTCCTCCTTCTCATTTCTCTAATTTGAAAACCCTTACATATATAGTAGAGTATAATTCATTAGCAGAAAAATCAATCAATTATAAAAATTTAGTTATTTTTTGTAGATTGAGAACACTTATAGTCTATATTTGTAGTTCGGATGACATAGCTATTGTCATCTGTGTTTTTAGGCAGAAAATAACCCTAAAGTGCAGGGAGTGTCTTTCTGCTCTTTAGGGTATTGTTCTACTTTTTTATAGAAGGGGGTTAATCTAACCAAGCTGATCGTACTTTTTCGATAAAGTGATGGTGTTTTTTCYTTTTCATAAATACTTGGATCATGGCATCTAAAGTATCATAATCCATTAAAATGGTTTTACTTGCAGTAGCGTACTGTTGGGCTTCTTTTGTAAATTGATGGTTTGTCACGACGATGACTTGGTTCGCCTTGTATTGATCTTTTAAATGATTTAACTCACGAACTACTTTTGCTTGAACTTCCGTTTGGCTTAGTTTGGCATGGACGATTGCTTTTGTTCCTCGTTTACGAACAATAAGATGGACTCCTTGATCATTTGAATGCTTAATTCTGGTGACGGAATAGCCTTGTTTTTGAAACAATGGAATCAATAATAATTTAAATTGATGATGGTTCATTCCTTCGATTTCGCGAGCTGAAGATATGCGTTGTTCAGCAATACGTAGCTGTTTCCACCCATACCAAGAAAGAGGGATCGAACCGAGAAGCCCTAAGACAATAAAAAAAGCTGTTAAATTGTATTGATATAGCTGAACGAGATAAAATGTAATCACAAATAAGAGGGTGGGAAGAAAAGGGTATCGTTTCTTTTTAGTTGGAGAATCTGGGTTTCTTTTTTGCATAAATCTCCGTCCTTTCTTTAGGAAATCTTTTTTACTATTCCACTTTTTACTAAGTAATATGTAAAAAATTCCTTGAAAATCATGTTACGCTTTATAATATATGGGAGGTGGGTCTATGAATGTCGTACATACGTTAAAAACGATTGCTGAAACACTAAATATAGGAGACGATCTGCATACGATGCTTCAATCTGTATTAGAGAGTTTACTAGAAGTGACCAACCACGAGACTGGGTGGATTTTTCTTGTTGATGACAATGACCATCAATTAATCGCCCATCATCGTTTACCCCAAGCACTTACAGCAGATCAATGTGCATTAATGTGTCAGGGAAGCTGCTGGTGCAAAGATAAATTCATAAAAGGTCATCTTCAAAGAGCAGCAAATATTATGGAGTGTAGAAGAATGGAGAGAGCAATTAATAAAGGTAATCAACCAACAAACGGATTAACTCATCACGCGACTGTCCCTATAGTAGCAGGGGACGAAGCGTATGGGTTGATTAACATTGCTTCGCGGGGGAAGGAACATTTCTCTAAAGAAGAATTGGAAGTTTTGGAGACGGTTGCCCTCCAGGTGGGGACAACGGTTAAGAGGTTGAAGCTTGAAGAAAAGAAACGCGAAATAGTGAGGATGGAAGAGAGACATAGATTGGCGAGAGACCTTCATGATTCAGTTAATCAATTGCTCTTCTCTCTATCTCTTACTGCTAAAAGCATAAAAGGAGTAAGTGAGAAGCAGAAGGTGAACGAAGCAGTTGAATTAATGAGTGAAGTGTCAAATGAAGCCCTCCTCCAATTGAAACAGATTATATGGCAGATGCGATCTGAGGAGTTAGAAGATGGGCTCATCCCGGCTATTCATCGCTATGCAGCTTTATTAGATATTAAAGTAGATGTTTTTGTAGAGGATCAAGTTCGGTTGCATCCACATGCAGAACTCCATTTATGGAGAATTATCCAAGAGGCGATTAATAACTCTCGTAAGCATTCCGGCCTCAACTCAGTGAGGGTCCACTTTACCATCAATGATCAAGCTATATTAGTGGAAATAATCGACCACGGAATTGGATTTGAACGTTTAAATATGAATATTCATTCTGGAATGGGGCTTAGGAATATGGAGGAACGGGCAATCGAGATTGGTGGGGAGTTCGCGCTTAAAAGCGAAATGGATAAAGGGACGACTATCCAAGTGAGAATACCGCTTGAGGGGAGGGAAGATCATGATTAGAGTGTTAATCGTAGATGATCACCAAATGGTGCGGAGGGGCTTACGATTCTTTTTAGAAACACAGACTGATCTTGTTATCGTGGGCGAGGCCTCGAATGGACAAGAAGCAATTGAACAGGTGAGAGCGCTCAAGCCGGATGTCGTGCTTATGGATTTAGTGATGCCGGTTATGAATGGGATTAAAGCTATAGAAAGATTGATGAATGAATATCCTCAGTTAAAGATTCTTGCTCTTACAAGTTTCTCTGACCAAGATCACGTCATTCCTGCTCTACAAGCCGGAGCAAGTGGCTATCAACTARAAGACATTGATCCGGATGAACTTGCTGAAACGATTCGAGCATTATATGCAGGGGAGAGTATGGTACATAGTAAAGTATTGAAGTATGTTTTAACACGAATCACTCATCAACAAGATGAGGAAGAAGTGAAGATTAACAGTCTCACAAAACGCGAGAAAGAGGTTTTGGTAGAGTTAACGAGAGGACGAAGTAACAAGGAATTAGCAGAGGTTCTTCATATTACAGAGAAAACGGTTAAGACTCATATCTCAAATATTCTCGCTAAATTAGAGCTTGGTGACCGTACTCAGGCTGCTTTGTTTGCGATACGTCATCGTTTAGATAAATAAAGAGATCCTCCTCATTAAATAGTTGATGAGGGGATCTCAATCCATTCAATCATTTCAATTTCCGAGTGTTGATAGAAAATAGATTTCCAACCGTTATTAAATGTATATGGACCTTCTATTTTGCTTGTAATCGACCTAGGAAATTGGCTAATAAGGTAATTAATAGAATCGACTTGCCAAGCAAGATGATAACTTGTTGATTCATTAGAAGGAGAAGCATTATAAACTAGTTCTAACATCAAGGCACCTAGCTTAAAGAAACGTATCGTCTCATTCTCCCACTTTAGWTCGAAAAGGAAATCTGCGGCGCAATAGGATTGATAAAAATTCGTGCTCTTCTCTATATCCCTCACCTCAATTCCAATATGGTGTAACTTCAATCTATTTCGCCTTCCATATTAGGTTAAGGTCACCAAATTCATGCCACATATATTGCTCCCTAATTGCTATTTGGTAAGCACTTAGTAACAAGTCTTCATCAACAAAAGCTGTAAGCATATCGAGGTGGCTTGCCGCTGGTTCGTGAAAGCCTGTTAATAAACCATCAACAATCTTTATCTCTGTTTCTTTGTTAATATAAAGGTTAGTTAAGCCCTCAGAAGGTCGCAGGCCATCATGAGGGTTATAAGCACTTTCTAAGGCACGAACAACTGTTGTACCTACTGCGATAATACGATTATTCGAGGATTTGGCATCATTAATTTGATTAACGGTTTGTTTTGGGACAGAGAACCACTCTACATGTGTAGTAGGATCCGGCCAATGATTATCCTCAAAGTAGCTTAAACCGGTGTGCAGACAAATGTACCCAAGTTTAACGCCTTTGTTCATCAGTTTTTGTAGTAATCGCCATGTAAATGCCCGGCCGGCTGAGTTCATTTCAACTGACCCAGGGGTAGAGCTATAGACAGTTTGATAACTTTGAAGAGTCCAGGGCGAATCGATGTATTCATATTTTATGGGTTCACCATGTTGATAAAAAAAGTGTAAGAGCTCATTCCCGCCAATTGAAAACTGAATTCGGGTGAGCTCAGGAACCTCCCCTTCTTCAATAATGGTTGCTTTAACATTTTCGTTAAAGAGGAGCTCGCCTCCTGATTCTCTTTTCTCGCCTACTATTAACACATCCCAGATAGCTTCATCAATTTTTCTGGATAACCGGATCTCTACGTTGTCTATAGTCAAAAGTGAACTAGGAATCGTTCTACTCGTATTAAGGATGAGARGATCATTGGGCGAAAGGAGCTCGATGATATAATCAAATGAGTGGTGATTCACCTCATTAGAATTACCATCTAAAATCATTAACCGAACGTTGTCACGCTTACCATGGATGATTTCAACTGGGGTACTAGCGTGAAGTTCTGATGGTAGTTGGAAGGAATGAACTGTACTATTTTTCATCGTGAAAGCCCTTCTTTAAAAAACTTTTTACTTCAAATCGCTTGCCATGTACCTTGCTAGGGTTCGCTTCAATTAGGTAGTCAAAAGCAGTAGCTACTTCTTCTGGCGACATTAATTCATAGTCGCAATCAGGAACAGCTATTTCATGCAGCGCTGTATCCATTTCACCGGGGTCAACTAATACCATTGCTACTCCTGTATCTGTTAGTTCCTCTGACCAAACTGCAGCAAGACCTTCCAAAGCAAATTTTGACACACTATAAGCTCCCCACTCTGCATAGCCTATTCTCCCTGTTTCAGAAGTGAGTGAAATGATTTTGCCTATCCCACGCGTTAACATACCAGGGAGTACTCGCTTTGTCATATAAAAGAGATTTAAAATATTCACATTGATTACTTCCTTGAATATCTCATCAGGATAATCGGTTAATAATGTTGGACCGGGGCCGAATGCAGAAGCATTATTTATTAAAATATCAACCCTACCAAAGTAATTTTCAGTAATCGAAACAAAGCGTTCTACGTCTCTTATCTTACTTACATCAGCTACTTCTGCGAGTACTTCCGCACCAAGAGTAACAGCTTCTCTTTTTACTTGCTCTAATGCTTTTTTATTACGTGCACAAATCGCCAATTGATGTCCTTGTTTAGCTAAATGAAGGGTAAGAGCTTTACCTAATCCTAAAGAGGCACCTGTGATCATAATGACGTTTGGTTGTTGTCTCATTTAACTGGCTCCTTTACTTATGTGATAGTTATAGTTTACGAGTGTTTGGGAAATTTGAACTCGGAGATGATGTTGATATTCAATAAGAGATGTGGCGGGTTTTTTTCTACAACTTTAGATGCAGATGGAATAAACCGAAACAAACGTTTGCATCTCTAATGATTATTCCGTAAGATAAGGGCAGGTAAAAGGAAAGGTGTGAAGACGAATGGTTGATTCGTTTTCTTTTAGTTCACCAATTGTCTGGATAGGGATTCTTCTTATTATTGGACTATTAGGCTGGATTAGATGGAAGTTCTGGAGAAGAAGAAGGTTTGATTTAGCAAAGATCACCTTGCGTGATATCGATAAAATGGATGGTCATGAATTTGAAGATTACTTATACGTGCTAATCTCAGCGCTTGATTACGATCATATATATCAAACGAAGAAAAGCCGAGATTACGGAGCAGATCTAGTATTTGAGGACCAAGAAGGCATTAGAACGGTCGTTCAGGCGAAGCGATACCGGGATAAGATGGGTTTATCTGCTGTTCAAGAAGTATATACCGCAAAAACCTATTACGGTGCAGATAGAGCCTTGATTATTACATCAGCAGAAAAAATATCAGAACCTTGTATGAAGTTAGCAAGTGCAACTGGCGTTCAAATARTCGATCGCCTTGATCTTGAAGATGTGATAAAAGCGTTTAAAAAAGGTCATTTCGAGGAAGCTTGGGAGCTGTTAGAAGAACCACCAGAGCCTGTGAAGTATACTCCTATGGATAGCTTAGAGAAGCCGCCGGAGAGGAGAGGGATGATACAAGCAGGAGAGTATTTTTATAAAAATTAG
>NZ_LFEL01000064.1:0-8176 GCF_001037965.1 Bacillus sp. LL01 | reverse complement strand
AAAGCCCTTCTTCCCTTGACCGTGATTAACTCCGCATCACCCGGGCCTGCTCCCACAAAATAAACGATTCCTTTTTTCAAGTCGCTCACCTCTCTTATGGCTTTTACTATAAATGATCTTTGTGTCGAATTGGTCATAAATGTCAGGATATCTAACATGGAAATTATTAGTTCTTTTTAGGATAAATAAGCTATCCCTTTTCTATCAAGGCTTATAGGTCATCTATTTATACCCACCCGGGATACCAATTTTCCACAGCAAAAAAGCCCTGTCAAAAGACAGAGCTCTACGTTTATTGACCACCATATAATTGTGCAAATAACGATTCAGCTTGAGAATTCGCTTGGTGCATCGCTTTTTCCATCGCTGTAAATTGACGCCAGTAACGATCTTCGACTTGCTGAAGGCGACGTTCAAAGTTTGAAATACGGTCATTAATCGATTCAATTTGCCGACCTAACGTGAACTGATGGTTGGCCACTTTACCACCCATTCCCCCGGCACGCGTTGAAATATTATCAATGCCACTCGTTAATGTTTCACGCATCCGACGAATGATCCCTTTTTCACTCGCGGTATCTCCATTGGAATTAAAAATCGCCGCCACACCTGCAGGATCAGCTTCAATCGCTTGGCGCATGCGATCCTCATTAATTTCAAGCTTACCGCGCTCGTTAAAGTCTCGTGAGGTTGTAATCCCGATTGCTGATAATTGATTATAATCAGACCCTAAATTATTCGAGACCATTCCGTAAATATCAGAACGCATACGATCCATCACGCTCTGGATCATTTGATCATTACGCAGCATTCCGCTTTGCGCACGCTCATCCCAACGCTCCGCTTCTTTCTCAGAAATCGCTTCACGCTCTTCATCGGTCAACGGCTTATAATCACGATAACGTTCTTCGGTTAACTTTCCATTAACAAAGTCTAGAAGTTCGTTGTACTGATCAACAAACCCTTTGATTGTATCGAACACTTTATCTGTATCGGTACTAACATTGAGAGAAACTTGCTCGGCACCAGTCGTTGTCCCTTTTAACGTAATCGTCACACCATCAATCGTGAACGTGTTCGTCTGACGTTCGGTCTTCATGCCATTGATTGTAAACTCGGCATTCTGAGCTACTTGACGGTTTTCACTTGTTTCATCAAGCTTGAGCGCATTTGTAAAAAACGCTCCCTCAAACTTCATCTCAGCACCGTTTTCTTCTTTWTTGTTAATTCCCGTTTCTTTTCTCGTCATCGACACTTGATCCCCATGCGAGTCATAAAAGGCACTAACCCCGACTTTCGATCGGTTAATCTGTTGAAACACTTGGCTGAGCGTATCTGTTCCTTTAATCACGAAGGTGTCTTTGATTTCCTTTCCATCACGATCAAACGTCGTAATCGAAGAGGTCGTATACACATCACTCTCTCCACCCTCTTGGATGTAGGTAACAGACACTTGCGCACCACTTGGAACCGTGACGCCATCTGCAAACGTCAGCTTCCCACCATTGCCATCTTGCTCAACCAGCACTTCATTCGCAGCTAACGCTCTCGTTCCGTCTCCCTCTATTTGGAGATCCTCTGCCGTTACGGTTTTGTACTCTTTTCCATTTACTTTGACAACCGTGTCCTCAGCGGCTTTCAGATTATCAACACCAGCGGCAAAAGAAACCGTGTTTGTAGCAGAACTCACACGTACGATTTGCGTTTTCGCCACTCCAGATTTCCAGCCCTCATCTGTAAGGCCATTAAATTGTTGATCCTTCAATGCTTGGTTCGTCTGAATTTTCGACTCCCCCGAAATCGCACCCGTACTATAATTGGACTCCGCACGCGCAAGCTTATTAACCTCGGTTAAACGAAGCGACACATTTCCAGCACTCGAACTCGCCGTAGCAGATACTAAGCTACTATTTGAACTCGTCACTTGTTTCGCACTCAAATTTTGACTCGTTAAAATAAATTGGTCGACCATTTTATTACGGAACTCATTGAACTTCAAGTTCACTTCGCGGTAAGCATCCATCTGCCACTCGACAACTTGACGCTGCTTGACCATATTATCAACCGGCATACGCTCTGCCCGCATTAGATCCCGCACGATTTGCTCGGTATCCATTCCCGAGGCTAAACCACCCATTCTCATCTATACTTCACTCCCTAACCCTGCACATTGTTACTTGTTATATCGGTTATGTACGTACACTTGTTAAGTATCTTTAATGGACCATTTGCGGTGCGAGTTTCTTTTGAAGCTCCACCACTTCTACTTGCAATAAATGAAAGCGCTCATTCATCGCTTCTTTTTCAAAAGAAGAAAGCTCATCACGAAGAATTTCCTCAGCAATCACCTTCATCTCGATCAATTTCACTTCGATTTCCTCTAACAAACGAGCTCGATGTTTCCCCTGTTCTAGTTGCTGTTTAAGAAACTCGATTTGCTCTTGTATCTCCTTTTCCACAGCTCTTCCCCCTTAAAAAAAGAGCAACCACCGAGGTTACTCCTACCATTTCACATCAATGCTACTGCCAAGATGAGGTTGCGCAGCATGTTGAATCGCCGCCGCATCCGCTGAACTCATCAATTTCTGAAGAGCCTCGCCCTGCTGCTCAGCATTCCCCATCGCTTTTTTCATCACAGCCATCGACGCTTGCTGCTGAATCTGCCCTTGGTTCATTGCCATTGAAAGAAGTGCGATATCCATGTTTAAAACCTCCTATCAAATTACGAAACTAAATAGGTAGAAAATGCGTTAGTAAACTGTGCTTCTGTTTTCTTCAGCGCCGGAATAAGCCCAAACTGTAAAAGCTCCTTACTATGAGCAAACTCCTTTTTCTCAAAAGCCGACACTACCAACTCTAAACTCTCACGCACTTTCACTAGCTGTCCTTGAACATCTTCCTGTTCAAGCTCTACTAAAACAGGCGCAACCGAACGTTCCACTGCGGCATAGGCTTTCATGACATCYTCAAATAGAATAATAGACTGTTCGAATTTACCCTCCTTGAGAAGCACTTGCATGTGGGTTGTACCTTCGATCATTGTACTTGTTAGGTCGATTACTTGAACCATTATGTCGCGGTATTTTTGCATGGTATCACTCTATTCTATTACTAATTGTTACTAGTAGTATCGGTCAATTAAATAATAGATTTAGTCCAAAACGTCCAAAGACAACATCAAGCAATTTACTTATGGAGGTACAAGGAACTATGATCTTATCTACTTCTTCTATCGCTGAGTAAATATCCTTCATTACTTTTTTCTACTGTATAGACCCATTGGAATATGTGATACTCTTCGCCCCCACCACTCTCAATGACAACTTCTTCATAGGTACCAACTTCAAATTGAATCTCACTTAGTTGATGAATAAATTCAATATTATAAAAGGATAAATACTCAGCAAAACCCTTTTCAAATAAAGCTTTCTGGGAAAAGTAGAAGTCACTATATGGCAATAGATAAGGTTCTAAGATTAAAAAATCATCATTTTCCATCGCATTGGTGAAAACATGTTTATAGTTTACGAACGTATTATAAACATTCTGCTCATCGATTGGGGCAAGCTCATATGTATTTGTATGAATAGCAGGTGAAGGGTTGTCTTCTTGATTTAGGGTCACTATGTTTCTTTGCTGTTCCTCGACTACCTTTTGAAATGCCTCCTCCTCCTCAGCCTGAATATTCTCTTTGATTCTTCTTTCCATCTGCTCATTCTCTCTTTCTTGACTCTTAGACATTTCTTGTCGCTCCCAATAATTCTCTTCTGTAAAAGTCATTAACGCAACTCCAACAATCATAACGAGGATCATTCCTCCAGTTGCTTTTAAGTACATGACATGAGATCGATTGATAAAATAAGCAATAATTGCTACAAAACCAATAAGCAATGTCCCTCCAAGCCCAATAAACCACAAGCCTGCACCGATAAATAGAATAATTGTTGACATGTGAGATTCTCCCTTTATGTTGCAATAGTCACCTTTAATAAAATTTCAATGTATAAAAAGAGGCCCTAGCATAACTAGAGCCTCCTTCATTCYATCTATGGTTTTGTGGTTTGCCTAACCAACTTTCTGCCAACCAACTAACCAACCAATCTATTACCCTAATAACTGAAGAACTGCTTGTGGAGCTTGGTTAGCTTGTGCAAGCATTGCTTGAGAAGCTTGAGAAAGAATGTTATTCTTCGTCATTTCCATCACTTCACGAGCCATGTCTACGTCACGGATACGTGATTCAGCAGCTTGTAGGTTTTCAGAAGAAGTATTTAGGTTATTGATAGTGTGCTCTAAACGGTTTTGATTTGCACCAAGCTCAGAACGTTGAGCAGAAACCGCTTCAATTGCATTGTTGATAACTTTAATCGATGCAGCCGCTTCAGCATGATTCGCAACACTTAAAGATGCTCCTGTTGCAGTTGAATTTGTTCCATCCGTAACTGCTTCTGATGCGGCAAACATAGCATCATCAACATCTTCAGTTGTCCCATTAAGTGCTGTAATAGAAGCTCCCGCTACATTAGCTTCTGTGCCTTCACCACCCTGTAATCCTAAAGAAACTGCATCCATCTTTTGAATGCTGATAGTCATAGATTGACCTTGGTTTGCGCCAACTTGGAAAGTTGCAGTGAAAGATGTTCCTGCGTCTTCTGTACCATCGCCTTTCAGTACACTTTGAGTGTTAAACTCAGTTGTGTTAGAAATACGGTTAATTTCAGAAGTTAATTGATTCATCTCTTTTTGAATTTCATTACGATCAACATCTACATTCGTATCATTCGCTGCTTGAGTAGCTAGCTCACGCATACGTTGAAGGATACTGTGGGTTTCTTGAAGAGCACCTTCAGCAGTTTGAATCATAGAAATTCCGTCTTGAGAGTTACGGCTTGCTTGGTCTAAACCTTTTACTTGWGCACGCATCTTCTCAGAGATCGCTAAACCAGCAGCGTCATCTCCTGCACGGTTGATACGAAGACCTGATGCTAGCTTTTCCATTGAGTTTGCTGCTGCACCTTGGTTAGTACCCATTTGACGGTACGTGTTTAAAGCTGAAATATTATTGTTAATAATCATTATAAAATTCCTCCTTGAATGTGTTCCGCCCACGTCCTTGTGGTTGGATGTTGTATTTGAGCCGTAGGACTTCGTTATCGGCCGCTAACTAGGTCCTCGTGCTTACAACTTTTATATCGGTTGGTTTGATAGATGTTTCAATAGTTTTTGTAACTTTTTTTTCGATTGTTTTTGTCTAGGCGGTGACATTTGGATTTTGCTAGACAAAAGCGCCTGATCCTCCGACCAGGCGTTCCTTACATTCCTCTATTCTTTTTGACGAAATAGGTAATGATTTCGACTTTTGAGCTTACATTGAGCTTTCGTTTAATTTTGACAATATTGTTGTTGATTGTATGTATGGAGTTGTAGGTGAGCTCGGCGATTTGCTCGGCTGTCTTCCCTCTTAGCAAATGACATATAATGTCTTTTTCCGTCTGGTTAAACTGGGTATACCCTTCAAGACAGACGGTTAAATCTGTTGATTTAGGTGGTTTTGTATGTTTTGCTACTGTTTGGAGGATCTCCTTTTGAAATGGTAGATCTAAGTAAGGGTAGTGCTTGAGTGCTGCGTGAACCGATTGTTTAAATTGTTCATTTTCAATTGCGATGATACTTGCTTGTTCATAATTTAGTATTTCTTTTGCTAGTCTTTGATTTTGTTTGCTTATAACCCATATATACTTCCTACATTGACTGCTATACTTCTTAGAATCTTGTTTTAATCGTTTGAATACATCATCAACCTCTTCTATTTGATCGATGACATAAAAACTTAGTTCGGATTGATTCGGTTCCTCGACGTCTTCTTTAATTTTTGGCGGCAAGGAAGTATCAGTCGTAATAAAGGTGATGGATTCTTTCGTTGTTGATGCAGACATATGCTCCTCCCTCTTTTTTTGACTCTTTCTTCTTATTCGTTAATTATATTCGACATCCTTGTCAAATTTTGTACTTTTTTCTTAGATTTACGAAATAAATACCAAGTCTTAGGTTATAGGATCTATAAAAATTAAAAAATCTCCCATTTATATGAGAGATTCTCTATTACTCTTATTATCCTTTATGAATAAATCCTCGTAATCCATCCAATGAAACTTCTTTTACTGCTTCGTTATTTTCCCGTTGAATCGCTAAGTAGACTTCTTTTCGATGAATCTCGATGTTTTTTGGGGCGTCGATGCCGATTTTGATTTGATCTCCGTCGACTGAAAGGATTTTTATTTCAATGTCATCGCCAATTTGAATCGCTTCTTTTAGCTTACGTGTAAGGACGAGCATCTATACCTCTCCTTTCACGGGTTGCTTAAAGATGGTGTGCTTTGTTTCATACTCACTGTTGCTTAAGAGAAGTTGCTTTCCTTTTTGCTTGGTTGCGTTGATGATTATTGGTGCTTGAAGGTTGGCCGTTGTTTCTTGGAACGGTTCGTGCACCGTCAGCATGATAAAGGTGGCCACTTCTTCTTCTGAGGTAATCTCTAGTTGCTCAATCGTCGCATCTGGTAGCTTCACTTGATAGCCTGGAACAAACTGAAACGGATTAATGACGATGAAAGCTACCTCGGTTGTAATTGTTGATTGGAGTACATAGAATGGCGTTCCCTCTTCAAAAGGAAGAAGCACGAAGGTTTGCTCACTCTCAAAGGCGGGAATTCCTTTTTCAAAATGGATGATTCTCTCTTTTTCTACTTCCATTGTACCTGTATATTTCGTTTCAATTTTCACCATTTCTCACACCTTTTGTCGATTTCTTTCCCTTAGTTTAGCATGATTTCTATCTTTCTCGAGCAAAGCCTACAAACCTTAACAAAATAAATTAAAATTCTTTCAAAATAAGGAGGGAATTTACAAATTTCCATAGAATATTTCAATATACCTAAGAAAATAGTTCTAGTCCCTTAGGTTGTCCTTTCCCCATGCGACTGATTTCTTATCTGGGCCTCCAGATGAGTCGTCTACCTCTTCGCTTCTATTACTCCCTACATATCTTCCCTTTTCTTATGCAAATCCTTATGAAAACATCTTAAGCCTAACCTGCCACTAGATTCATTTGTGTGTTACATGGCATTCTTCTCTTTTTTTCATAGCATTTAACTTGAACTGTAGGTCGATGAGTTTGGAGTGGATAGGTGTGAAGTGGGAAACGTCGCCCCCATTTACAGGCGCGGAGATTTTATTCGAGATTCCATGACGTGGATAAGGGATTCAAGCCTGAGAAAAGGTTGCAACTCCGCGTTGCAACCTTTTCTGTTCCTTATAGCCCGCGGTTAATTGATGCCCCGACCGCTTGAAAGGATATACTATTTTTTTGACGAAGATAGGTATCGGTTTGCCATTTGGGCATATGGATATCTGGCTCTCTTCTATTAATCGTAATATCAGCAACATGTCTCGGGACATTAAAGCTGATTTGACTTGGTTGAAAATGAATCTTTGTCTGGTCCACAGAACGAGGCATGTTTACGACGTGCAGTTGCGGTTGTGACTTCGTACTATTTTGCTTCGCAATTCGAGAAAATGCCCCGCCGTATCCATGCTCAATTCTCATCATCTGATCGCCTTCTTGACGCTTCTTGGCAATATGCTCAGACACTTGCGAGCTTGCAGAGGCATAGAACTCTTTTGCAAGCCGTAATCCTGACTTCAAATTGGCATCGGCAAATGCTTCTGTTTGATCAATCGATAGCTTAGGATACGTCGTGTTGATCTCAATCACGTCTTTTTTATGATTGATTTGCATACCTGCTTGATGCTGCTTGATGCGAAGCGTTCCTCGTTCTGTTTGTTGAGCCGTTTGGGCGCGGGTAGATCTAATTTCAAGAGAAGCTAGCTTCATCCGACTCACTCCCTATTCATACGTTTAACGAAGGAAATCGAGTAGTGACGGCTGAATCACTCTTGCTCCTACTGCCATCGCCGCACGGTGCACGCTCTCTTGCGTTTGCAGATCGATAATCACTTTTTCCATGTCTGCATCTTCATTTTCAGAGAGGATTCGTTTGGCGATGATCTCTTGTTCGAGCACTCGATTTTCGATCATTTCCACGCGGTTGATTCTCGCTCCTAGATTCGCTCGTTCGGTTAAGACATTATTAATGTGAACATCAAGCTTATCAAGGTA
>NZ_LFEL01000063.1:0-8189 GCF_001037965.1 Bacillus sp. LL01 | reverse complement strand
ATGCTTCAACATTATCAAACGGCTAAATGGGTTCTTGACCTTAAAGGTGACGATGTATACTGGTGTACAGCAGACCCTGGTTGGGTAACAGGTACGTCATATGGAATCTTCGGACCTTGGCTTGCAGGTGTAACAAATGTTGTTCGTGGCGGACGATTTAGTCCGACCGACTGGTACGACACATTACAACGTTATAACGTTTCAGTATGGTATAGTGCCCCTACAGCGTTTCGTATGCTTATGAGTGCGGGAGATGAGCTTGTAAATAAATACGACCTCTCTTCACTTCGTCATATTTTAAGTGTCGGTGAGCCTCTGAATCCAGAAGTTGTACGTTGGGGAATGAAGGTCTTCAATTTACGAATTCATGATACATGGTGGATGACTGAGACGGGTGCGCAGCTTATTTGTAACTACCCATCTATGGAAATTCGTCCTGGATCAATGGGTAAACCGATTCCAGGTGTGAAAGCTGCTATTATTGACGATCAAGGAAATGAGCTACCTCCAAATCGTATGGGTAACTTAGCGATTCGTAAAGGTTGGCCTTCAATGATGCGTGCTGTTTGGAACAATGAACAAAAGTATAAGAGCTATTTTGAAATTGATGGCTGGTATGTTTCTGGTGACTCGGCTTATATGGATGAGGATGGATATTTCTGGTTCCAAGGTCGAATTGACGATGTAATCATGACATCTGGAGAGCGAGTAGGACCTTTCGAAGTCGAAAGTAAGCTTGTTGAGCACCCAGCTGTTGCTGAAGCAGGGGTTATTGGTAAACCCGACCCAGTTCGCGGAGAAATCATTAAAGCTTTCGTTGCGCTTCGTGAGGGATATGAAGTGACTGATGAGCTTCAAGAAGATATTCGCAACTTTGTTAAAAAAGGGTTAGCTGCTCATGCTGCACCAAGAGAAATTGAATTTCGTTCTAGTTTACCTAAAACGCGTAGTGGTAAGATTATGCGTCGTGTCTTAAAGGCATGGGAGCTTGACTTACCGACTGGTGACTTATCAACAATGGAAGATTAATAGAGTAGCACCGTTTGCATCTTGCAAACGGTGTTTATATATAGAAAAAGCGAAACCCGATTAAAGGATTTCGCTTTTTTTATTATTCATCATCTGAAGAGTCTTCTAGATCGTCAGTTTCTTCTGTATCTGGCGACTCTTCCTCTTCATCACTTTCTTCATTGTCATTATCATCTTCGTCTTCTTCATCATTGTTTTCTTCTTCTTCTGATGAAGAAGAATCTTCTTCAGCTGGCTCAGAAGATTCTTCTGGCTCTGACTCCTCTATTTCTTCTGAGTAATCAGCACCTTTAGCTTGGGAAGAAGAGGAGGACTCTCTTCCTGCTGTGTCGACAGCTGTTACGTAATAAGCATACGAACCACCGCTTACTGAATAGTTTGTAGAAGTATTTCCTTTTACAATGCCTACTTGTTCAAAGTTAGTACTTCCATTGGAAGCTCGGTAAATACGATAACCTACAATATCATTATCCGAATGCTTACTCCATGTGAGAGTATTGCTGTTTAATGAAACGCCACTCACAGCACCTGGCGCTCGTCCATTATTAGGGGCATCACGGTCAGGCACTATTCCCTGCATTGAATCTGGCAAGTACTCACCGATATTACTAACACCAAATATTGTATCAGGCACAGTAACTCCGACATCTGTAAATTCTTGTGGCGTAGAATCAAGTGCCAGGTAGTTTTGATCGTTAATACTTACATAACGTGCACTATCCAGATTAGAGTCATCTGATGATGGTAAGAAATTAGCGTTAAATAAATCAGATCTCACAAGGCCAGCTTGCTCACAAAGAGAGGTAGGTGCTTGTCCTGTTATACTACAAACGGATCTGCGTACAATTCCTTCAGGCATAGCAAACTGTTCACTTGGCGCTAATAGCTCAGGCTTTTGATCGTAAGCTGCATTAGCAATGTTGGACCAAATCCGTTGAGTTCGTGGACCATAACGTAAACCGTTTACCTCTCTCTCAATTTGTTGATTTTGGCGATAACCAATCCACACACCTAATGTCACATTTGGATTCGTTGCTACAAACCAAGAGTCTTGATACTTACCTGTTGTTCCTGTTTTGCCAGCCCAATCAGCAGAAAATTTCAGACGTCCTGGCACGGAACTTGCTGTACCGCCTGGGCGTAGTACATCTCTCATCATGTCAATACTTAAATAATTGGTTTGAGGTGTAAAGACATTAATCTCTTTTCTCTCATGTTCATACACTAAATCACCAGAAGCTGTTTCAATCCGTTCAATCATAAATGGCTCTACTCGATCACCATTATTTCCAAAGGTAGAAAAGGCACTTGTATTTTGTTCAACGGTTACGTCAAAAGCACCACCGAGAGCAGCTGATTCGTAAGGTTGGGCTTCATCACTAGGTGTAAATCCTAAGTTAATCATTGTTTCACGAAGCCGTTCATGTGGTACGCGTTGAAAGGAACGCACAGCCGGCACATTTCTTGAGCGAGCTAACGACTCACGTACTGAAATTAATCCGGCATAACCGTTATCAAAGTTTGAATAGGCTGTACCACCACTATACGTAGCGGGAGTATCAGGAACAACAATACCAGGCTGGATGACGCCAGTCTCTAAAGCAGGCCCATATGCTAATAGGGGTTTCATTGTTGAGCCGTTAGGTCTTGTAGCTTGAGTAGCATAATTGTACTGATTATCCATTGTACCTTCATCACGCCCGCCTACAAAGCCTTTAATCGCACCAGTGTGGTTTTCAATTAAGACAGCTCCAACTTCTTCTTGATCCTCTCCTTTGATTGGACCAAATAAGGAAGGGTCATTAACAGATTCTTGCATCGCAATATAGATATCTTTATCGATAGTCGTATGAATACGATAACCGCTTCTTCTTAGATCTGCTCTTGCCTCTGCCTCAAGTTCACTGATAAGAGCAGCTCGCTCTTCGCCTTCAAGCTCACTTAGCTTATTCTTATTTTTATCTAGCAATTGCTCTAAAAGAATCTTCTCTGCTCTATCCATCACTTCAAAAGTTAAATAAGGGTAATCGTCTATAGGTGATGGTGTTCTATTTGTGAGATTTTCACGAATATCGTACGTTAGTGCTTCCTGATATTCCTGCTCATTAATAAAACCGCCTTCATACATTCTCCGTAATACGGTATCCATACGTCTAAGGCCGGGTTCTAGACTATCTTTTACTTCACCACTTCCTGTAAAAGGAGTGTAACCGAATGGACTTTGGGGTAAACCAGCTATAAAAGCAGCTTGTGGAATGGATAAGTCTTTCGCATCGACTCCAAAAATCCCTTGAGCTGCAGCTTGTACTCCGGCAATCTGTCTACCTGAAGCATTTCGTCCAAATGGGACCACATTAAGATAAGCTTCAAGGATCTCTTCTTTTTCAAGGAAATGTTCAAGACGCATAGCAAGAAGAATCTCCGTTGCCTTCCGGTCAAATGACACTTCACTTGTTAAAATTTGTTGTTTAATTAATTGTTGCGTTAAGGTACTACCTCCCGTTTGGACAGAGGAGTTTGCCACCTCTTGGAACGTTGCACGCATAATGGCTTTAGGAACGATCCCTTCGTGTTCATAGAAATGTTCATCTTCTGTTGCAATAACAGCATTCTTTACGTGGTCAGACATTTCATCTAACGAAACTTGATGGCGCTCAAGTTCTGTTGGAAGTTCTCCTATATACGTATCATCTGCAAAAAAGATTTGACTGGATTCTTCGTAGTTATAAATATCAGCTACCATTGAATCTTGAGATCGTAATGGCTCATCTTTAACTAGAGATGCAAAATAACCAGCCGCGGTCCCTCCAATAAAGAAGATAGACATTAAGCCAACAATCATAACGATAAGGAATAAGTTCCAAAATACTTGATATGTAATGCCTATCTTACGAAAGATTTGTTTTTCATGTAGCTTTTCTGAGAATAATCTCAATTTATCAACCAGTTGAGAATAAAAACTCTTCATAGCAAACCTCCTAAAATTACTAAATAAATGCCTAGTTTGGCTTTTGATTTTTAGAAAAAGTGTGTAAAATAGTCCAATCTAAAGCAAGAATAACAGCCATATTATAGCATAGGTTGACAATTGATGATATGTTTTTACATATAATCCCCAGCTTAGTCATTGACAACAAAAATGAAAATGTGGTAAAAAGAGAACAGTATATTTAAGTTAGCTTTGAAGGGTCGAAGTAGGTGCTATTTACTTTTTTAGAGAGCTGATGGTAGGTGAAAATCAGTAAAGGGATAGTATGCGAATTACAGCCTGGAGCATTTCTTGTCTAACAAGAACGGTCATTCCGTTATCATGTTGAGTGGAAGTCTATAATGATATAGCTTCAACAAGGGTGGTACCGCGAGAACCTCGTCCCTTTTTTGGGAGGAGTTTTTTTTATTGCCCAAAATTCAATAAACAGGTGACTATAGGTAAAGATTGGCTTTTATAAAAGGAGGAAATAAGATGAGTGAAGAAGTGAAATTAACAGCAGAACAATCGCAAGAGGTCGAACGTCAACTCGAAATTTTAAAGCGAGGTGTGGTAGAAATCACACCTGAACATGAATTGAAAAAGAAAATTGAGAAGTCGATTCTCTCAGGTAAGCCACTAAAAATTAAATTAGGAATGGACCCATCGGCCCCAGATGTTCATTTGGGTCACACAGTTCCTCTTCACAAACTTCGTCAATTTCAAGAGCTTGGTCATGAAATCCAAATGTTAATTGGAGATTTCACCGGACGTATTGGAGACCCAACTGGTAAATCTGAAACTAGAAAGCAGTTATCAGATGAAGATGTAAAAAGAAATGCCCAGACGTATGTAGAACAATACGGCAAGATTCTTGATATGGATAAAGCTAAAATTTACTATAACTCAGAATGGTTAAAAGCTTTATCCTTTGAAGATGTAATTGGACTATCTGCAAATATGACGGTAGCTAGAATGCTTGAGCGAGACGATTTTGAAAAGCGTTATAAATCAGGTCAACCCATTTCAATTCATGAGTTTTTCTACCCATTAATGCAAGGGTATGATTCTGTAGCTCTAGAGTCAGATATAGAGGTAGGTGGGACCGATCAGAAGTTCAATCTATTAATGGGCCGTACGTTGCAAGAAGCATACGGAAAAGAAAAGCAAGTTGCGATCACCCTGCCTTTAATAGAGGGTTTAGATGGGGAAAGAAAAATGTCTAAGTCACTAAATAACTATATTGGGATTGATGAGTCACCGAATGAAATATTCGGAAAATCAATGTCGATACCGGATGAATTAATGATTAAATATTACAAGCTTGCAACGGACTTGCCTATGGACGAGATCGACGCCTTAGAAGCAGGAATTAAGGAAGGGACAATCCATCCAAGAGACGCCAAAATGGACCTTGGAGCTAAATTTGTTGAAATGTATCATGGAAAAGAAGCAGCGGAGGAAGCTAAGACCTATTTCCAAACCGTTTTCCAAAAACGTTCATTGCCAACAGATCTTCCTGAAGTTGAGTGGACAGGTGAGAGTGAAGTATGGGTGGTTGACCTTCTTGTTGAGTTGAAGATGATGTCTTCAAAAGGTGAGGCGCGTCGCATGGTTCAAAATGGCGGGGTTAAGCTTAATGAAGAAAAAGTAGAAGATGTTCAAGCTCAAGTTAAGATGGAGAACGGACTCATTGTTCAAGTAGGAAAACGTAAATTTGCTAAAATCATTATGAACTAATGGTAAAAAGAAGAGCATTGATTTGCTCTTCTTTTTTATGCAAAAAAAAGAACCTGGCATAAGCCAGATTCTTTTTATCACTACTATTAACGAGAGTAGAACTCAACGATAAGAGCTTCAGTGATTTCAGCTGGAAGTTCAGAACGCTCAGGTTGGCGGCTGAATGTGCCTTCAAGCTTTTCAGCATCGAAAGTAACGTATGCTGGTACGAAGTCAGTAGCTTCAAGAGCTTCTTTGATCGCACTTAGATCACGTGATTTTTCACGAACAGCAATTGTTTGACCAGGCTTCACGCGGTATGAAGGAATGTCTACACGACCTCCATCAACAACGATGTGACCATGGTTAACTAATTGACGAGCAGCACGACGAGTACGAGCAAGACCCATACGGTAAACTAGGTTATCAAGACGTGATTCTAAAAGAATCATGAAGTTTTCACCGTGGATACCAGGCATTTTGCCAGCATCATCAAAAATACGACGGAATTGACGCTCATTCACACCAAACATGTGACGAAGCTTTTGCTTCTCTTGAAGTTGAAGACCGTATTCCGATAATTTTTTACGTTGGTTTGGACCGTGTTGCCCTGGAGCATACGGACGCTTTGATAATTCTTTACCAGTACCGCTTAGAGAGATTCCTAAACGACGAGATAATTTCCAAGATGGACCTGTGTAACGAGCCATAATAAGACTCCTCCTTGTTATTTTGATGTTGCAAAATAACAACCGATGGGTAATCCCTTAATATGGTCATTTTGCCTTCATGTATCTTCGCTTCGACAGCTAGAAGTTACGCGATACACCTCAAGTTTGCAGCCGCATACCGAGGAACAAAATGATCTTACATACTAAGCTTACCTAGGCTGTCGTATTTCACACAAAGATCAGTATAACTTTTATGCCTGAGCAAGTCAAGCTTAGTCTTATAGAAAGTAATAAAGAGATCGTGAGTAAATTGTCGGAAAGTTTCCGTGAAAAAATAGTGGTAAATAATAGTAATGTTATATTAGTTGATTTATAATAACAGTAACAAATACCTATGTGAGATATGAAAATATGTCTAAACTGATCATTTTATCCTATTCAACTTGTGCTCTAGAACACAAATAAGGCTGGATCATTGCTATTCGTACTATTAATAAAGCTAAGCGAAGTGAAGTATTCATATATGTGGTGGTGTATAAGTAAATGAGTAAAACTCAGGGTAAAAATGCGCTTGGGATGAAAATGGAAATTGAAGAATGGTTAGTCGGGGCAAATTACAAAATAGAATTTTTGGAACTCGCTTCTTCATATCAAGTACTAGCACAAAAGGTAGGAAGATCGGAACAGATAGAGACGGTAGCATTGTATGAGAAACTTCATGATTATTTTCATCTTATTCAAACGAATGATGATGAGGTTCCAGGTCAAGTGCCACAAGAGTTAATCGAGCAACATATACAGAAAGTAGATGACGAACAAAGGTATTTTTGCATAGAAGGTAACATCATTTCTACTAAGCCAAAATGGAACCTATGTATACCTCTTTATCAAAATGACAAATGTTTTGGATTGATCATTCATACGTTTTTGAATGCAGGGGCTGCAAAATCTTTTATGAATAAGAACCTATCACTAGACTATTTCGAATCATTATTTGCTCAAGGATATGATCGCGATAGAGCAAATAGTATAGGAATAAAACGAGATCTTCTATTGCAAGTAACAAAGAAATGTCACGGGTCAATGGATATTAGGGAAGTTCTGAAACAAATTGTCACTGCTCTCAATCAAATTTTCCCAAATGGAACGGTTCATTTATATTTAACACATGAATGGAAAGTCGATCAGGACTTATCCATTAAGCCACTTATGTACGGGATTGAAAATAGTAATCGCTTTGCGGAACATGCTTATTTAAAAGGTGAATTGCAAGTTGAGCGAGCGGGGAGAAACATAAATATATATGCTCCGTTACGTGGAAAGCAAGCAGTCTATGGAGTTGTTGAATTAGAAGTCCAGATGGCTAAGCCACTTTTGAAGTACGAAATTGAATTTATAAATATGTTAGCTGACACAGGTGGAAATGCTTTAGAGAATGCTGAACTTTATCAGCAATCGCGGAATCTAAATCATGATTTACAGCTTATTAATCAAACAACCCATCAATTAAATACTCATTTAAGATTAAAAGATACAATTAGCTTTATGACCAAGCAAATTGTGGTCTCATTTGGAGCTGAACAAGTCGGTTTTGTCTTATTTGAATCCGGTGGTGACATCAAGGTTATGAAAGGAAGTACACCTGCATTTGAATCAACTTCCCTATTAACCGGCTTAGACCAACTATTTATAGAGATGAAACATAATAGAGAACCTCAATTTATTGGTGATTCCCCAAATCATCAACTATTTAATCACCCAAAGTATCGTACAATTCTTGCGGTCCCAATGATACAAAGTGG
>NZ_LFEL01000062.1:0-8224 GCF_001037965.1 Bacillus sp. LL01 | reverse complement strand
GTCATTGAAAAAGATGCTTATACTCCTGACATGATGCATTCTGCACCGTTCATTGGWTCARATGATGCATGGGATGCAGGCTTTACAGGCGAAGGCGTAACTGTTGCCGTTATTGATACAGGTGTCGATTATACTCACCCTGATCTAGCTCACGCATTCGGTGACTACAAAGGATGGGACTTTGTTGATAACAATAATGACCCTCAAGAAACACCACCAGGTGATCCACGCGGTCGTCAAACGAACCACGGAACTCACGTAGCTGGTACAGTTGCAGCAAATGGTTTAATTAAGGGTGTAGCACCAGATGCAACACTTCTCGGTTACCGTGTACTAGGTCCTGGCGGAAGTGGTACAACTGAAAATGTCGTAGCTGGTATTGAACGTGCTGTTCAAGACGGCGCTGATGTTATGAATCTATCTTTAGGAAACACATTAAACAGTCCTGACTGGGCTACAAGCATTGCACTTGATTGGGCAATGGCTGAAGGTGTTGTTGCTGTTACATCAAACGGAAACAGTGGTCCAAACAATTGGACAGTTGGTTCACCTGGTACTTCTCGTGAAGCGATCTCTGTAGGTGCAACTCGCTTACCTTACGAAGTATATAGCGCAGATATTTCAACTGAATCTGGTAAGACATTTGAAAGTGCACAAGTGATGGGCTTTTCAACTACGGAAGAATTATTAGCACTAGATGGCGAAGAGTTTGAGTTTGTCTATGCTGGACTTGGTTCTGCAGCAGAGTTTGAAGATGTAGACGTTGAAGGTAAAATTGCTTTAATGTCGCGCGGTGAATATGCCTTTGTTGATAAAGCAGCAAATGCAAAAGCAGCTGGAGCTGTTGGAGCGATCATCTTTAATAATGTTGAAGGTGTACAACCAGAAGTTCCTGGTATGGCCGTTCCTACAATCATGTTAACAAACGCAGACGGGGAAGCTTTAAAAGCAGACCTTGAAGCCGGCTATAACACAGTAAGCTTTTCAATTGAATTTGATAAAATGGTTGATGAAACAGTAGCAGCCTTCTCATCTCGTGGTCCTGTCATGGATACATGGATGATCAAGCCAGATGTATCTGCACCTGGTGTCAACATTACAAGTACAGTTCCAACTCATCAAGCGGATAATCCGCATGGTTATGCCGCTCTTCAAGGTACAAGCATGGCCGCCCCTCATGTGGCRGGTGCAGCAGCACTTATTCTTGAAGCGAATCCTAACTGGGATGTAGATGCAGTCAAAGCTTCACTAATGAACACAGCTGAAAATCTATATGATGCAAATGGCGACCGCTACCCTCATAACACGSAAGGTGCTGGAAGCATCCGTGTACTTGATGCTATTGAAACTCAAACTCTTGTAACACCTGGAAGTCACTCTTTTGGGGTGTTCAACAAGACAAAAGGGAAACAAACAGAGCGTCAACATTTCACACTTAACAACCTATCTTCTGAACGTAAATCGTACTCATTCGATGTTCAATTTGATAACGGTGTTGAAGGAATTAAGGTGAATACAAGCAATAATTTACGTGTACAGCCAGGTAAATCACAAAAAGTAAATTTCAATGTACAAGTAGACGCTAGTAAGCTAGCTCCTGGTTATTACCCAGGAACGATTATTGTAAGTGAAGGATCGAATTCATTTGAGGTTCCTACAATCTTATTCGTACAAGAACCGGATTACCCTCGTATTACATCTCTTGGTTACAATCTGAACCCTGCAACTGGTGATCTTGTAGGTTCTGCTTATGTACCAGGCGGTGCTGAAGAATTGGAATTCGAAGTGTATAATGAGAATTTAACGGCCTTTATTGGTCATGCTTTTACTGATACGAATATTGGTGCAGGCTACTATGATTTTACTTGGGACTTAACGATTGACGGGGGAACATTAGCTCCTGGTAATTATCGTCTCGTTGCTTGGTCAACAAAAGCTGGAAAAACAAATTATTCTTTCGGTGATGTATTCACAGTCCAATAAAACCAAAAAGGCTCACTCCATCCTTAGGAGTGAGCCTTTCTATTTAAAACAACTTCCCGTGACGATACAACAGTCCCGTAAGTCGTTCTAATGCTAAGGTGAAACAAGTATTTCTCATCGTTTGATCTACTGAGGAGAAGTACGAATCATACACATTTTTGAGCGTTTCAATCATTTGTTTSGACATGTCTGCAATAATTTCTTCCTCTGTAAACAGCTCAGTCACTCGACTTTGCTTCCACTCTAAGTAGGAAACGATAACCCCACCAGCATTAGCTAATATATCTGGTATCACAATCGTTCCTTTACGCTCAAAATAATCATCAGCCTCAAGAGAAATTGGCGCATTGGCACCTTCTACTAACACACCCGCTTTAACCTCTTCCATATTGTCCTGGTGAATTTGATCYTCAATCGCTGCTAAAATTAAGACATCCGTATCAACTGTCAATACATCGGTAACAGGCTTTATTGCCGCTTCAACACCTGCTTGCTTTAATTGTTCACTATTTGAAGGGAGATCGCGTCCCTTCTTTGTATATTCAACCAGTTTCTCTATATCAAGACCCTCACTATGGTACAAAGTTGTAAACCGATCTGATACAGCTACTACTTTGTGTTGGTATTTAGAATATGTGTAAGCCTCTAGTGCTGCTACACCACCCACATTACCAAAGCCTTGAACTGCCACTCGGATTGGCTCCCCATTCTCTGTTTGCTCTCTTAATGACTTCAATGTCTCCCATTGTTTATGGCGGTTAATATCGTTCCCATTCGCATGCAAACCTGCCCATTCATCAAGTAACCATGAGTAGCTTAAAAAGGTTCCTCTACCTGTTGCTTCTCTTCTTCCACGCGCTCCACCATTTTCTACACTCTTTCCTGTAAATGAACCTAGATACTGCTCACCTGGATGAATCGTTTTAAATTCTCCAACCATCCAGTCAACAATCTTTTCATTCGTCCCTAAGTCAGGAGCTGGAATATCATGATTTGGACCGATATCACGTGAGAAGCGTTGCACATATTTCTTACTAATGAGGTTTAATTCTTTTTCCGTAAACTTCCTAGGATCAACATGCACCCCACCTTTAGCACCTCCATAAGGGAGACGGTGTAAGGCATTTTTTAGGGTCATTAGAATCGCTAAATTCTCCACTTCTGCTTCATTTACAAACTCGCTAAACCGGATCCCACCTTTATAGAATCCGCTAATATTATTATGCTGTACCCGATAAGCAGGAATTCGTACAATCCCATCTTTTTCAGTAGAGACACGTATGTAGCTTTTGATCACTTTATCAGTGGTCTTTAAAATCTCTTTTGCTGAGCCACACACAAACCTCCTTTTCTCATCATCCTCAATTCCTAAAAAGTCACTTCTTTCAGCTAAGCCACTCATTACCGACTCAATTAGAGCTTGCGTTTCTGTACGTTTCAATTGATCCCCTCCTAATGAACATTCTCCATTACTTATTCCCTATTTTACCGTTTGAAAACCCTTACGTATCAAACAAAGCCCCCTAACAACCTAGGAGGCTTTTGCATCTGCATATAGAATATTTAGGTTAAAGATCTTGTTTTAAAAAACTGTGGATACGATTTAGCTAAAAACAAAAGTAAAGCCATTGTAATTAGCATTTCAGGCACTAAATAAGATAAGTTATAAAAAAGTGAATAAATAGCTGGGTTCATACCCTCAGGAGCGTATTGGCCAAACCAGATTACCCCTGATGAAAAATGACTTAAAAATCTCAAAGAAGTTGCAAGCAATAGACCGACGACGATAACACTTGCTTTTGGAGCCAGTTGACCTTTTTTAGCAGCAAAGATTCCAGCCACTCCAAGGACCATATAAGCAAGTGGGTAATCAAGGACTAGCTGCACAATGTGAACGATCGTAGGACCTGTTACTAACCCTAGCAACCCAACTAATAGACCCGTCAAGATTCCCACCTTAAAACCACGGCGAAACGCAATTAAAAAGATTGGTACCATAACTAAAGAGATGGATCCACCCATCGCCCATAACGCCCCAAATTTCACAAAACTTAAGACAAGTGCAAGACCTGCCATCACTGCTACTTCAATCATAATCGTTAAACGTTCACGATCCATCAAAAAATCCCCTTTCGTTCCACGAAGGGGAAGTCATGTACACATAAGAGATCAAACGAGTTTTGATGTGCCACACCACTTCCCTACGCTAGTTCAAGCTAGTTCAGGTTATAAGAGTTGAGGTTATCCTCTCTCAGTCAGCTACACTGACACCCCTAGTGGAAATCATTCATTTATACGTATAGTTTACCATAAACCTATTCTTTAATCGATAGTGAGCTTAAAGAGAAGGTGGTCTCCTTGCTTTTGTCGCTTGTTCATATGCCTCAGCTAAGGAGAGGTTCCCCCCAAGCTTTTGCTGTGAATGTGACCCCAACAGGCTCTCCTGCTTCTGTATAACCTGCAGGCACTGTTAGTGAAGGATAACCAGCTTTAGCTGGAATAGCAGCGCCAAGATCATTAGGGAAAACAAGAGCATCACGATTATCTTGGCTTGTATAGAAAAGTCAGACATATCAACAACTGTTTTAAAATAAAACAAAGACCAAAGCTTTTCACTTTGGTCTTGCTTTTTTATAGTACTTTTTTCTTTAACATCCCTAACATGAGCGCGGTTATCACAGAACCGATCAAGATTGCTAAACCGTAAAGTAAGAACCCACCTTCTACTAATGGAATAACAAAAACTCCGCCGTGTGGTGCTCTAAGTCCAATGCCAAATAATGCGGTAAGAGCACCTGCTACTGCTGATCCTGTTATAACAGCCGGAATCACTCGACCCGGATCTGAAGCAGCAAATGGAATCGCTCCTTCTGTAATGAAAGAAGCTCCTAAAACATAATTGGTTTTTCCTGCTTCTCGTTCTTGTTTTGTAAATTTTTGTTTAAAGAAAGTCGTTGCTAACGCAATTCCTAATGGAGGAACCATCCCCCCTGCCATAACAGCTGCATGAGGTCCAAAATTACCAGCATCAATCATCGCAATACCAAACGTGAAGGCAGCTTTGTTGATCGGACCACCCATATCAATCGCCATCATTCCGCCAAGGATCAACCCTAATATCACCATATTCGTCGTGCCCATTCCACCAAGCCAATTTTCAAGACCGTTATTAAAAGCGGAGAGTGGCGTGACAAGGATAAGCATAATCATACCTGTTAAGAAAATGTTTAATACAGGATAGAACAAAATAGTTTTTATTCCTTCCAAGAAAGCCGGTAAACCTTCTAGTACACGTTTCACTAAAAGAGCAATATAACCTGCTAGGAAACCGGCAATTAAACCTCCAAGGAACCCAGCTTCACCATTCAAAGCAATCAATCCACCAACCATACCCGCTGCAAAGCCTGGACGATCAGCAATACTCATCGCAATAAAGGCAGAAAGCACGGGTATCATAAGGAAGAAAGCATTTCCTCCACCAATTTCACTTAACATCTGGGCAAATTGGTTATCGGAATCAATACCAAACATAAATGAAATCGCAATTAAGATACCACCCCCAACAACAAACGGGAGCATGTTTGATACACCATTCATTAAATGCTTATAAAATCCACTTCTCTTTTGGGCTTCACCACTACTCTTTTGTGTAGAAGAGCCTCCACTAGATTGATAGATTGGAGCATTGCCAGCTAAGCCTTCTTCAATTAATTGTTTAGGTCTTCTAATTCCATCTGTGACCCCAACTTGTATGACTGGCTTACCATCAAATCGATCCATCTCAATTTTTGTATCTGCTGCAACAATGATTGTTTTTGCCTGTGTAATTTCTTGATCTGTTAAGCGATTTTTCACTCCACTAGATCCGTTTGTTTCAACCTTAATCGAAACACCTTGCTTACTAGCTTCTTCTTTAAGGGCATCTGCAGCCATGTACGTATGTGCAATACCGGTAGGACACCCTGTAACAGCCAGTAGGTCAATCTCATGATTACTAGATGTATCTTGTACCTCTTCTTCCCCTTCTTCTTCAATTTCCTTATCGTCAATCGCTTTTAAGATTTCTTCTTCTGAAGACGCTTGCAGAAGCGACTGACGAAAATTTTCGTCCATTAAATAGGTTGAGAGCCTTGATAATGTCTCTAAGTGCTCATTATTTGCCCCTTCCGAAGCTGCTATCATAAAGAATAGATAACTCGGTTGGCCATCTAACGCTTCATAATCCACACCTTTTTTCGAACGACCAAAAGCGATTGCAGGCGTAAGTACTGCAGACGTTTTCGCATGAGGAATCGCTATCCCTTCCCCAATCCCTGTTGTGCTCTGATCTTCACGAGCTTGAATAGCTTTTTTGTATTCGCTAGCATCTTTTAATCTCCCAGCAACGTCTAAACAACGAACCAATTCATCAATTGCCGATTCCTTCTCAGTCGCGCTCATATCAAGCACGATTGTCTCTCTCTTTAACAAATCAGAGATTCTCATCTACATTCACCTCTTCCCATTTTTTCACATCAATCGTTTGACTAAATTCCTCTACTTCTTTCCGTTCACAAAAACTCTTTGAAAAGGCTGTTGCACTCCCTGATGCTACCGAAAAAGAAAGTGCTTCTCGATCTGTCTTACCCTCTTGCATAGCAGCGATAAAACCAGCTACCGTTGAGTCACCGGCCCCAACTGAATTTTGAACGATGCCACGAGGAGGTGTCGCAAAATACATCTCTTCTTTTGTCGCAAGAAGAGCTCCTTCGCCTGCAAATGATACAAGTACATATTCAATCCCTTTTCCCACCAAGTCCTTTGCATATGGAATAGCTTGTTGTACTTCTTTTATGTCAACACCGTACATCTCCCCTAGTTCATGATGATTCGGTTTGATGAAAGATGGCCTTGCTTGAATCGCTTTATCCAATGACTCTCCACTTGTGTCCAAACAAACAAATGCACCTTGCTTTCTAGCGATTGAAATCATATCTTGATATAGGCATACAGAAAGAGTGGTCGGGACACTCCCTGCTAATACCAAAACATCTCCTTCAGTTAGCTTCTTCAATTGCGACTCTAATTGTTGAAGTTGTTCCTTGCTGATTTCTGGAGATGTTCCATTTAATTCGGTTTCCTCTTCGCTGTGCACTTTTACATTGATTCGTGAATCTCCGTTTACTTTAATAAAGTTTGTTTGGATCGCTTCATCACGTAGCGCATCTTCAATAAATCTTCCTGTAAATCCGCCGATAAATCCTAAAGCTTCGCTTGAATATCCTAGCCTTTTTAATACCCTCGAGACATTAATCCCTTTTCCACCAGGTGCTTTGCGTTCTCCTACAGAACGGTTAACTTGCCCTAGCGTTAGTTCGTCAATTTCGAGAAAATAGTCTACAGCGGGGTTTAGCGTTACCGTATAGATCATGCAGGTGTCACCTCGACTTTCGTAGTACGAAGAAGCTGCTCGATCATATCTTCTTCTACTTGATTACTCGTAATAATGGTTACTTCGTTTAAATCTGCAAATTTTGAAAACGAAACTTCTCCAAACTTTGTATGATCTGCTAATACATAGCTTTGTGAAGATCGTTTGATCGCTAGCTCCTTAATAAATGCTTCTTCAGGATCTGGCGTAGTACACCCATCTTGAATACTAATTCCATTTGCACCGATAATCGCTTTATCGAATCGGTATCCCTCTAGTGATTGAATGGCTCCCCTGCCTACAAAGGCCCTGGTTCCTTTTTTTACATACCCTCCAACCACATGGGTCTCAATTTCAGCCTCTAGTAACTCACTAATATTCGTTAGCCCATTTGTGACGACAACAATATTTTTACCTTTAAGAAATGGAATCAATTCAACCGTACTCGTACCTGCATCTAAAAAGAGACAATCTCCTTCTTCAATTAGTTCAGCAGCTTTTTGAGCGATCAAACGTTTTTCATGACGGTTTTTGACGGTTTTTTCTGCAATGGTTGGTTCTACTAATTTTTTTTGAAATAAAGTCGCCCCACCATGTATGCGCTTTAATTTATTTGATTGCTCTAACTCCTTTAAATCTCTTCTAATCGTTGACTCCGAAGCACCTGTTTCATCAACTATTTCTTGCATCTTTATGGTATGCTGCTCCTTAAGCATGGATAAGATCAGCTCTTGACGTTCAAATGTCAGCATCTTTAAACACCTCTAGCTTTCTTTATTACTATGAGTATACAATCAAAAACATTCATATTCAATCAAAAACATTCAATAA
>NZ_LFEL01000061.1:0-8493 GCF_001037965.1 Bacillus sp. LL01 | reverse complement strand
AATTGTTGCGCTTCGTATAACCCTTGCTCGCTTTTATCATGAAGAAATGTCTGCAATATCTGTTTGTAGGATTCTTCTAGTTTTTGAACAGTATTATTCACGCTGGCCCTCCTTTAACGAAGCCACTTCGTCGTTGTAATGACCGTCCCTTCTCCGACTTCTGAGTCAATTGAAAATTCATCCATTAAACGTTTTACTCCCGGCAGACCTGCCCCCATCCCGCTCGAGGTTGTAAAGCCATCTACCATAACTTGTCTAATGTCCGAAATCCCTGGTCCTTGATCTTTAGCAATCACCTGGATGCCTTTAATCATACCTGTTTTAGACGGTGCTTCAATTAGTTCTAAACATATTTCTCCATGTTGTGCATATAGATATATATTACGCGCCAATTCCGAAATGGCTGTTGTTATCCGCGCTTGATCGACACTCCCAAACCCGATTTCCTTTGAGAGGGTACGACCTGCTTGTCTAGCAGCAACAATCCCCCATTCGTTTTTCACTTCGACACAGGATTGGGTTTCCATGACTATCCCTCCAGTTCCTGTTGCAATTTATCTAGACCTTGCTCAAGATCAAGAGCTSTAGGAACATCATCAAGTTTAATACCCATATCGATTAAAGTAATCGCAACGGCAGGTTGAATTCCCGTCAACACAACTCGCGCTCCCATTAAATTAGACATATCTACTACATCACCTAAAACTTTAGCGATAAAGGAGTCAATCATATCAACAGAAGTTAAATCAATTACAACACCGATCGACCCTTCTTTATGGATTTTATCTAATAAGTCCTCTTGAAAGCGAAGTGCTGTTTGATCATCTAATTCCACTTGGATACTAATTAATAAATATTGATGAAGCTTTAAAATTGGAATCCTCATTGTTTTACTCCTCCAACTTATAATTGTTCGATTTTTTTATTCGTCATCTCTAGCGCTGTTTCCATTCCTTTACGCAACGTGCTCTTAGTAGGGAATTTACCTAAATCTATCCCTAAATTTACAATTGTTTGAGCAATTTCCGGTCGGATCCCTACCAGGATACAAGTTGCTCCAACAAGTCTAACTGCTTCAGAAGCTTGTATTATGTGATGAGCAACCATCGTATCTACAACCGGTACACCCGTAATATCAATCAACACCACCTGTGAGCGGTTCTTAATGACGCCATCAAGTAGGTTTTCCATGATAAGTTTAGCTCTTGCCGTGTCAATTGTACCAATTAAAGGCATTACAGTAATCCCTTCAAATACAGGAATTAAAGGGGCTGACAATTCAAGAAGAGATAATTTTTGCATTTCAAATATATCTTCCCAAGAACCTGTATAATCAGTTACTAACTGGTTTATGATCCCATCAATCCAATTTTCAACTTCATTGAAAAGGGTCAATAACTGCTTTACGTCGTGCTCGCTTTCAGATAAAGTAGCTAAAGTTGCTCGACGAAACGCTTGAAGACCACGAGTAAAGTAAGCTAGAGGCCAACCTGTTTGAATAAAACGATCTGTGAAAGTGGTCAACCTTTCATTTGCTTGCATTTGATTACGATCAACGGATTCAAAAATGAAGCTCATGAATTCTTGGTTTGTATTTTCATAGACGGAATCTGAAATTGAATTAAGATAGTTTTCTTTGCGTATTTCTTGAAGTTGCTCTTCCCATCGCTTTGTTAACACTTCACGGTTTTCAAAGATAAAAGATACGATATACGGTTGCATCTTACTTTCCTCCAGTCAATAATGGCTACAATTATTATTTCACGAGTTGGCTATTGTTGCAAAGTATTTCATATTAAAGGTTTTACAAGTTATTGAAAGAACTACCAATAAATCAATCTCTTCTATATCATTAAACCTTAATCCAACATAAACATTCAATTATTATTGTCTCTTTTCTACTTTTTTTCTTAACTAAAAGAAAAAACCCCGCATTATGCGGAGTGCAATCCTATTAAAAATCAATTAATCCTAAGCTAATAAACAATGCATCATTCACCCGCGTCATCATGTCATCATCGAGATGCGTAATTTTATCGGTCAAACGCTGTTTATCAATTGTTCTAACTTGTTCTAGCAAAATGACCGAATCACGATCAAATCCGTATCGTTTTGCATTGATTTCAACATGAGTCGGCAATTTTGCCTTTTGAATTTGAGCGGTAATGGCGGCCACTATTACAGTTGGGCTAAAGCGATTACCTATGTCATTTTGAATGATTAAAACAGGTCGTACACCACCCTGTTCAGACCCTACAACAGGTGAAAGGTCGGCAAAATAAACGTCACCTCTTTTTACAATCAACCGCTACACCCCACTTACTAAGCGATCAAGGGTGCTCTCTGCTTCCTCCTCGGCAAGAAAGGCTTCAGATGCAAGGTTTAAATTAATTTTTGCCATTTCCATATAGCCTTGCTGCATCGTTTCACGAATTTGACGCTTCTTTCGGTCACGAAGATATAATTTCGTTGCTTGCGATAAAAACTCACTGTAATTAACGTTTTCTTGTTGAATCACACCGTCCACCTCGTTTAACAAATGTTGTGGCAAATTCACTACAATGCGTTTTGTTCTCTGTTCTGACACGAACATCCACCCCCACATCAACCAACGACCTAAATATTATATGTTTTCATAACGCTTTCATGCCTATACACTTACAAAAAACCGAACTTTTCTATCCACATTCAATGATAGCATTGACTTGTTTAAATTGCAAAGAGGTTTTAAAATTTCCTGCTCAATTCCAAAAAAAGAAGGCTCATTGTATTTTATGAGCCTTCTTGTCGCCTTTTTGTCTCCTTATTTTTCCTGTGTACCATATACCGACCTAGCAATTGAGATCATTTCCTCGGTCCCAAGTTCTGCTGAAGCAAGATAGAAATCAACTCCATTGTAAGACCACATGAGTGATTCCTCTGTCATTACCCCAATTGTAAAACCTAAATCCACTGGCTCACCGTCACTAACGTTCATTGGAGTTGTAGCCGGAACAACTTTGCTCTGTTCTTGAATTAAAGTAAATGGTCCATCACCTGTATATTGTAAAACGACACTCTCTCCACGATCTGATTGAACAGTCTGAGAGGAATCAAGAGACGTACCATCTGGTGTATACATCGGATAGTGAACTGTCATATCCTCTTGCACTTCCGCCATCGTTGGTTGCTCGGTCATCTGAGCCCCAGTCATATTGCGTTCCATATCAAAATCACCATCATTAAAGCTTGCGTTTTCATCAAATTCATTAAAGTCTAATTGTACAAGTACCTCAAGGTCAGGGTTCATAACCTTCACTTGTAATGGCGATAAGTCTTTTTTATTGAATGTGATTTCTTGACTACTTAAGTTCTTGTTTTGGTAATTAGTGTTTGTTTGGAAAACATAAGCATCCTCTGTTGCAGTAAATGTTCTCTCTGGGTCCATTAACACATCTTGGATAAGAGAACCATATAGATACACTTGACTGCTGTTAATCGGCCAATCACTTTGGAAACGGAAACTTTTGTTAAGAGCTGGTGTTAAAACGAATACCCCGTCATCATTACGCAGAATGATTTGACTTTGATCTTTCGCGGCATTTTTTAGCGCAACTCGGTAATAATCTTTCTCCTGATACCAAACCTCAACCTCATATGTTTGCGGCTCGTTCCCAGTTTGTAAAGTCATTGTTGCAGCGGCTTTATAACCACTAACATCTGATAATTTACTTTCAAGGTCCCCAAGAATATCATCTTGAGATTTCTCACCGCATGCTGCAAGTACAAATGTCACCATCACGATTAGTGTGATAAACCAACTTACCCTTTTCATACCTTCACCCCTTTGTCTCAATTAACGCCAAAGAAGAGAATTCTACCAATCAAGAGACGGCTATCTTGTTAGTGTCCCAACTGTTCAATTCTCAGCTCAGGCTGTAATCCTTCAGCTGATGAATGAACGAATAAGGGTTCTTGTTGTATTCATTAGTCCTGACTCCACTTGAAATGGCACAAGCTCTCCCATCCGCATTACAACTATATGAGGCAAGGAGTAACAATATGCAGACTAGCTTGACAAGCGCTCTAAAATTACTTGTGCAACCGCATTAGCATTACTATGAGAGATAGATACGTGGACCGTACAATCTATATTTGCTAGAAGAAACGGTTTACCATTTTCTTCATTTAATACCTCAATATCATGCCATCCAAATGTCTTAGAGATACCGGTTCCAGCCGCTTTCACAAAAGCTTCCTTTGCAGCAAATCTGCCTGCTATGTACTCTATCTTTCTTTTCCCATTTAACGACTCATAATTTACGCGCTCTTYCCCTGTTAAAACTTTCTCCGGAAATCTTGGTTGCTTTTGAAGTAAGTTCTCAATACGTTCGAGCTCTACAATGTCTATACCAATTCCAATAATCATCTTTTTCGTTTCACCTCTTGTGATTGTTTTAAGTTAGGTGTAAAATCGGGCATTTTAACAGATATCTTTGCTATACTTATAGAAAGAATTGACTGTGTTAGGAGGACTGAGATTGTTTATTCGTCAGGAAAGCTTCTATTCCTTTAGGAAAAACTATCCTGTTATTTTCGGATTGTTAATTATTCACTTCGCTTTATTTGTATGGATGAACTTCTTACCAGGAGGACAATTGGTTAGAAACATTGGCATTGGCTATAATTTAGCTGTTGCTAACGGAGAGTGGTGGAGGTTAATTACACCTATTTTTATGCATTTAACCATAGGTCATGTTGTTTTTAATTCTTTTTCTCTCGTGATCTTCGGTCCAGCCCTTGAGCAGATGTTAGGTAAATTCCGATTCATCATCTTTTACTTAAGTACTGGAATTATTGCTAATATTGCTACCTTTTATTTAGGCGGACTTGGATACCCTCCACATCTAGGTGCTTCAGGGGCAATCTTTGGGTTGTTTGGTCTCTACGTATATATTGTTCTGCTAAGAAAAGATCTAATTGACCGAGCTAATTCCCAGCTTGTCATGACCATCCTCATTATTGGGCTTGTTATGACCTTTGTAAACTCTAATATTAATGTATTGGCTCATTTATTTGGATTGATTGGCGGTGCAGCTATGGCCCCATTGTTCCTTGTCGGGGTGAAACCTTATCATATGTACCAACATATGCATGAGCCAAAAGAAGCTACCTTTAACCCTAACCGCTGGAAAAATCGTAGAAGAAATAAAAAGTATTTCATGACAACTTTTTGGATTGTATTAGGTCTCCTTGTTGGCATCGGATTGCTCTCAAACCTACTCTAAAATAAACTACCTCCAACCCATTTTATGGATTGGAGGTAGTTTCTATTGTTTTAGTCCTTCTACAAATGTATTCACATTATGTGTCATCATATCAATGTATGTTTCAGCACCACTGCCGCTTGGACCGACYGCATCTGTGTATACTTCACCTGCAATATCCACCCCCGCATTACTAGATACAGTATCCATAAAACGACTATCAATTGTCGTTTCTAAGAAAACAGCTGGGATGCTCTCATCTTGAATTAAATCGACTACTCTTGAAATCTGACCTGGAGTTCCTTCTTCGTGGGAGTTTAACTCCCAGATCCCGATTGTTTCATACCCATATGCTTTCCCAAAGTATTTGAAGGCATTTTCACTAATTACAATGGTTCTTTTTTCTTCTGGAATGTTTAGCGTTTCTGCTCGGATCCACTCGTCTAACTCTTGTAATTCTTTAATATAAGCATCTGCATTAGCTGCATACTCATCTGCACCTTCTGGATCACGCTGACTCAGATCATCACGAATATTCCCTACATACGTAATGACATTCTCTACATCTAACCAAGCATGAGGATCATCCTCATTAGACCCTTCAACTCCAATAACATCAATTCCATCAGAAACCGTTATGATATCAGCTCCGCCTCCTGCATTAGCAACCAATCTTTCTAACCACTCTTCTAGACCTAAGCCATTCACATAAAAAACAGAAGAATCACTCGCTTTTTGAAAGTCACTCGGGATTGGTTCATAGCCGTGTGGTTCCTCCCCAATAGGTACCAAATAATCTACTTCCGCTCTCTCTCCTACTACATTTTTTGTAATATCAGCAAGAATAGAGAAGCTAGTGATGACTTTTAATTCATCAGACTCTTCAGTTGTCCTATCTTCTCCTCCACATGCTACCATGATCAAACTAGTTACCATTATAACGACCAGTAATAAAATCTTTCTCACTTTCCTCATCCTTTCTCTATAAGTATATTTTTCTTCCTTCTAAAAAAGTTGTCTACAGGCAAAAAAGACCGCAAAAAAAAATTCAACACAAATCTTCACTGAGGAAAACTATTTTGTCTTAGGGCAACTTTATTTTGTCACACTTATTAGAAAATGTCTAGACTTATAGTTGATTTTATCAATTCGCCTTTATAATGAGTTAATGAACCATTTTCAAAGATGTGCTATCTATTTACTAAATTGTTACTAATACATCAATATGTATGGTAACCAATGTTTATTTCTAAAATCACAAAAAAGAGATAAATCTTATCCGCTTATGAGCAAATACGATTTATCTCTTTTTCTACAAGTGGACGGGAATAATAAATAAAATCACTTTGATCATTTCCATCTTCTGAAGGGAAATAAAGATGACGGTCTCCGTTCATCATATCAATTAATTCTATAACATCAGGCAAACACCTAAAAGATTTTTGAAGCTCTACACAAACTTCCTTGGCATATATTAGTGACAATTCTTCATCAACCTCAGTTAAAAGCTTTTTAACTGAATATTGATTTCCATTATATTGATTAATTATCAGGCCATTATCGCGTTCTACATGCGTCTGATTACCTTCTTCGATATAGTCACATGTGATTTGTAAGAAATGATCTGTTAGCGTAGCTAATGCAATTGTATATTCCATAGTAGAATCAAATACACTTCTTTTAAGATCTCTTCGGTATGTATCAACCATTTTTAAAAGAGCCAGAACATGATGTTCCTTACGCGGTTTTGAGAAGAATCCTTTTATCACACTATTAATAAAATTTTGTAAGCTTATTCTTTTCGCACACTGTAGCGATTCTTTTGACCTTACCAAGTCATATGGACAACTTAGATAGGAATTCATCACCAGTCTGTAAGCATGGGGGTTTTCCATCTTTTTCCTCCTATTAGATTGGTTATTTAAATGGACAGGCATTATCCTTATTACATCCATAATTACACTTTCCAATCGATTGATAGATTGAACACCATGACCTCTTGGCATAGCAAATCGGAATGTTTTGTTCTGCAGCTTTTTTCTTTAGAACTGATGTTAAATTGTGATTAATAAAATCTGTTAAAACTAATACAAGGTCAATATGTGACGGAATATCTCTTTTAACCATTTGAACTTTTCTTCCATTTATGTGAGTAATCTGTTCAAATCCCATTTCTTCAAGTTTTTCAGGTATTGCACCGAGCCTATCTGCACCAACAATTAATAAAGAAGACAAAATAAACACCCCTCCATCGATAATGATTCTCACTATATTTTAAATGAAAAAGATTCTCATTGTCAATTAAATTTTTCAGATCCTTTAGATAAAAACAAAAAAAGAAGCCCTTAAGGCTTCTTTAATATTTCTTTAACAGATATCTAAGCGGTATGATCGAAACAATAACGATCAACAGCGCAGCTGGAGCAGCCATGTAATAGATTGCTTCGCTCGTCTCTACCCATATACGAACAGCTAAAGTATCAAATCCAGGCGGGCGTAGTAATAAGGTTGCTGGCAACTCTTTAATACTACTAACAAATACAAGTGCACCACCGGCTAAAATACCAGGCAATATCGATGGAATAATAACTGTAATCATTACTTTCCATGGAGGTTGTCCTAAACTTCTCGCAGCTTCATCGATACGGGGAGAAATTAAACTTAAAGAAGCATCAGTTGATTGCATAGCTTGCGGTAAAAATCGAATCACAAAAGCAATTGCCACTAAATAAAACGTATTGTAAAGTACGGGAATGTATTGATTAAAAATAAAGATAATCCCTAATGCAACGATAACCCCAGGTAGAGCATATCCCGCATAACTCAGCTTTTCAATTATAGCGGAAACTCTCGAGGGGTACCTTGAACGTAAATATACGACCGGAAGCGCAAGTAGCATACAAATTAAAGCAGCCATCCCTGAAACCTTTACACTGTTCCATGCATATCCCCAAAATCTTGAATCAAGTGCGCCAGCTTGCAGTCCTAAAAGCGACCAATAGACTAAAACAATGATTGGCAAGATAACAGCAAAAAAGAAGATGATACAGACAAATAAAAATGATGGCCATTTCCATTTACCAAGCGGAAGAATATCCGGCTCTTTAAAGGTATTACTTGTTTGGTAGTACGATTGCTTCTTTTTGGTTCTTGATTCAATCCACAATATGATTAATGTAAGTGCAATGAGTACGACACTAAGAACCGTAGCTGATACATTATCATAGCTACCCATTTGATAATAAAT
>NZ_LFEL01000060.1:0-8516 GCF_001037965.1 Bacillus sp. LL01 | reverse complement strand
GTCGACCCTGATGGTGTATGGTCCGGGGATTCGATTATTGATGATGAAGGCAACCCGGCGTTATTTTTTACCGCARGGAATGACAGTATGATGCCTAATCAAATGACGGGTTTAGCAAGAAGTACATTTTTAGAGGATCAACATCCTGACTTAGAGAATTGGATCAAGCACCCAGAACCTGTCACCATTCAAGAAGAAGAGATTCAAACGGAAAAAGGAACGGTTTGGCATGGGCAATTTAGGGATCCGTTTGTTTTTAAATCTGGAGATAAATGGGTMCAGCTTGTTGGTTCAGGAATCAAAAATGGCGAGGAATCAGTTGGAGGAACGGCGCTTGTTTATACATCAGAAAATTTAATCGATTGGCAGTATGAGCATCCTCTAATGATCGGCAATGTCCTCGACTATCCAAAAACGGGRGATGTGTGGGAGCTTCCCGTGCTATTACCGATTGGGGAAAACGATAATGGCGAAGAAAAATATGTCTTTCTCATTAATCCATGGTTTGACGGTGATAGTGAACATGCTGTGAAGTATGTCTGGTATTGGATCGGTTCTTGGGATGAGGGAACCTATCAGTTTATCCCTGATCATGAGGAGCCGCATCTGCTAGATGTCGGTGAACACTTTACAGGACCAAGCGGAATGGTTGATGATCAAGGCCGAGCCATTGTGTTTTCGATTGCACAGGATAGAAGAACCGAAGAAAGYCGGTACAATGCCGGGTGGGCTCACAATGCCGGCTTACCAATTGTCCTTTCGCTTCGTAACGACCATCGTTTAGGGGTGGAACCGGTTCAGGAAGTAGAACGTTTAAGAGAAGAGCACCTTTATGCACTTGACACTCCTGCTACGATAGAAGATGTGAACCAACAAATAGCAGACCTAAGTGGGGACATGCTTGAAATTGAATTGGAAATAGAAAGAAAAGCAGCTCAAAAAGTCGGGATAAAAATACGGCAATCACCAGATCAAGAGGAAGAAACGCTTCTATTTTATGGTTTTGATGAACAAACGATGAATGTCGATCGCGAGCGCTCTAGTCTTTCAGATCATGTGGAAAAAGGGATTCAAGGAGGAAAGGTTGAGTTTGAAGGCGATCTTTTACGCCTCCGTGTCTTTCTTGACCGTTCTATGGTGGAAGCTTATATAAATGGCGTAAATAGTTTAACAACACGTGTCTACCCATCAAGAGACGATTCTCTCTTTTTAGAATTATTTTCAGAAGGAGAGTCGGAAGTGAAGAAAATGAATGTGTGGAGAATGGGAAGCGCCTATTAAAAAAAAGGGGTCAGACCCCAATTGCTTACGGGGGACTGACCCTTTTTCCATGCAAAGGTGCCCGATGAAAGCGCGGCGTCATTACGTCGTGTCCCCTTTTATCAGCTCGCTTAATTAATCATGAAGTCAACGTACAGGATATAAAAGAAGRCAACGGTCATGCTTACTTTTATATCTATGATCCGGATAGAAACCAGCTGCAGGTGCATTGGTAGCACTTATACATACTCTAAGACTCTGACGATGGTTAGGGTCTTTTTTTAAATTGGTAGTTAATGATTGTAATTTGCAGTATAGGGAATAAGATGAAGACATAGAAAGTGAGGGATCTCAGTTGACTCGACACCACATTGCATACAAGGAACCGAAAAAAATATTAACCGCTGCTAGCGGATTTTTATATGGATATACGCATTCTCTTAACCCTTATACCGGCTGCTTATTTGGGTGTTCTTATTGTTATGTAAGACAGAGTCCGGTTGGCTTATTTAGAGGGGAAGAGTGGGGCGAGTGGGTTGATATTAAAAAAGGTATTCATGAAAAGTATATTCGTGAAATGAGCAACCTGCGAAGACGGGGGAAGGAAGTTACGATCTTTATGGCATCGGCTACAGATCCTTATCAATCGGTTGAGTATAAAGAAAAAATAACAAGGGCCCTGCTTGAAGCAATTGTAGAGATGCCGCCGGATTTTCTTTTTGTGCAGACACGGAGCCCGCTTGTCACACGAGACATTGATTTGTTTTTAAAGCTTAAAGACAAGCTGCGTATCAGTGTGACAGTGGAGACAGATCTAGACAAGGTACGTAAAAGCTTCTCACCACAAGCTCCTCCTATACAAGCAAGGCTTAAAGCAATCGGCAAGCTTCAAAAAAACAGTCTGCCTGTGCAAGCTGCGGTAGCACCTGTACTCCCATTTTCAAAAGAATTTCCAGAAGCGCTGGCTGCTCTTGTTAACCGAATTGTCATTGATGATTTCTATACAGGTGATGGTAGTAATGGTAAGAGAACCGAGAGACTTAAGATTAAAGAATTGTACTCGGAAGATGAGGCAGAGAGATGGTATGGAAAACGGACACATGAATATGCCTACGAACAAATGAGAAAAGCTTTTTCAACAGAACAGATTTTATTTAGTAAAGAAGGATTTATGCCTTTTTAACCATAGCTTTCTTAAAGCAACCGTAAAAGGTTGCTTCTCTTATTTTAAGAGACATTATTATTTGACCTTATACCCATACAGGTATATAATAGTGGTTATATACAACTGAAATTAGATAATAAACTAATGAGTAAGGGGCTTAGGTATGTCCAAACAAGAAAAAAACACATGTAACACTACACATTGAGGCATAACAAAGAGTAAGACAGGCGGTGAGAAGCAACTAAAATCAAAACCACCTATATGACTGGCTGTTTACTTATGGTTCCTGGTAGGAGCTATCTTTGTTATTTACAATGTTGGGCTTTATTTGATAGGTTTTTTTCAATAAATTAATGATTGAATAGAGGAGTCTCTCTTTAATTGGGTAAAGGCTGAGGCTCCTCTAGTTCGGAGGGTCTTATGAATCAAACGAATGAATCAAAATATATTCAGCAGCATTTAGCGAATGAACGAACATATTTAGCGTGGATTAGAACAGCYATTGCTATTATTGGAATAGGCTTTTTGGCAACGACACTGCATTTTAACACACCGTTGCACGAATATATGGATAACGCACTTGCAATGTTTATTAGTGGGTTTTCACTAGTCTTAGGACTTTTAACCATCATTTTAGCCACCTATATTTATTTTCGTAATCGAAAAACCATTAATACTCAAACTTTTCATTCGTCYTTTAAAATTATTGTTTATATGACTGTGGTCGTTTTTATGATTCTGATATTATTTATGGTATATTACTCTGTTTTATTATTAAATACGTAAACTGATACTTGGTACGGTATCAAAATGAGGTGTTATGATGACGATCGTTTTCATACTTGGGTTACTAATAATCATGTATGTTCTATATAAAAGATATGTTCCTGTTTTTGGCTTGAATTGTAGTGAGCTTGAAAAAGTAATACAAAAAGATGACATCCTCCTACTCGATGTTCGTGACTTTCCAGTTGCCCATAAGTTAACTGTGGGAGGAACTATAAATATTCCATTAGCCTATTTAAAAAGATATTATGATCAGATTGAAGGAGAAACCGTATTTTTAATTGGGTCAGAGAAATTTGAAATCAATATGACTGCACGCTTTTTAAAGCGAAAAGGCATTAAAGTAGCAGGCTTTACGATTAAGAATGATCTCGACCGACATGATTGCAAAGAAAAACGTGAGGCGTATGGAGTATAGTCAACTACACTTGAGGTGAGATTGATGATGAAAAGTCCATGAGTAGAAACTCTTACTGGAGTTGTGTACAACTCATTAAACAAGAAGATGATTACTAATGGTTGTTCTCTCAGTCAACGAGAAGAAAAGTCAGTAATTTTAACGTTTGACGATGGGCCTAGTAAGTATTTAGAGGACTTACTTGATGTTCTAGTCTCAGAACAAATTGAGGCTATGTTTTTTTTTCAAACACGGCTGCTTCACCATAAGAGACCATGGGACCGCCTATTAGAAGAAGGGCATGTGATTGGCGCTCATACACATAGGCATCCTAATCTTTCTACATTACAGGCAATTGATCAAAGAAGAGAAATTGAGACAAGTAAACGCCAAATCGAGAAGATTACTGGTCAAACAGTTAAGTATTTCAGACCGCCTTTTGGCCAGTTTAATGAAGACACGTTGAATGTCCTATCTGATCTACAGTTGGAGATGGTGATGTGGGATGTAGCTTCTTTTGATTGGCTATTTAAAGGAGAGGCACTACGGATTGTTGAGATGGTTAAAAAACGTGTAAGAAACGGCTCGATTGTTCTTTTACACGAGCTTGAACAAACTTTACGTATTCTACCACTTTTAATTAAGGAGCTTAAAGAGGAAGGGTACTCATTTAAAGTATTATAATAATTGTACAGTAGATGAACCTGCTGAGAAAATAGGGGGCAGTAAGATGGAATTAGTTATTCAAGGAGTGTTTATTGCTTTTGTTATTTGGTTTGTCGTGAAGCGTATTTTACCGGCTCAAGGTGTTAAACAAATTACGACGGATCAATTAAAAGGCGAGTTAAATCGCAAGGGTATACAACTCATTGATGTGAGAACACCGATGGAATATAAAGGTCGTAACATAAAGCAAGCGAAAAATATTCCACTTAACGAAATTAAGCATCGTCAAAATGAACTCTCTAAAGATAAAGAAGTAATGGTCATTTGCCAAAGCGGGATGAGAAGTAATAAAGCATGTGGTACTTTAAAGAAATTAGGTTATTTAAATGTCACCAATGTTAGAGGTGGAATGTCTGCTTGGAGAGGATAAGTAGGTCAAAAAAAGACTAGATCACATAAGTGTTCTAGTCTTTTTTGTTAAGTGGGAATGTTATCGTCACTAGTGTACCTTTGCCCACTTCACTTACATATTCAATCTTCCCCCCGTGACCTTCTACAATTTTAAAGCTAACAGTTAGGCCTAAACCGGTTCCCTTTTCTTTTTCAGAATAAAAAGGTTCACCCAATCTTTTTATTCGCTCTTCACGGATTCCTTGGCCATTATCGTGAATGTTTACTATAATGGATTCCTTTTGTTTTAACACTCCAATTGCAATATTGGTAGCATCGGCTTCAATTGAATTTTTGATAATGTTTATAAAGAGTTGCTTTAATTGATTTGGCTCACAATCTAAGAGCAGTGGATTCTCTACCGTAGTCAAATCTACAGTGACACCATGTAAGTTCATTTCGGATTCAAGCAAGGTTAGCACATCTTTTATTGAATCATTGATATTCTTTTTTGAAAAAGTAATTTCTTGTGGTCTAGATAAGACAAGCAATTCACTCACAATCGTATTAATGCGATCTAGTTCATCTATCATAATGTTATGAATGAAGTTTTCCTTTTGGCTTTCAGATTGAAACATCTGCACGAACCCTTTTAAAGAGGTGAGAGGATTTCTAATTTCATGAGCAATCCCAGCAGCAAGTTCACCAATGACCGCAAGCTTTTCAGTCGTTTTTAATTTTTCTTCGGTTTCTAAAATTTGAGTAATGTCATTAACATAGCCGATAATTCCAGTAATGTTATCGTCAATAATAATAGGAACTAAGGCAAAATGCACAACTACTTTCTTTCCTTGTTTATGACAAATATGAACTTCGTGATCCCGTTTTGCCGTTTTATCTTTCACAACTGCTCTAAATGATTGGTAAATACGTTCTCTATCTTGCTCACAAATGTATTGAAAGATTGGCTTGCCAATAGCTTCATGGTTTTGATAGTTGGTGAGCGGTTCAAATTTAGGATTTAGATCGGTGATTCCTCCACATAAGTCGACCATAAAGACTAGTTCAGGATTGTATTTAAAAAGGGACTTATACTTTAGTTCGCTTTCTCTTAACTGCTGCTCTGCTTGTTTACGCTGCGTTATGTCTCTTCCGATCACGACTAACCCTTTTCGTTCCTTATTTTGTTTGTATAAAGGAACCTTAATCGTATCAAATGTTTTTTCTGATCCGTTTGGTAAGGGTATGATTTCTTCACAACGAGTCACTGTCCCTGTTTCCCATGTTTCTTCATCAGAGATCATACAATAATTGAGAGCATCTCGGTAAAAGTCTGTATATTGTGCGAGTTGGGCATCGGTTTTTCCTCGGTAATCGACACCTTCTAATTGAAAGAGCTTTAATCCAAAATCATTTGATTCGATCCAACGACCTTCTCCGTCTTTGAAGTTTACAAAGTCTACCATTGAATTAATGAGGGTGTTAAGTTTCTCTTTTTCATTTTTTAGGAGTTTTACTTCTTCTTTTTTGCCTAAGGCGTAGTAAATAAATAGGCCAGTTAAAATTACAAAGATAATACCTTTAAATTTTTGTATATTAAGGTWGGTGTCTAAATCTAATTGTAAGACTAAATAGTCGGTTGCAACGATCCAGAGTACACCTAAAATAATATATAGAAACAACATCTTCTTTTTATAGTTCATGAAACAGTCGCCTTCTCTCTTTTCTTAGTAAAGACAAAAAAGGTTTTTGTATAGTCTATTAGACCTTAATCATACCGAGATAAGTTTTGAAAAACAATACTTTATAGTTATCTATAGAAATCCATATTTAATGAAGAATGTTTCTATCTAACAATAAAATGATCATATTTTGTTTTTTAGAGGAAGATGACTTAGCAGTAATTTTCAATAAATCCTAAATCGATTCTTTCGATCCATTATCTATGCCCTACGTAGTGTAACAGTTTGGTAAATTGACGCTGAAATCTGTAATTGTAAGTTAATTTAGGCTATACCAAATTAACAAAAATGAATGCTAGACTTATAACGAATGGTAAAAAGTGTCGAATAAAGGCATGTTTGGAATGTCGATTAAGGTTTCAAAGGAGGTTGGGGGCTTGCCATTCATACTACAATTTAATGGAGGGTAAATTAATGAGCACATTCAATTCAGTTCATTGGAAAAAGTTGATGGCTGCTATACTTTGTCTAGTTCTGCTAACAATTCCTTTTTCGTTTAATCAAACTCAAGCTGAGCAATCAAATACTAATTTAGTAGATTTACAGATTCTTTATACAAATGATATTCATGCAAGTATTGATGGTCTTGGAAAAGCTGCAGCTTATATAAAAGAACAACGTCAAGATGCGGAGCATTCCTTGTATTTAGATGCAGGTGATATCTTTAGTGGGAATCCTGTAGTGGACTTAAATTATGGAAAGCCGATTATTGACATTTTGAATCTTGCAGGTCTTGATGCCATGACGATTGGTAATCATGAATTTGATTATGGTCAAGAAGTATTTGCAGAGCGTATGAGTGAGTCTAATTTCCCTTGGCTTGCAGCAAATATGGATGTATTTGATTCTGATATTCCTATTGAGCAACCTAAACCATATGAGATCTTAGATGTAAACGGAGTAGATGTTGCGGTCTTTACCTTAACTCAAGCACCGCCGTCAACAGCTCCTGCTGGAATCGTTGGGATTGATTTTGATCCTAATTACGCAGCTGTGGCAAAGTATTATCAAGAAGAACTTGAAGCTGAAGCTGACATTATTGTCGCTTTAACTCATATCGGAAACGCTGATGATCGTCGCCTAGCAGAGGAAGTAGATTACTTTGATGTGATTATTGGTGGACACAGTCATACTCTCCTTAACTCTCCAGTTGTAGTGAATGGTACACCTATTGTTCAAACGAATGGTAACCTTAATTTTATTGGGAATTTAACTCTTCAACTTGATACTGAAGCAGAAAAAGTCGTTTTAACAGAAGGTTTTCTTCAAAATGTGAGTCAATTAACAAATGTTGATGAAGAGGTTCAAGCGATTATTGATGAATACAATGACGAAATGGATGAGCTTTTAGGGGAAGTCATTGGACGTTCAGATACAGGATTATCARGAGATGGTCGTTATGAGCATGACGCTCCTCTTGGGAACTTCTGGACTGATGCTATGAGTTCATATGCAAATACAGATTTTGCAATCACAAACAATGGCGGGATTCGAGATAGTATTTCCGCTGGTGAAATCACAGTTGGTGATATTTATGCGATTGAGCCATTTGCAAATGAAATTATGGTCTATGAAATGACAGGACATGCGATTAAAGAAGTGCTTGCATTCTCTTATTCTCGTGGAGACCGCAATCAAATTGACTTACAAGTCTCTGGTTTAGAGTATGAGATTGTCGCAGGTCCTGTTGGAAATCTATTAGATGTTAAGCTAACAAAAGATGGACAAGCTCTTGATTTGGATGAGCGTTACACAATTGCTGTTCCTGACTATATTGGAACAGGCGGTTCTGGTTATGAGTTTGAAGGAACGATTCTTAATGCTTTAGTGGGTCAAATGACTTCAGCTATGATTGAGTATGCAAAAGAACTGACGGCTAATGAAGAAGCTATTAATTATAAGCGAGAAGGCCGTATTAAGATTACGATCGATCCAGGTGGTCCGATGCCTGGTGAGGTTATTGGAGCAACAGAAAATGGTCTTTTCTCAACAAATAAGAAGCTTGCTGATGTTGGAATGGGAAATCTTTATACAGATGCCATGCGTAACAAGGCAAATGCTGATATTGCCTTATTAAATGGTTCTTCAGTAACTGGTGAAATTCCAGCGG
>NZ_LFEL01000006.1:0-258141 GCF_001037965.1 Bacillus sp. LL01 | reverse complement strand
TCAGGTAGATAGGTTCGAGGTGGAAGCGTGGCGACACGTGCAGCTGACGAATACTAATCGATCGAGGACTTAACCCAAAACATTTGAACGATAGGAATACCTTGATATGAACACATTATCTAGTTTTGAAGGATCAACCTTCAACTGAATATGTCTGGTAATGATGGCGAAGAGGCCACACCCGTTCCCATACCGAACACGGAAGTTAAGCTCTTCAGCGCCGATGGTAGTTGGGGGATCTCCCCCTGTGAGAGTAGGACGTTGCCAGGCAAATGAGAAAGACCAGTGCTTATTAAATTAGGCGCTGGTTTTTTTGTGTTTTCATGATTGATGACCGTAAGGTCAACTAGGTAGAATAATCGACGTTCTTTTTTGGATAACATATGTTCGAGTGGCGGGTTCAGAGGAGCAAGCAGGTCAAAGAAGCGACAGAGGGAGGACCGGAGTGTACGTTCATCGGGTACACGAGGACCGGACCGACCGAGCTGACGAAGAGATGCGCCGCTCCTATGAAGCCGCCTAGAACACGAAAGTTAAGCTCTGCGGCGCCGATGGTAGTTGGGGGATCTCCCCCTGTGAGAGTAGGACGTTGCCAGGCAAATGAAAGAGACCAGTGCTTATTAAATTAGGCGCTGGTTTTTTTGTGTTTTGAAATACTGGCTGTGGGTGGGTAGATAGGGAGAGTAAGTGTGACTTGGAGGAGGGGCGGTTTTTGCCAGTTGGTGTCGAATGGCATTTATATAGTGCGAGTTGGCTTATAAAATGAAAAGTTGGATTATAAAAATGAAACTTAGCTTATAAATTGAAAACTTGGCTTATAAAATCAAAACTGGCCAGATCTATAGCAAAGATTTAGTGTGTAAAAGCCCTTAATCAGTGTAATGAAGACACTTTGGAGTGAAAATCTTCACCGAAAAGTACTTCATCTCCTCAATAAACACGCTTTGATGCCCAAATTCCCCATTAAAAAGTCCTTCATCACTTAAATCTCTCTAGATTTTCCAGTCCCAATCCTCTATACTAAATAATCTAAATATAGAGTCTACTTAAAAAGGGAGAATGTCCATACATGAAGCGTATTATGGTAATTGGGGCGTCAGCAGGAGTAGGGAAATCCACGTTTGCCAACAGGCTTGGGAAGGCGTTAGATATAGATGTATTTCATCTGGATGCGTTCTTTTGGAAGTCGGGCTGGGTGGAGGCGAGTTTGGAGGAGTTCACAAATGCACAGCAGGAAATGATAAAGAAAAACAATTCCTGGATTGTAGAAGGGAACTATACCGCTACTTTTGATATAAGGGCTGAAAAAGCGGATACGATTATTTATTTGGAGCTTCCGTTACGTGTTTGTTTGTACCGCGTGATAAAGAGATGGCTGACTAATCTTGGGAAAAGGCGTCCCGATCTTGGAGGAGAGTGTACCGAGAGAATGGAATGGAGTTTCCTCAAGTTTATTATCACCACTTACCGGGCAAGGAAGAAAGCGATGAAGAAGAGGTTGGATTTTTATCAAGAAGACAAGCTGGTAGTAAGGTTGAAGGGGAAGGAAGCAATAGAATACTTTTTACAACAGATAGAAAGATCAAAGAGTAGCTCGGTTTCTTAGGTTAAGGACCAGTGGCTACTCTTTTTTTTATAGGTTAAAACTGTTCGAATCTCTTAAAATTAAAGGTTGCTAATATTACAAGGAGAAGAGAAAGGCAGAGTGTTGCTGAAATGACGAGTAAGCCGTTTTCTAGAAGCTCCCCTTGCATGAGAATGGAGGTAGCGTGTTCACGAAGCTTTGCTGGGCTCCATTCCATGAATTTGGTGAAGAGTCCGGTGGATACAGTCAATAGTGCAAGGAAAGATACGCTGACACCGGCAATGCCTCCTGAGGTGCGGAGCAAAGTCCCTGCAAAAATGGTGACTGAGATAATCAACAAAATCCATAAGCTGTAGACGCCAAGGCTTGCCAGCATGATTCTCCAGTCTACTGTGTTGAAAAGCAGATTTGTATAGTACCAGGTCAGCAAGTAGCTTAGTAGCAGTGATACTAGGGCGATGACAAGCTGTGCAGCCCATTTGCTGAGAATGTACTGAGCGGGCTGGACAGGGCGGGCCATGACGAGTGTTAGAGAGCCGTTTTGGCGTTCAATGGAAATGGCACTCATGGAAGCAAGCACGAAAAGCAGAGTGGCTATCGTCCCATATTGTCCAAGTGTTCCTGCAAGGACCTCTTCTCCGGATGGGATAGGGATTTCGATGACTGCGCCTTCCGGAAGGTTTCCGGCTGATTCAATGATTTGTGGCATATAGTAGCTGGTGAGTGGCTGGGTTATTCCGATGATCATGATCACTATAGGCAGCCAGATCCATTTTCCGTTACGCATGCTTTCTTGCATTTCTTTTGTAAACAGGGTTATAAAGTTTCTCATCGGTTCATCACCTTCATATATGCGTCCTCAAGTGAGTCTTGCATTTTTTCATAATGTATTAGTGTCAGCTTGTTTTCTAGTAGTCTCGTTAAAATATTATTTGCTCGGAAGGTAGCTTCGTTTACATAGATGGTTGCTGTGTGACTGTCAGTGTAATCGATGGAGTCAACATCGTGAATTCCGTCCAACTTGCCTGTGAGTGACTCTTCCGTCTTTATTTTCAGTGCAGAGGTGGTGTGTTCGGACTTTAGGGAATCAAGGCTTCCGTTCCATTTGATTTGACCGTTTTTCAGCATGATGACAGAATCACAGACTTGCTCTGCATCGTGAAGGACATGGGTGGAAAAGAGAATCGTCATACGACTTTTCAGTTGGGTCAGGATTTTCAGGACATCACGTCTTCCGTCAGGATCCAGGGCTGAAACAGGCTCATCAAGTATTAGGAGTTCCGGATCATGCAGAAGGGCTTGAGCAAGGCCAAGCCGCTGTTTCATACCACCGGAAAAGCCTCCTATTCGTTTGTTTTTCACGTCTGTTAGGCTGACAAACTCCAGTGTCTCCTCAATTTTCGCTTTAAGTTGTGGCTTCGGGAGATGAGAGAGTTTACCTGCAAACTGTAAGAATTCCTTTGGTGTCATCCAGGAAAAAAAGGATGGGTGCTGTGGAAGGAACCCGATCTGATGACGATAATCCTTTCCCTTGTTTTCTGCAAATTGGATGGTGCCGGAAGTTGGGGTGAGTAGTCCGGCCAGCATTTGCAGGGAGGTCGTTTTCCCGGCGCCGTTTGGGCCGAGCAGTGCGACACAGGTCCCTTTTTCTATTTGAAAAGAAATGCCTTTGACTGCTTGGTGTTGCTTATATGATTTGGTTAGGTGGTTGATCTCAAGTAACATGCCGCTCGCTCCTTAATCGTTTTTTCGGCCAATGATAAAGTAGAGGATTGGGCCGATGGTGGTGATGAAAAGAATGATGAGAATCCAAACCCATTTCGGCCCGGTTGTTTTTTCCTGGCGGCTGAGGCTGACTAATGCTGTTGTCATTAAGATAAGCTGCAGGACAATTAATGGTGTTGCAAGTGACCAGTTGATGTTTTCCATTATAAACCTCTCCTCTTTTGTCTTTTTTGATGTGGATAAAGCACGAAAATCAGATAGAACACAGTAGGGAGTGGGAACTGTATCAGCCCCCAGATTCCCCAGAACCATGCGTAGCTGCCCTTCTTTTTGGCGTCAATGAACAGTAGGATGCTTTGGGTCAGCAGAACAGGAATGAGCCAAGGGAGTATAGTGTATAGTTGGTCCAGCTTTTCCGGTGTCATGATGGAATGCTTCCTTCCTGTTTACTTCTGTTTTTTTGCAGCAAGTAATAGATGATCGGTGCGATGACGAGTGCGGACGCTTGGATGATGATAAACAGCATCGGCGCCTGTAACATTGCCGTTGTAAAGGCGGCTAAAATGAGGAGCGCAGTGATGAGAAAGATGCCTAGCTCTTTTTGGAAGGCTTTCCGTTTTGCCGTTTTCGCCATTTGCAGTTGTTCTTGCAGCTGCTGAGCTGAAGGCATAGGAGGTGACCCTAGCTCATCTAGTTGCTTCCAGTCCTTGTGTAGCTTTGATAAGAGGTCGTTTTCTTTTTTATCCTGTTTATTCATCACGGTCCCACTCCTTTCTTAGTGTATTGATTCCGTTGTGGACTCTGGATTTTACCGTTCCTGTCCGGATGCCGAGTATCGAGCCGATTTCCTCGTAGGTGTACCCGTAATAGTGTCTTAGTAAAATGGGTGTTCTTATTTCTGGTTGCAGCTGATTGAAGTCCGAAAACGTGTCACTCCACTCCATGCCGTTTGAATTGGAGCGAAAGGTTAGTTGCCTAGAAAGAACATGGAGGAGGCGGGTAGCCTTTTTCTTCTCGCGCTCTTTTTTTCGGATGGAATCGATGTAGAGTCTTGAGGCGATCGAGATCATCCAGGTGGAGAATTTCCCTTCCCCTTTGAAGGAGGAGAGGTGGGTGTAACATTTCATCATCGTCTCCTGGGCCAGGTCGCTGCTAGTTTCTTCGTTTAGAGTTAGTTTGAGTAAGTATTTATATAGAAAGGAATAGTGCTTCTGAAATAGCTGTGTGAAGGCATCGTCGTCTCCCGTTATTGCTTCTTGTATAAGATAAATGTCTTCATTTTGCTCCACTCCGATGCCTCCTTTCTTTGTGTTCAACCATAAGACGCTCCCAGATTGGAAAGCGTTCATTTTATTTTTTATTTGTTTACAAGTACCATCTTTTCTTAATCTCCCTTAGAAGAACATAAAAAAACCCCTTTGTGAAGGGGCTTTAGATTGAACGATAGGCTAACTTATATATTATTCGACGTCGACGTTGTAATTCCTTGAGGGGTCTGACCCCTTATTTTTTCCACCCCGCACATAAACCTGCCTTTTGGTGTCGCTTGTGATGTGGCGGTGGAGTTGGATGAGGAGGAGGCCGTTTTCGTAGGTGGCGTCGACTTTGTCGTCACGGACTGGGAATGGGAGTTCGAAGGAGCGTTGGAAGTCTCCTTGGGCGATTCCTTCTTCGATGAGTTCGTAGCCTTGGATGTTGAGGTTGATTTGACCTTGGACTTCGAGCTGTTGCGGACGGATGAAGAGCTGTACCTGATCTGGGTTCACTAGGCCGGGCAGGCACATGACACAAAGTAATTCGTTTTCCTTTTTGTAAATATTGGTCTGGGTCTGCATATTTTCAAAGTATGGTTCAAAGCCGTTCCAGAATTCGTCCCCGAAGAACTGATCCCACTGTTTGCGCCAGTCTCCCATATTCTTGAACTGATTAAAGGGCATCATCGGCAATCACGCTTCCTTTCATGTTTACAATCTCTTTGACATTAGAATATGCAGGAGTGGGTGGGTAAGTGCCTATTCCCGCCGAGATCTAATTCCATTCATGTCGATAATCTTCTTAAACACAATTTAGGGAAATCATGGTATATTTTGAAGTGGAGGTGTTTAAACATGTCAAAAAACTATACATGGATTTTAAACGAAAACACAGAGGGAATAATCATTAGCAAGTGACGACTGGCGTTTAAAACCGTGTTGTTGCTTGCTGGAAGGTAGGTAACAATGAATAGACTGGAAACAAAGCATGTATATTACATCATGCATATTGTTATTTCGCTTGCGAGCTCTATTATGTTTACGACGTATGCGATCTATTACATTAAAGAATTGGGGCTGAATCCCCTTCAATTAATACTGATTGGAACGGCCATCGAGCTGACCGTCATTGTCTTTGAGAGTGTGACGGGAGTAGTGGCTGACACTTATAGCAGAAGACTGTCGATCATCATTGCGACATTTATTTTAGGGGCGGCCTTTCTATTGGAAGGAAGCATCCCTTACCTTGGCAGCAGCACGTTGGCTGTCGGAGTACTATCCGCTTTCGGCTTTTTGCTTATCGCTGAATTCATTCGGGGAATCGGGGAGACCTTTCTTAGCGGAGCGGATCAGGCGTGGCTGACAGACGAGGTGGGGGAAAAGTCAGTAGCGAAGATTTTCGTCCGCACCAACCAGCTGCGACTTATTGCGAGTCTGGCTGGGATCATTATTAGTGTTGCCCTTGCAAGCATCGCTTTGAATTTTCCTTATATAGTAGGGGGAATGCTTTACATTTTTCTGGGCATCTTCTTGAGTATTTTTATGAAGGAAATGAACTTCGAGAGGGTGGAATCTTCAAACGAGAAGCCTTGGAAGGCGATGTCAGCTACATTCGTTTCTGGGGTATCATTTATTAAAAACAAACCGATTCTGGTGCTGCTGTTGGTGGTAACCGTTTTTGTGGGTGCTACTTCAGAAGGATTTGATCGACTTTGGGAGGCACATTTACTAGAAGCATTCACTTTTCCGAGCATCGGTTCACTTGATTCTGTAATCTGGTTCGGAATCATTCATTTTGTTGGGACACTCATCAGTATCGGTGCGATGGAATGGTACCAACGGAGATTTGATGTGAATCAGCCAAAGGTGATCAGGTACAGTCTGTTCTATTTTACAATCGGGCAGATTGTTTTCATGATTTTCTTTGCTTTGACGCCGTCCTTCTATTTGGCAATAGTCTGTTTCTGGGTGCTTGGTATCATTGGATCCATTACTGCCCCAATGTACCAGGCATGGCTTAATCAGCAACTTGAAAGCAGATCCCGTGCCACGGTCCTGTCCATCATGGGCCAGGGCAACGCGGTCGGTCAAGGACTCGGGGGGCCATTTGTAGGTGTCATCGCTACCAGATACTACATCAGAACCGCACTGGTACTGAGCGCCATCCTGCTTCTGCCTGCTGTGGTTTTGTATGGTAAAGTGATGAAGAAGTAAAGAGGGTCTGACCCTCACTACGCTAAAGCACTAAAAAAACCCGCCAATCCTGGCGGGTTTTCTCATTCTATTGCTTATTCATTTCAGTCTTTCTTCTCCAAATTCAACGGTTTTGTGACGTTGGTGAATTTTTCGTCTTTGAATGATTTCATGAGCGAGAAGACCATGAGAATCATGATAATGGCGAATGGGAAGGCGGCAATGATGGAGGCGGTTTGAAGCGCCTGAAGGCCACCTGTCCATAATAGAATGGCTGCTGCTGCCGATTGAATCACACCCCAGATGAACTTGATGGTGTTTGGCGGGTGCATGCTACCGTTAGTTGTCTGCATGCCTAGAACAAAGGTTGCCGAATCTGCTGAAGTGATGAAGAATGTGCAGATAAGGAATATGGCCAGTCCAGACATAATCATACCAAGCGGATAGTTCTGCAGAACAGAAAACAGTGCAACTTCCGTTCCGGATTCGTTAATAACGCTATATATCGGTATCCCCTCGAAGTACTCCAAGAATATCGCAGATCCTCCGAATACAGAGAACCATAACCCACCGAAAACAGTTGGAACCAATAGAACGCCAAGTAAGAACTCACGGATGGTTCTTCCTCTGGAAATCCGTGCGATGAATGTACCAACGAATGGTGCCCAAGCAATCCACCATGCCCAGTAGAAGATGGTCCAATCTTGAACCCAGGAATTATCCGATTCAAATGGGAATAGGCGGAAACTCATGGATGGAAGGTTTTGAATATAGCTCCCGACTGTTGTAGTGAACAAGTCCATAATGAAATTGGTCGGACCTGCAAACAGCAAGAATAACATTAGCGAAATGGCAAGCACGACATTCAGGTTACTTAAGTATTTAATCCCTTTGTTTAACCCGGTCTGTGCTGATAGCATAAATAATACGGTCACTACCAAGATGACAATCAGTTGAGTGTTGATATTGTTCGTGATTGCAGGTGTGATACTCGAAAGTCCACCGCTGATCTGGATTGCCCCCAAACCAAGAGAAGTGGCAACACCGAATATGGTTGCAAACACTGCGATAAAGTTAATGAACGTACCAAGGTGGCCATCAACCCGGTCTCCAAGAACTGGTCGTAAGATGGAGCTGATCACTCCCGGCGATCCTTTTCTGAATTGGAAATACGCTAATGCCAGAGCGATGACAGAATAGATGGCCCAAGGGTGCAATCCCCAATGGAAAAATGAATAGCGCATTGCTACTCTGGCCGCTTCAGCGGTTTCTCCTTCCCCAGTCGGTGGGGCGAAAAAATGATACATCGGTTCTGAAGCACCCCAAAATACTAATCCGATACCCATACCGGCACTGAATAACATCGCAAACCATGTGATGTAATTGTAGTCCGGCTCGTCCGTATCTTTTCCAAGTTTAATCCGGCCAAATTTAGTGAATATAAGAATAACGCAAAAAAGTAAAAAACCTGTTGCGGTCAACAAGTAGAACCAGCCGAACTTATTAACGATAAACCCTTGAACCGCTTCAGTTACAGGCTTTAGAGCAGCTTCTCCCAGCATGCTAGCGGGAATAACGCCCCAGATGATGAATAAGACAGCAACTATAATAGAAACAATAAATACAGGTGTTGCTTTCTTCATGTTGTTTTCACTCCTTTTATGATTTCTCATCACTTCTTTCATAAGTAAAGTATTTGTTACAAAAACGGCAACTATACTATCCTAACACTTCTGGGACTTTAGTCCAATTAATTTATCTTAAGTGTTTACAGATTATAGTTGATTCCATTAGAATTAGTAACTAGATTTGTCACCTAGGAGGCAGGTATTTTGCTTGAGAACAGTTTTGTTATGGTAGCAATCATCATAGTTATCAATATTGTCTATGTATCTTTTTTTACAATAAGAATGATTTTGACCTTGAAGGGGCAGCGATATCTGGCTGCAGGGATCAGCATGGTCGAGGTTGTCATCTATGTGGTGGGTCTCGGTTTGGTGCTGGACAACCTTAATGAAATCCATAATCTTGTCGCCTATGCACTTGGATATGGAATTGGCGTCATTGTTGGGATGAAAATTGAAGAAAAGCTCGCACTCGGCTATACGACGGTCAATGTCATCACAAAAGAGTATGATAAGGACCTGCCAAGGCTTTTACGTGAAAAAGGCTACGGGGTGACCAATTGGCAAGCAAATGGTCTGGAAGGCGACCGGATGGCCATGCAAATTTTAACGCCAAGAAAATACGAAGTAAGTTTGTATCATGCAATCAAAGAACACGATCCTAAGGCATTCATCATCGCCTATGAACCGAAAACCATCCATGGCGGATTCTGGGTAAAAGCTGTGAAGGAAAGGAAAATCAAAGAATGGGTAAGACGCCGCGAAAACGAAAATTCGAAGTAATGGAAGATGAAACCATCAACGACTGTTTGGACCGGATGGCAAAAGAAGGCTACATGCCCTCCCGCCGCATGGAGGAGCCAATCTTCCAGGAAACAGTCAAAAACGGACATAAAGAAGTACATCCAATAGGAAGAAAAATAGTTTTCGAAGGCAAGTTAATGGAAAAATAACACCAAAATACGAACATTAATCGACAAAACGAGCGCAATGTTCATGATTTTCGTTGACATCAACGACAAATGACGGTAAGATAAACGTAGATACCAACGAAATAAATAACGAACTAAACAGCGAAATAATGAACCTCATATAATTTTGGGAATATGGCCCATAAGTTTCTACCTGACCGCCGTAAATTGGTCGGACTATGAGGGGAAGTTAGCACTATCTCTGTTTTTCATGGCGATTAAGTTTGTTTACCTATGCGATGAAAGCCCAGATGGACTGCTTTCCCTCTTCAACAGGGACAGTCCATGCTGGGCTTTTCTGTTTTTAAAAGTTTCTGTTATCGCCGTTGCTGCTTTCCGCAAAATGGCTTCGCTTTCCGCGGGGTGACCTTGAACCTCCTCGGCATTGCCTGCGGGGTCTCAAGATTGTCGCTACTCCCCCGCTGGAGTCTTCGCCTTTTGCTCCAAGCAACAGCTAGGTACTACAGAATCTACCCTGTTGACTGAAGTGCAAGGTGTGAGACTCCGGAGGGAGATAGCGGTAGACTTGAGACCCCGCAGCGAAGTGAGGAGGCTCAAGAACCGCCCCTCGGAAAGCGAACACCTGGAACGAAAGGAAACAGGGAGTCACACAGATACCATCCAAAACAAAAAGGGAGGCAATAAGATGAACGCTTTAGTTGGAGTGATCATGGGAAGTACTTCCGATTGGGAAACAATGAAACACGCATGTGACATGCTTGAGCAACTACATATACCGTACGAAAAGAAAGTCGTATCCGCACACCGCACACCAGACCTGATGTTCACCTACGCAGAACAAGCAAGGGAACGAGGATTAAAAGTCATCATCGCAGGAGCGGGTGGTGCAGCACACTTACCAGGAATGGTAGCAGCCAAAACCACTCTTCCAGTAATCGGCGTACCAGTACAGTCGAAAAGCTTGAACGGCCTTGACTCCCTGCTATCCATCGTCCAGATGCCAGGCGGGATACCGGTTGCAACCGTCGCTATCGGAAAAGCCGGTGCGACAAACGCAGGGCTTCTGGCAGCACAAATGATCGGGGCGTATGACAATCAAACTGCCGAACGTCTTCAATCTAGAAGAGACCAGATCGAACAACAAGTGATAGAAAGTAGTGATCAGCTTGTTTAAAAATATCGTACCACCAGCTACCATCGGCATCATCGGCGGCGGACAACTTGGACGGATGATGGCCCTTTCGGCAAAAGCGATGGGCTTCAAGATTGCTGTTCTCGACCCGACACCTGACTCCCCATGCGGACAAGTGGCAGACATCGAAATCACTGCAGCATTCAGTGACATGGAAGCCATCAAAAAACTTGCATCATTATCAGATGTCGTCACCTATGAGTTTGAAAACATCGATTACGAAGCGCTGACTTGGTTGGAAGAGAACGCCTACTTGCCGCAGGGCAGTGAGGTGTTGAAGGTCACCCAGCACCGCGGTACCGAAAAAATGGCGATTGAAGCAGCTGGCCTTCAGGTGGCACCTTTTATGGAAGTAACGACGAAGCAAGAGCTCCAAGCCGCTATCCAGCAAATCGGCTACCCAAGTGTCCTGAAAACGTGTCGCTTCGGCTATGACGGAAAGGGCCAGGTGGTGCTGAAGGACGATTCGGCGCTTGAACAGGCTACAAAGCTACTCCAACACGGTGAATGTGTCTTGGAAAAATGGATACCGTTTGTAAAAGAGATCTCGGTTGTGGTGGCACGTAGCACAACAGGTGAAGTCAAGGCATTCCCTGTCGGAGAAAACGAACATCGTGAAAATATTTTATACAAAACAATCGCACCTGCAAGGGTCGATCAGATTCTAGAGATGAACGCCATCCAAAGCGCCATGACATTGGCAAAGCATTTCCATCTGATAGGCACACTCGCGGTCGAAATGTTCGTTCTGGAAGACGGAACATTTTATATAAACGAACTGGCACCAAGACCGCACAACTCTGGTCACTATACGATGGATGCCTGTGAAACCTCTCAGTTCGAGCAGCACATCAGGGCAGTGACGGGGATGCCGCTTGGAAAAACGACCTTATGGAAGCCAGCGGTTATGGTTAATCTATTAGGGGAGCATGTAGATGCGGCGATTACACACATTCCACACTATGAAAATGTGAAGCTTCACCTGTACGGAAAGCATGAGAAAAAAGTGAAACGAAAAATGGGACATATCAATATTTTAGCTGATACAATAGAACAGGCTTTGGAGCAAGAAGCTTCATGGCAGATATGGAACACAGATGAACGGAGGATTTTAACATGATTGAACGTTATACAAGACCCGAGATGGGCGCGATTTGGACCGAGGAGAACCGTTTTCAGGCTTGGCTTGAGGTAGAAATACTGGCATGTGAAGCTTGGGCAGAACTTGGGGATATCCCGAAAGAAGACGTTAAGGTGCTTCGTGAAAAAGCATCATTCGATATTGAGCGCATCAAGGAAATCGAAGCCGAGACCCGCCATGACGTGGTAGCTTTTACAAGAGCGGTTTCGGAAACATTAGGCGAAGAAAAGAAATGGGTACATTACGGCTTAACTTCAACAGACGTTGTTGATACAGCGTTATCTTATCAATTAAAGCAAGCGAACGTGATCCTTCAAGCAGACTTGGAGCGTTTCGTCACTATTTTAAAAGAAAAAGCACAGGAACATAAATACACGGTAATGATGGGCCGTACGCACGGTGTCCACGCTGAGCCGACAACTTTCGGATTGAAACTTGCTCTATGGTACGAGGAAATGAAACGTAACCTCGAGCGCTTCAAACACGCAGCAGAAGGCATTGAGTTCGGAAAGATTTCTGGAGCAGTTGGCACATATGCCAACATCAACCCGTTCGTAGAAGAGTATGTGTGCGAAAAATTGGGCTTGCAACATGCACCTATCTCTACACAAACCTTACAGCGTGACCGTCATGCCCACTACATGAGCACACTAGCCTTGATTGCAACATCCATCGAGAAGTTTGCAGTGGAAGTACGTGGACTACAGAAGAGTGAAACGCGCGAAGTGGAAGAATTCTTTGCAAAAGGTCAAAAAGGATCTTCGGCAATGCCTCATAAACGCAATCCGATTGGTTCGGAAAACATGACAGGCCTTGCACGTGTAATCCGCGGCTACATGATGACAGCATATGAGAATGTGCCACTTTGGCATGAGCGCGATATCTCGCATTCATCTGCAGAACGCATCATTTTACCGGACAGCACCATCGCATTGAACTACATGCTGAACCGTTTCGGCAACATCATTAAAAACTTGACGGTGTTCCCTGAAAACATGAAACGCAACATGGACCGCACATTGGGGCTTATCTACTCCCAGCGCGTACTACTTGCACTGATCGACACTGGCATGTCCCGTGAAGAAGCATACGACACGGTCCAACCAAAAGCAATGGAAGCTTGGGAAAAGCAGGTCCACTTCCGTGAGCTTGTAGAAGGTGAAGAGAAAATCACTTCCCGCCTCACACCAGCACAGATCGAGGACTGCTTCGACTACAACTACCACCTGCAACATGTTGACACTATTTTTGATCGATTGGGGCTTTGAAAATTGGTTGAACGCCGCTGTTGATTTCCGCACCGGGCTTCGCTTTCCGCGGGGCGGTGCTTGAGCCTCCTCACTTCGTTGCGGGGTCTCAAGTCTTCCGCTACCTCCCGCCGGAGTCTTCGCCCTGTGCTTCAATCAAAAGCTAGGTTGTTTCGTAATTTAAATAAATCTAATTGCATTAATACTTTCCCCTGTTAATTGGAGTGGAAGGCACGAGACTCCTGCGGGAGGAAGGGACAGGGGAGACCCCACAGGCGAAGCCGAGGAGGCTCCCGGACCGCCCGCGGTAAGCAAGTGCCTGCAACGGAAATTAACAGGGAGTTTTACAGAACACAACTCTCTTCACTATAGGAGGCATACTCATGACCTTGCACAAGCTGGAACTACTATACGAAGGCAAAGCAAAACTCGTCTACTCAACCACAGACGAAAACATCGTCTGGATCCAATACAAAAACTCCGCCACCGCCTTCAACGGCGAAAAAAAAGCCGACATCACAGGCAAAGGTCGACTGAATAACGAGATTACTAGTTTACTATTTTCCATGCTCACAGAAGCAGGGATTGAAAACCACTTCATCGAGCGCAAGTCCGAAACAGAACAGCTCGTGAAAAAGGTCGATATCATTCCACTCGAAGTCGTGGTACGCAACATCACCGCAGGCAGCATGGCAAAACGCCTCGGGATCGAAGAAGGCCACCCTCTCCAACAGCCGATTGTCGAATTTTACTATAAAGATGATTCACTTGGTGATCCGCTCATCACAGAAGATCATGTTCAGATATTGAAGCTTGCAACACCTGCAGAAGTGGATATTTTGAGGCATGTAGCGCACAAGGTCAACGTGGTATTATCGGAATTTTTCGAAAAGAAGGATCTGAAATTAGTGGACTTCAAGCTGGAGTTCGGCAAGACGAGTGACGGGAGAATCATCCTGGCAGATGAGGTATCACCGGATACTTGCCGCCTATGGGATAAGGAAACGAATGAGAAACTTGATAAGGATGTCTTCCGCAGAAACCTTGGAAGCCTGACAGATGCATACGAAAAAATACTGGCACGTATTGGAGGAGAGCAGCATGTATAAAGTGAAGGTGTTCGTGACGTTAAGAGAGAGTGTCTTAGATCCACAGGGAACAGCAGTGAAAAACTCGCTTCATAGCCTTTCATATAAAGAAGTCGAGGAAGTGCGTATCGGAAAATTTCTTGAATTGACAATAGCGAAAACAGACCGTGATCTCGATGTACTTGTAAAGGAAATGTGTGAACGCTTACTGGCAAATACAGTGATCGAAGACTTTCGTTATGAGGTGGAGGAGGTCGTTGGATCGTGAAATTTGCAGTCATCGTGTTTCCAGGCTCCAACTGTGATGTAGACATGTACCATGCCATCAAAGACGAGCTTGGGGAAGAAGTAGATTATGTGTGGCATGATGCAACAAACCTGGAGGAGTATGACGGAATTTTACTACCAGGAGGATTTTCTTACGGGGATTACTTGCGTTCCGGTGCGATTGCACGCTTTTCCAATGTGATGCTTGAAGTGCAGAAAGCTGCAGAAGCGGGTAAGCCAATTTTGGGTGTATGCAACGGGTTTCAAATTTTGCTGGAGTCAGGTCTTCTTCCAGGGGCAATGAGAAGAAACAAGGACTTGAAGTTCATGTGCCGTCCGGTGGAATTGAAAGTGGAGAACAATGAGACAATGTTCACATCCGGATATGAAAAAGATGAGATCATCACCATCCCCATTGCGCATGGGGAAGGAAATTACTATTGTGATGAGAAAACCTTAGGGGAATTAGTAAGCAATGGGCAAATTGCTTTTTCCTATAATGGTGATAATCCAAATGGTAGTCTACATGATATTGCAGGGATTGTAAATGAAAAAGGGAATGTGCTTGGTATGATGCCTCACCCTGAAAGAGCGGTTTCTGAGCTGTTAGGCAGTGCTGACGGACTCAAACTCTTTCAATCTATCGTTCGTAATTGGAGGGAATCACATGTCGTTACTTCTTGAACCAAATCCAGAGATGATCAAAGCGGAAGGTATTTACCGTGAAATGGGACTAAACGATGAAGAGTTCCTAATGGTAGAAAAAATTCTTGGGCGTCTGCCGAACTACACGGAAACCGGATTATTTTCGGTTATGTGGTCCGAGCATTGCAGCTATAAGAATTCCAAACCAGTACTGCGAAAATTCCCGACAGAAGGGCCGAAAGTATTGCAGGGTCCTGGGGAAGGTGCAGGAATTGTGGACATCGGGGACAATCAGGCTGTCGTATTCAAAATCGAGAGTCATAACCACCCGTCTGCCATTGAGCCTTATCAAGGGGCGGCAACTGGTGTCGGCGGAATTATCCGTGACGTCTTTTCGATGGGCGCACGTCCGATTGCGTTATTAAATTCTCTGCGCTTTGGAGAACTGACAACTCCGCGCGTGAAATATTTGTTTGAAGAAGTGGTGGCAGGTATCGCCGGCTACGGAAACTGTGTGGGCATCCCAACAGTTGGCGGCGAGATCCAATTCGACCCTGCCTATGATGGCAACCCCCTTGTAAACGCGATGTGTGTAGGGCTGATCAATCATGAAGATATTAAAAAAGGGCAAGCGAAAGGTGTCGGCAATACCGTCATGTACGTAGGGGCAAAAACGGGACGCGACGGAATTCACGGGGCAACTTTTGCATCAGAAGAATTATCAGAAGCATCTGAAGAGAAGCGCCCGGCAGTGCAAGTTGGGGATCCGTTCATGGAGAAGCTCTTGCTTGAAGCTTGCTTGGAGATCGTGAAATGGGACGGCTTAGTAGGAATCCAGGACATGGGTGCAGCTGGACTGACAAGCTCTTCTGCTGAAATGGCATCCAAAGCTGGTTCCGGAATTGAAATGAACCTGGACCTTGTGCCACAACGTGAAACTGGCATGACAGGCTATGAAATGATGCTTTCCGAATCCCAGGAGCGCATGCTGATCGTGGTCGAAGCGGGCCGTGAGCATGAAGCACACGCAATCGTTTCTAAGTATGACCTCGAGGCTGTATCAATCGGAAAAGTTACCGATGACAAAAAACTACGCCTTATTCACAAAGGTGAAGTGATTGCAGATGTGCCAGTTGATGCACTGGCTGAGGAGGCGCCGGTTTATCACAAGCCTTCCAGTGAGCCTGCATACTATCGTGAATTCCAGCAGATGGAAGTAGATGTACCGGAAGTTGCCGACTATAAAAAAACGTTGGAGGCTTTATTGAAGCAGCCAACCATCGCAAGCAAAGAGTGGGTGTATGATCAGTATGACTATCAGGTCCGTACAAACACAGTGGTGGTGCCAGGTTCCGATGCAGCGGTAGTGCGTATTCGTGGAACGGAAAAAGCATTGGCGATGACAACCGACTGTAATTCCCGTTATCTTTATTTGGATCCGGAAGTTGGTGGCATGATCGCGGTGGCGGAAGCGGCACGTAATATCGTCTGTTCTGGTGCAAAGCCGTTGGCAATCACAGACTGCCTGAACTTCGGGAATCCTGAGAAGCCGGAGATCTTCTGGCAAATCGAGAAAGCGACAGACGGCATGAGTGCTGCGTGTCGCAAGCTTGAATCCCCGGTAATCGGTGGGAATGTATCCTTATATAACGAAACGAACGGTGTGGCCGTGTACCCGACGCCTGTAGTCGGCATGGTCGGATTGATAGATGATTTGAAGCATGTGACAACCCAGGAGTTTAAAAACGAAGGCGATCTGATTTATGTAATCGGGGAAACAGGTTCTGAATTTGGCGGAAGTGAGCTGCAGAAGCTTACGTACGGCAAGATTTTCGGTAAGGCGCCTGCCATTGATTTGGATGTGGAAGCCAGACGCCAGGCGCAGCTCTTGGCAGCGATTCGCACTGGTTTAGTGGCATCCGCGCATGATGTATCGGAAGGTGGGGTAGGCGTGGCGCTTGCGGAAAGTGCGATTGGCGCTAGTGGCTTAGGAGTGACAGTGACACTTGAGGGTGAAATGACCTCTGCGCTATTTAGTGAAACACAATCCCGATTTGTCGTTTCCGTTCGTCCGGAAAACCAGGAAGCATTTGAGGCGGCTGTGTCGGATGCGAGACTTATAGGAAGTGTCACACCGACAGGTAATCTCCATATTGAATCGGCATCACGTGAAGTCGCAATTCACATGTCCGTGGACGACCTTCGGGTTGCTTGGAAAGGAGCTATTCCATGCTTGCTGAACTGAAAGGCTTAAACGAGGAATGTGGGGTGTTCGGGATCTGGGGACATCCCGAGGCCTCCCAAATCACTTATTACGGATTGCATAGCCTGCAGCACCGTGGCCAGGAAGGCGCTGGAATTGTCACAACTGATGGGGAGAAGCTTGCAACGGTCAAAGGGGAGGGCCTTGTGAACGAAGTGTTCGGTAATGGTAGATTGCAAGAGATGGGAGCAGGAAAAGCAGCCATCGGTCATGTACGATACGCAACAGCTGGTGGCGGCGGATTTGAAAACGTGCAGCCCTTATTGTTCCACTCGCAATCTGGCAGTCTTGCACTTGCACACAACGGAAATCTCGTAAATGCAAATGCATTAAAGCATCAGCTTGAAACGATGGGAAGTATTTTACAAACAACATCAGACACCGAAGTGCTTGCCCACCTTATTAAAAGAAGCGGATATACTTTATTGAAGGACCGGGTGAAAAATGCTCTGTCCATGCTAAAGGGTGCATATGCATTTTTAATCATGACTGAAACAGAAATGATGGTCGCGCTCGATCCGAACGGATTGCGACCTTTGTCACTTGGTAAGCTAAATGACGCCTATGTAGTGGCATCTGAAACCTGTGCGTTTGATGTGGTGGGTGCCGAGTTCATTCGCGACATCGAGCCTGGTGAGCTTTTGATCATCGACAATGGCGGTTTGCATTCCGAGCGCTTTACGATGCACACGCAGCGCGCGATGTGCAGCATGGAATACATCTATTTTTCCAGGCCGGACAGCAATATTGACGGCATCAATGTCCATACTGCCCGTAAAAGTCTTGGGAAACAGTTGGCGATGGAGTCACCGATTGAAGCAGATGTGATAACAGGGGTACCGGATTCCAGTATTTCGGCAGCAATCGGCTATGCGGAGTTCTCAGGAATTCCTTATGAGCTTGGCCTTATTAAAAATAGATATGTTGGCCGAACATTTATCCAGCCTTCCCAGGCATTGCGTGAGCAGGGTGTAAAGATGAAGCTTTCTCCTGTCCGTGGTGTCGTAGAAGGAAAACGTGTTGTGATGGTAGACGATTCGATCGTGCGCGGAACAACAAGCAGACGGATTGTCCGGATGCTTCGTGATGCCGGTGCAACCGAGGTGCATGTGCGCATCAGTTCACCGCCAATCAAGAATCCTTGTTTCTATGGAATCGACACATCAAGCCACGAGGAACTGATTGCCTCTTCCCATTCCGTGGAGGAGATGCGCGAGATCATCGGAGCGGATTCGTTGGCATTCTTGAGTCCTTCCGGCACGGTCGAAGCGATCGACCGTCCGTTTGACGGGGAAACCCGTGGACAATGCATGGCATGCTTTACCGGCAAGTATCCAACGGAAATTTATCCGGACACGGTGCTGCCGCATGAGAAGTGCTGAATATAAATTACCTATTTTCAAAAGAGCTAACAAAAAAGCTCTTTTCTCAAAGATTGTTGCTAAGCACTTGTAAAAAGTCGGCAATTGGACTTTTTACTGCTTATATGCTAAAAATCGCAAGTAGTATCTTTCGGAGAACGGGGAAAAGAGCACGACAGTAAGTAATATAACGGTTAATTTGAGTGTGCGATACAGCAACAAATTTTACGAAAAGAGCTAACAAAAAAGCGGCGGGATTCCAAAGATTCGTCGCTTTTCCATTGGAAGGGAGACACGACACATATGGCAAATGCATACAAGCAAGCGGGTGTAGATTTAGAAGCGGGCTATGAAGCGGTAACGCGTATGAAAAAGCACGTGGCTAGAACAATGAGGCCAGAGGTGATGGGAGGTCTCGGCGGATTTGGAGGCCTATTCGACCTATCAGCAGTGAATGTAAAGAACCCGGTGCTCGTTTCCGGTACGGACGGTGTCGGCACAAAGCTGATGCTCGCTTTCCAACTCGATAAACATGACACGATCGGGATGGATGCAGTTGCGATGTGTGTCAACGATGTCGTGGTACAGGGAGCGGAGCCGCTTTATTTTCTCGATTATATTGCATGCGGCAAAGCGGTCCCGAAGCGAATCGAGAATATCGTAAAAGGGATTGCGGATGGCTGCGAACAGGCAGGCTGTGCTTTAGTCGGCGGTGAAACAGCGGAAATGCCGGGAATGTATGACGACACCGAGTACGACCTGGCCGGATTCACGGTAGGTGTGGTGGAAAAAGAGCGCCTTATCACTGGTGAGAATATCAAACCAGGTAACGTCCTGATCGGACTCAGCTCTAGCGGTATCCACAGCAACGGCTACTCGCTTGTCCGTAAAATCGTATTCGAAAAAGGCCAATTGGACCTGAACACGAAATACGAAGGTTTGAATCGGACACTTGGTGAAGAGCTTCTGACGCCTACGAAAATCTATGTAAAACCGATCTTAGAAGTCCTGAAAAAATTCGACATCAACGGCATGGCCCATATAACTGGCGGCGGATTCATCGAGAACATCCCGCGCATGCTTCCTGAAGGTCTTCAAGCCGAAGTGGATTATGGCACATGGCCAATCCCACCGATTTTTGACTTCTTGCAAAAGGTTGGTGAGCTCAACCGCAAGGAAATGTTCAACATTTTCAACATGGGAATTGGCATGGTGCTTGCCATCAACGAAGAAATCCTTCCTGAGGTTGTACGTATTCTGGAATCCAACGGGGAGAAGGCTTACTTAATTGGTCGTGTAAAAGAGGGCGAGGGGATCACGTTCGGCGGTGGAGAAATCCGATGACAACGAGAAAGAGAATCGCCATTTTTGCCTCAGGGAGCGGCTCCAATTTTCAAGCGTTAACGGACGCTTGCCATAAAGGGGAATTAGAAGCCACTCCGGCATTGCTTATTTGTGATAGACCAGGAGCATTTGTGGTCGAACGTGCGACGAGGGCAGACATACCGTATTTTACATTTGCACCAAAAAGCTACCGGAATAAAGAGGATATTGAAACGCACATAATCGAGGAATTAAATCGATATAAGATTGATTTTATCGTGCTTGCAGGCTATATGCGCCTTATTGGGCCGACACTGTTGAGTGCTTTTAAAGGGCGAATCGTCAACATCCACCCATCCCTTTTGCCAGCGTTTCCAGGCTTGGATGCAGTTGGTCAATCATTGGAGTATGGTGTGAAACTCACAGGAGTGACCATTCATTTTGTCGATGAAGGCATGGATACCGGACCGATCATAGCACAACAGGCGATTGAAGTCGAAGTGGATGATACGCGAGAAATGCTAGAGAAGAAAATCCATGAAGTGGAACATATATTTTACCCAAAAACCTTACAACAACTTTTTTCAGTCAAAGGAGAGGCAGCGATAAGATGAGAGCATTAGTGAGTGTTTCCAATAAAGAGGGCATCGTCCCATTTGTACAGCAATTAGTGGACCTAGGTGTAGAGGTTATTTCCACCGGCGGTACAAAGAAAGTTTTGCAGGATAACGGTGTGAAGGTAATCGGCATTTCTGAGGTGACAGGATTTCCAGAAATCCTTGATGGCCGAGTGAAAACCTTGCACCCGATGATCCACGGTGGGTTATTGGCAATGCGTGACAGCGAAAGTCACAAAGCGCAGCTAGAGGAGCACGGAATTACCCCGATTGATCTAGTTGTGGTGAATCTGTACCCATTCAAAGAAACGATCTCAAAAGCAGATTCCACATTTGAAGATGCAATTGAAAATATCGACATCGGCGGACCGACAATGCTTCGTTCTGCGGCAAAAAACCATAAGGATGTTGCGGTACTCGTGGATCCAGCAGATTACGAAGGAGTAATTTCCGAGCTTAAAGAGAGCGGGAAAGTGGAAGTTGCAACGCGCCGCCGTCTAGCTGCAAAAGTGTTCCGCCATACAGCGGCTTATGATGCGATGATTTCGAATTACTTAACAGAAGCGGTGGAAGAGAAGCACCCTGAGTCGTTGACCGTTACGTTTGAGAAAAAACAAGGCCTTCGCTACGGCGAAAATCCGCATCAACAGGCAGCTTTTTACCAAACTCCTTTAGCATCCGAATTCTCGATTGCTTCTGCAGAGCAGCTGCACGGAAAAGAACTATCCTACAACAACATCAATGATGCAGACACGGCGCTGCAAATTGTAAAAGAATTCAAAGACCCGACAGTAGTGGCCGTAAAACATATGAACCCATGCGGAGTGGGAACAGGTGAAACGACGGTGGAAGCTTACCGTCGTGCGTATAAAGCCGATCCGGTGTCCATTTTCGGTGGCATCATCGCCTTCAATACGGAAGTGGATAAGGAAACGGCAGAACTGTTACATGAACTATTTTTGGAGATTGTCATTGCACCGTCCTTTAGTGAAGATGCATTGACTGTATTGAAGCAGAAGAAGAATCTCCGTCTGTTGTTGGTCGATATGAACGGGGAAGACGTTATGCAATCCCGAATGGTTTCAGTCCGCGGAGGCGTTTTGGTGCAGGATGAAGACCAGGCAGGATTTGATGAGGCAACAATCACCGTTCCAACAAAGCGTGAGCCGACAGAGCAAGAATGGGCAGACTTGAAGCTTGCTTGGAAAGTCGTCAAGCATGTGAAGTCCAATGCAATTGTTCTTACAAAAGGCGGCCAAACAGTCGGCGTCGGTGCAGGACAGATGAACCGTGTCGGTGCAGCGAAAATTGCCATCGAGCAGGCTGGCGAAAAAGCAGTAGGTTCCGCACTAGGATCGGATGCATTCTTCCCGATGAACGATACAGTGGAGGCAGCTGCAAAAGCCGGCGTCACAGCAATCATCCAGCCAGGCGGTTCCATCAAAGACGAGGATTCCATCAATAAAGCAGACGAATACGGGATTACGATGGTATTCACGGGGATGAGACATTTTAAGCATTGATGGTATGTGTTCATAAGTATTGAAAACGGGATTACCACAGAATAACCAGCTTTCCCCTGCTGACTGAAGTGCAAGGTGTGAGACTCCAGCGGGAGGTAGCGGTAGACTTGAGACCCCACAGCGCAGCGAGGAGGCTCAAGCACCGCCCCGCGGAAAGCGAACACCTGGAACGGAAGGAAACAGGAGTTAACGAGATCCCGAAATTGTTTTTTTAGAAAATCCAAACCCCACAACAAGACTGGAGGAAAATCAATGAAAGTATTGGTAGTTGGAAAAGGCGGCCGCGAACACGCCATCGCCTGGAAGCTCGCACAAAGCCCATCTGTAAAAGAAGTCTTTATCGCACCAGGGAACGTCGGCATGGAAACGGTCGGAACCCTCGTACCAATTCAAGAATCCGACACGAACGCTTTAATTGATTTTGCAAAAGAGAATAAAATTGACCTGACCATGGTGGGACCGGAAGTACCATTATTGAACGGAATCGTCGACGCATTCCAAGCGGAGGGCCTTCAAGTATTCGGTCCAACCAAGGCGGCAGCCCTCATTGAAGGTAGCAAAAGCTTTGCCAAAGATCTCATGAAAAAATACGGAATCCCGACAGCTGGCTATGAAACGTTCACGGAGTATGATGAAGCAAGAATGTATATTGAAAGCAAAGGTGCACCGATTGTGCTGAAGGCGGATGGTCTTGCGGCAGGAAAAGGTGTAGTGGTCGCGATGACGCAACAAGAGGCACTTGATGCGGTGTATGAAATGATGGCAGAGTCCAAGTTCGGCGAGGCCTCTTCTAAGCTTGTGGTGGAAGAGTTCCTCGATGGGGAGGAGTTCTCGTTCATGGCATTCGTTAATGGAGAGAAGGTCTACCCGATGGTCATCGCCCAGGATCATAAACGTGCGTATGACGGGGACAAAGGGCCGAACACCGGTGGAATGGGAGCATACTCACCGGTTCCGCAGATCTCGGACCGGATTGTGGAGGAGGCGCTGGAAACGGTGCTGCTTCCTACGGCTAAAGCACTTGTGGACGAAGGGCGTCCGTTTGTTGGAATTTTATATGCAGGGTTAATTTTGACAAAGAAAGGTCCAAAAGTGATTGAGTTTAATGCTCGCTTTGGGGACCCGGAGACGCAAGTGGTCCTGCCTAGATTGGAATCGGACTTGGGAGAAGTGCTGACAGGTGTACTGCGCGGAGAAGAGCTGGAACTTAAATGGTCCGAAAAGTCGGTGGTCGGAGTGGTGATGGCATCCATTGGGTATCCGGAAGCCTATGATAACGGAGCGGTGATAGAAGGGCTGGACCAGATCGGGAATGGGAAGGGTCTTGTCTTTCATGCCGGCACAGAGTCACGTGACGGAAAGCTTGTGACCAACGGCGGACGTGTACTGTTGGTTGCTGCCCAAAACGACAGCCTGGAACAAGCCCAGAAGACGACTTACGAAGAGCTGAGCAAAGTGAAATGTGACAACTTGTTCTATCGGAGTGATATCGCCAACAAAGCTAATGCGTCCGGCGTTTCCTCTTAACAAAAACATACAAGATCGCGACAATGCCACCAATGATTGTCGCCAGTACGAATGACATATCGGTTAGATATTCTAGCATTTTTCATACCTCCTTATATATTTCGACGTGAGTGAACAAAACCCTTTGGGGGTCTGACCCCCAAAGGTGTTTTTTTCTCTTCCCTTCCCCTCAAGAAGGATTATAGGAATCGGCTCCACTATCTCCGCTGTCGGCTTTGCCTTCGAAGTCGTCGAAGTCGAAGTTGTAGTGGTTGTTTTCGCTGTTGTTGTCGTTGCGGTATTCCTGGAAGCGTTCAAAGCCTGCTGTCATCGGACAGTAGCGCAGGATGCCCTCGGCGATTTTCATTCCTGCCAGCAGTGCTACAAGCTTGTAGGAATCACGGTGTGGACGACGAACCATTTTGCTTGTAATCCAGGCTAACGCTGCAAAGCCTGCTGAGATACGGACCATGGCATTGATAATGCTGATATTCGGTTTCACCTTCATAATAAATCCCTCCAACAATTTTCTGAAACGGCCTTTAAAGTTGATAAAATTTTCACATAATTATCAAGAACGGTAATGCAAGTAAAACTCTGTTATGGTAACATGGTAAAAAGAGGTTATATCACAATAATTTTCACGACAAAACCTAAACTGATACAATCTCACAAAGAGTGGGTGATAAGCATGCATGAACAAGCATATAGATGGAAAAGCAAAAAAATACGGGAACAGGTTGCGGTGATAGACGGGAAAAAAGCACCGACCATGATTCTCACCAATGCCACATATTTAAATGTGCAGTTGAAAACGTGGATGACAGCGAACATCTGGATCCATGAAGACCGAATCGTCTATGTAGGAGACGAGCTTCCTGCAAACACAAAGAATACGGAAGTGGTCAATTGTGAGTCGTTCTTCCTGGTGCCGGGGTATATAGAGCCTCATGTTCATCCGTTTCAACTTTATAATCCCCTTTCCTTTGCGCAATATGCATCGAAATTGGGAACCACCACATTCGTCAATGACAACCTGATGCTTACTTTGCAGATGACGAAAAAGAAAGCGTTTTCTTTTATAGAAAAAATGAATAAATCAGCTGCGACCATGTACTGGTGGTGCAGATTTGATGCCCAGACCGAAATCCAGAATGAGGAGGAGATTTTCTCCAATCCCAATATGAAAAGCTGGTTGGATCATCCCCTCGTGATGCAGGGCGGCGAACTGACAAGCTGGCCGAAACTGATGGCGGGTGACGACATGATCCTGCAATGGGTTCAGGAGGCAAAAGCTCGTAGAAAGCCGGTAGAAGGCCATTTTCCTGGCGCGTCGGAAAAGACGCTGACGAAAATGCAGCTGCTCGGCATTCATAGCGATCATGAGGCGATGAACGGAGCGGATGTGATCAAACGTATTTCACAAGGGTATCATGCATCCCTTCGCTATTCGTCCATCCGACCGGATCTCCCGTTAATCCTAGAAGAGCTGGAGGCGTCAGGTGTCCATTACTATGACCAGGCTTTTTTCAATACGGACGGATCTACCCCAAGCTTTTATGAAAGCGGTGTCATTGATCGAACCATCGCGATCGCCCTCGATAAAGGAGTCCCTCTCATTGAGGCGTACCGGATGGCTTCCTATAATGTGGCAAGGCACTTCTCCATTGATTCCCTTCACGGGAGCATCGCACCTGGACGCATTGCCAACATCAACTTCCTAAAGGCAAAAGAGGAGCCGACCCCGGTCTCTGTCCTCTCAAAAGGGATATGGGTGACAAGGGACAATACGCCAAACGATGAGGCATTCCCAGATCAGGATTGGCTATCCCTTGGGCTCGGGCCGCTTAATCTCGGTTGGGATCTTACCATCGATGATCTGCAATTTTCCATGGCATTAGGGATGGAAATGGTCAACGAAGTGATCATTAAACCATATACTATCTCGGTGGATGTTTCTGGAGACAGCCTTTCAAGTAGACATGACGAGTCGTTTCTCATGCTCATCGACCGTGCAGGAAAGTGGCGCGTGAATACGATCATCAAAGGATTCGGCACACGTGTACAAGGATTTGCGAGCTCTTATTCGAACACAGGGGATATCGTACTGATCGGAAAAGACAAAGAAGCGATGCTGAAGGCCTTCAAGCACATGAAGGAGTTAGGTGGAGGGATGGTACTCGTGGAGGACGGAGAGGTCATTTGCGATATCCCGCTTCCACTCGCAGGCGGCATGTCAAACTGTGGAATGGAGGAGCTGATGAAGCAGGAAACAGTATTGCGAAATCAACTGTTTTCAAGAGGCTACAGCTTCAATGATCCCATCTACACATTATTGTTTTTATCATCCACACATCTTCCTTATATCAGAATAACACCTAGAGGAATATACGATGTGATGAATAAAACGGTACTCTTTCCGTCAATAATGCGTTAAAATGTAAAAGTGTGAAAAAATAATAAAAGGTTGTGTTTGTTTTAGGATGGGCAGTAAAAAAATAATGTTATTTTTGACAGTTTTGATGCTGATGCTAGCAGGCTGTCAATCTGATGATTCAAACGTCGATACAAGTCAAGAGCCGAAAGAAGAGTCCACCAAAGTGGCAGAGGAAGAGAAAGAACAGGTGGCAACGGAGGTTTCTGAACCCCTAGATGCAGCACCTTTGACAGGAGAAGCGGTGGAAGAGAAAATAGATGCACGTCCTGTTGCCGTCATGGTCAATAATGATGGGAAGGCACGTCCACAATCAGGGCTTCACAAGGCCGATATTGTGTATGAAGTGCTTGCAGAAGGGGATATTACCAGGTTTCTGGCTATTTTCCACAGTGAAATGCCTGATACGGTAGGTCCGGTAAGAAGTGCAAGGAAGTATTTTGTCGAACTGACTAAAGGTTATGATGCCCTTTTCGTGTTCCACGGATGGAGTCCCGCAGCCAGAACGAAAATTGAAAATAAAGAAGTGGATGGGATAAACGGTTTGACCTATGATGGATCACTTTTCAAACGTGCAAGCTTCCGTCAGGCACCTCACAACTCCTATATCACCTCTGAAAATATTAAAAAAGGTGCAGAACAGCTTAGTTATTCTTTAGAAGCAGAAGTACCCTCCTTTACATTTTTAAAAGAAGGGCAGAAGAATGAACTTGATGGAAATGCTGCCGAACAGGTGAAAATAAAATACTCATCAAGACAAACAACACAAGTTGATTATAAATATGACGCAAAAAAAAACGCTTACGTCCGTTATAGCGCCGGCGAGAAACATACCGATCTGGAAACGATGGAAGAGATCATCGCCCATAACGTTTTCATTGTCGAAACGCCACATACCGTAATTGATGACCAGGGAAGAAAAGAAATAGATATCACATCCGGTGGAAATGGAGTGCTGATTCAAAACGGAGAACGCTTTGATGTACAGTGGAAATCAGTGGATGGAAAACTCCTTCCTTACGCAAATGGCGAACAGGTTCCACTCACTCCGGGGAAAACATGGATTCAGGTCGTACCCGATTTAGAAAAAGTTTCATACTAGTCTTAACAAGCAAAGGAGAAATCATTATGCAAATCAATAAACTACGTGGAAAAGAACTGGATCAACTATTTGAATCGGTCCTCTCCTTGAAAGATATGGAAGAGTGCTATCGATTCTTCGATGACCTCTGCACCATCAATGAAATCCAATCGTTGGCACAGCGCCTAGAAGTAGCAAGAATGCTGAGAGATGGGTTTACGTACCATAAGATAGAAACGGAGACCGGTGCAAGTACTGCCACTATCTCCCGAGTGAAGCGCTGCCTAAACTACGGAAACGATGCCTATGAAATGGCACTTGAGCGCATTGCTGAGGAAAAGAAAACAGAAGAGGTTTAAAAGAAAAGCTCTTTTCTCAAAGATTGTTGCTATTCGCTTGTTAAAAGTCGGCAATTGGACTTTTTCACAAGAAAAATCGGCAATTGGACTTTTTCACAAGAAAAATCGGCTCTTGGATTTTTCACAGCTTATCTACTCAAAAATTGGCAGGAAGCTTATTAAGATATCCAGGAAAAGAGCACGACAGCAAGGATTATAACGGTTGGTTGATAAATGCGTAAAAGCAACAAAGTTTACGAAAACAGCCAAAAGAAAAGGTGGCCCACTGATTGACGGTGGGCCACCTTTTATTCATGATGCAAAATTCTCGTCCAACTTTCATGCGACAGACAGCTGCTTTTTGTGTCAGCGGTAAAACGTCTCCTGATTTGATTTAACTTGGTCAACTGTTCTGGTTGATGCTGCAGGGTCAGCCGTTTTCCTTCTTCTTTTCCCAAAGTAGTCTACGAGAGCACCGAATGCAAGGAGAATAGCGAAGCCAATGACGAACCAGAGCCACATAGGCATGTTGGACACCTCCTTATCACATCATATTTTGGATTGATTGCGATATGCATCTATTTATCAAAAGACAACTATTTTCATAAGTATTCTTAAGATGTTATTTATCTATTTACCCGCAAAACAAAAGGAATAACAGGGCAACTGAAAAATATAACTTTTGGTCTAGCAAGAAAAGGTCGTAACTTCCAGTCACAATCTCCGTTTCTCTTTTTCGTATTGCCTTGGATTTTGATATAATAAAGGAATGGAAATTAGAATGGGGGACGTTTGCAGTGTTAATGGAAATACGTGAGTGGAAGCACGTTTTTAAATTGGATCCAAATAAAGAGATATCGGACGAAGATTTAGAACTGGTGTGCGAATCTGGTACTGATGCAATTCTAGTCGGTGGTACGGATGGGGTCACACTCGATAATGTGCTGAGCTTGATGAGCAGGGTGCGCAGATATTCCTTGCCATGTGCATTGGAGGTTTCCACCATTGAATCGGTCACACCGGGATTCGATTTTTATTTTATCCCAAGCGTGTTGAACAGTAGAAAAACGGAATGGGTCGTGAACCTTCATATAGAGGCACTTAAAGAATATGGTGACATCATGAACTGGGAGGAAATCGTTGCAGAGGGCTATTGCATCCTCAATCAAGATTGCAAGGCAGCCCAGTTGACTGATGCAAAAACCGACCTCACAAAAGAGGATGTCATTGCCTACGCAAGATTGGCAGAGAAAATGTTTAATCTACCTATCTTTTACTTAGAATATAGTGGAACGTACGGAGACCTGGAAATGGTTCAAGCGGCAAAACAGACACTCGAAAAAACCCAGTTATTCTACGGGGGCGGGATCTCAACAGCTGAACGCGCCAAAGAAATGGCAGCCTACGCAGATACCATTGTGGTAGGGAACTCGGTCTATGATAATTTGAAAGAAGCATTGAAGACAGTGGAAGCTGTGAAAAAATAAGCTTTAAACGATTTTCTAGCAGTTGATTGGAGCACAGGGCGAAGACTCCTACGGGAGGTAGCGGTAGACTTGAGACCCCGCAACGAAGTGAGGAGGCTCAAGCACCGCCCCGTGGAAAGCGAAGCCCAGTGCGGAAATCAACAGCGGTGTATCACCAATTATCCAAAATAAATAGTAATATTCACGACAATTTAGTATGATAGAAAATAAGAACATATGTTTGTTGGGACGGTGAAAAAATATGCAATATTTAAGTCAGAGACTTCTTGAGGGACTCAACCCGATGCAGCAGGAAGCAGTAAAGAAAATGGACGGCCCGTTACTGATCATGGCCGGAGCGGGAAGCGGAAAAACGAAGGTTCTTACACATCGAATCGCCTATCTGATGGCGGAAAAACAGGTAGCACCGTGGAACATCCTGGCGATCACTTTTACGAACAAAGCCGCCCGTGAAATGAAGGAGCGTGTCGAAAAGCTTCTAGGGCCGGCAGCGGAAGACATTTGGATCTCTACATTTCACTCCATGTGTGTGCGGATCCTGCGTCGTGACATTGACCGCATCGGTATGAACCGCAATTTTACCATTCTGGACACGACAGATCAGCTGTCAGTCATCAAGAATATTTTAAAGGATCGCAATATCGATCCGAAAAAGTTTGAACCAAGAACGATGTTAGGTACCATCAGTTCAGCCAAAAATGAACTCATGAACCCGGAGCAGTATGCGAAACAGCCACTTGGTCCATACGAGCAGCAGGTTGCCGAAATTTATACTGATTATCAAAAAAGGCTGAAAAAGAACCAGGCGCTTGATTTTGATGACCTGATTATGACGACCATCCACCTGTTCAAGCGCGTGCCGGAAGTACTGGAATACTACCAACGCAAATTCCAATACATCCATGTCGATGAGTACCAGGATACGAATCATGCGCAATACACTTTAGTTAAGCTTCTTGGGGACCGTCTGAAAAACCTTTGTGTAGTAGGAGATTCCGATCAGTCCATCTATCGCTGGCGCGGGGCGGATATCGCAAACATCCTTTCTTTTGAAAAGGACTATCCAAACGCGGAAGTGGTACTGCTGGAGCAGAACTACCGTTCAACAAAACGTATTCTGGAAGCGGCAAACCGCGTAATCGAGAAAAATGTCAGCAGAAAGCCGAAAAACCTTTGGACCGAGAACTCTGAAGGGCAGAAAATCATCCATTATCAAGCTGATTCCGAAAAAACGGAAGCACAGTTCGTGGTAGGGAAAATGCGTGAACTCATGCAAAAGGATCCAAAACGCACCCTTGGCGACTTTGCCATCCTATACCGTACGAACGCCCAATCGCGTGTGATGGAGGAAATGCTCCTCATGTCCAACATCAACTACACGATCGTTGGCGGGACCAAGTTCTACGACCGCAAAGAGATCAAGGACATCCTTGCTTACCTTCGTCTGATTGCCAACCCTGACGATGATATCAGCCTGCAACGTATCGTCAATGTGCCAAAACGTGGAATCGGTGCTACAACTGTTGATAAAATAGCAAACTATGCTACGCAGCACGATATCTCTATCTACACCGCGCTTGCAGAAGTGGACCTGATTGGCGTCAGCGGTCGTGCAACGTCCCAGTTGAAAGAGTTCCGCGCGCTTATTGAAGGCTATGTACAGATGCAGGAGTACATTTCTGTTACCGAGCTTGTGGAAGAAATACTTGAAAAATCCGGTTACCGTGAAATGCTGAAAGCGGACAAAACGATTGAATCGCAGAGCAGACTCGAAAACATCGACGAGTTCCTGTCTGTTACGAAAAACTTTGAAGAAAAATACGATGACAAGAGCCTGGTTGCATTCTTGACAGACCTTGCGCTTGTTGCCGATATTGATAAATTGGACGATGAGGATCCTGCCCAGCAGGAAGGAGTTATTTTAATGACCCTGCATGCTGCAAAAGGACTGGAGTTTCCGGTTGTATTCCTGATTGGATTGGAGGAAGGGGTATTCCCTCACAGCCGTTCATTGTTTGAAGAAGCGGAAATGGAAGAGGAGCGTCGCCTTGCTTATGTAGGGATTACACGTGCGGAAGAGGAATTATTCATCACGAATGCCCAGATGCGTACCTTGTTCGGCCGTACGAACCTCAACCCACCTTCCCGATTCATAAAAGAGATACCGGAAGAATTACTGGAAAGCCCCGAGCCAAAAGAAAGCCTGTCACGTCCAACACCGTTTGGGAGTCGTGGAGGAAGTTCAGGTTCTCCGTTTGGAGGAGCCACCTCAGAAAGAGGAAGGGCTGCAAGTTCCGCAGGTTCAGCATCTCAAACTGCACGTCGTACTACCGCACCATCCCGTGGACTGACCGCATCAGGAGGGGAAAGCTTAGACTGGATGGTAGGAGACAAAGCTGAGCATAAAAAGTGGGGAGTCGGTACGGTTGTCAGTGTCAAAGGAGATGGCGACAGCAAGGAATTGGACATCGCGTTTCCAAGTCCTACAGGCGTCAAGCGCCTCTTGGCTAAGTTTGCACCTGTGACGAAGGTTTAATAGTAGATGAAAACCGCCAAAAGAGAAAGGACGACTTTGCATGAAAAGAGAACAAGCTGAAAAACGGGTACGCGAGCTGCATGATGTACTGAACCAATTTAACTATGAATATCATGTGCTGGACAAACCGTCTGTTTCAGATGCCGAATACGACTCCCTTTTACAGGAACTGCTGACGCTCGAGAAGGATTTTCCCGAACTACAAACTTCAGACTCCCCGACGCAACGTGTAGGAGGAAATATACTTGAGATGTTCAATAAGGTCGAGCACCGCACACCGATGCTCAGCCTAGGCAATGCCTTCAACGAAGATGACTTGCGAGATTTCGATCGCAGAGTGAAACAGGCTGTGGGCGATGATGTGACATATGTCTGCGAGCTGAAAATAGATGGGCTTGCCGTGTCACTCCGCTATGAGGATGGCCTGTTCGTCCTTGGTGCCACCCGTGGCGATGGGACAACAGGTGAAGACATCACCATGAACCTTAAAACGATTAAATCCATCCCCTTGCGATTAAAAGAACCGGTAACCGTTGAAGTCCGCGGGGAAGCCTTCATGCCAAAGAACTCTTTTGAAAAGCTGAATGCCGCGAAAATGGAACGTGAAGAGGAGCCGTTTGCAAACCCGCGTAACGCTGCAGCGGGATCCCTTCGCCAACTCGATCCAAAAATCGCTGCCTCCCGCAACCTGTCCGTGTACGTTTACAGTCTTTCGGATGCTGGGGAAACAGGCGTTGATTCCCACAACGAGGCATTGGACTATCTCGATAAAATGGGCTTCAAGACGAACACGGAAAGAAAGATTTGCACTTCCATAGAAGAAGTTCTGGAATATGTCACAGGTTGGCACACAAAACGCCCGGATCTATCGTATGATATAGACGGTATCGTCATTAAAGTCGACAACATCGAGCATCAGGAACAGCTTGGTTTTACCGCGAAAAGTCCAAGGTGGGCAATTGCCTACAAGTTTCCTGCCGAAAAAGTGACCACCAAGCTATTGGATATCGAACTGAACATAGGCCGAACAGGTGTGGTAACTCCCACTGCAATTCTGGAACCGGTGCGTGTAGCGGGAACAACCGTCCAACGAGCGTCCTTACATAATGAAGATCTCATCCGTGAAAAGGACATCAAGCTTGGAGATACTGTCATTGTCAAAAAAGCGGGAGACATCATCCCGGAAGTGGTAAACGTTCTTGTAGAGCAAAGAACCGGGGAAGAGCGGGACTTCACGATGCCGACCCATTGCCCTGAATGTGAAAGCGAGCTGGTTCGCATTGAAGGGGAAGTGGCACTGCGCTGCATCAACCCGAAATGTCCGGCACAGATTCGCGAAGGATTGATCCACTTTGTATCCCGTAATGCCATGAATATTGATGGTCTTGGTGAAAAGGTGATCGCACAGCTTTTCCGTGAAAACCTGATAGAGGACGTGGCAGATCTATATAAATTAATCAAGGAACAGCTACTTGAGCTGGAGCGAATGGGCGAGAAATCTGCTGATAATCTGATATCTGCCATTGATAAAACGAAGGATAACTCGCTTGAGCGCCTTCTGTTCGGCCTTGGAATCCGCCTGGTCGGAGCAAAAGCTGCCAAAACATTGGCGCAGGAATTCGACCATATGGACCGACTTGCAAGCTTGACGAAGGAAGAGTTGACTGCCATCCACGAGATCGGCGACAAGATGGCTGATTCCATCGTGACCTATTTCGAACAGCCGGAAGTGGCAGAGTTGCTTGCCGAACTGAAAGAACTTGGCGTCAATATGGCCTATAAAGGTCCGAAGCCCGTCAGCGCAGAAGATGTGGATTCCTATTTTGCAGGAAAAACGGTCGTCCTGACTGGGAAGCTGGAAGAGATGTCACGGAACGATGCCAAAGCGGCCATTGAGCAGCTTGGCGGAAAAGTGACAGGCAGTGTCAGCAAGAACACCCATCTGGTCGTTGCAGGAGAAGAAGCTGGCTCTAAGCTGACGAAAGCGCAAGAGCTTGGAATAGAAGTTTGGAACGAGGCGCAAATGCTCAAGGAAATACAATCATAAGAGGTGTTGGAAGTGAAAAGGTTTTTGTCGTTGCTCCTTGTTGTTTCTCTTTTTGCCACCGGATGTGTGCCAGGATTCGAGAAACAGGAAGAAGTGGTACAAGATCCAGCGCAGCAGGAAAACACGGAACAAGCCATTGTTCCACGATATAAAATATCAGATGACTATTATCAAACCATCCTGCCCTACAAGCCAGGGGAAACCCGTGGCCAAATCGCCCCGCGTCTAAATAGCCGGGTCGATGTGGAGGAGTTGGAAACCGGATTGATGCGCATGGCTCAGGAGGTATTCCCCTCTGACAACTATCTGTATCAAGAAGGACAATATATTAAGCGGGGAACCGTTTCAGAATGGTTGAAGCGCCGTGCTGGCGAGGGAAGTTTGGGGCTGAACCCGCCGATTGCCCGTGGTCAAGAATCAGAGAAAATTGAAGAAACAGAGGCAAGGAATGAAGATAGCCCAATTTACCTAGCTCATATCCAAGAACAGAATTTCCTTATTCGCAGAGGTGAGGACCAGGTTGAGCTTGGCGGTGTGGCTATAGGAATAGCACTTAACTCGGTCCATTACTATAACCTCTCAGATAATGATGGTGGCTTTCCAAGGGAGTATGCTATCCCGGATGAAGACCTGGAAGCTGAAGGAAAGAAAATTGCAGAAGAGATAATCAAAAGGGTGCGCACAATGGAGGGACTGGAAAATGTCCCGATCATGATCGGATTGTACAAGCAAAGTCCTGCGAATTCAGTTGTACCAGGAAGTTTCATAGCCAAGGCTAATGTTCCTTCGGGCAACAACACAATCGGTAAATGGGATAGTGTGAACGAGGAATATCACCTTTTCCCTAATAGTAAAACAACGGAAATATACCGTGATGACGCTGTTAGGTTTGAAAACTTCAAATTGGATATCGACGATTATTTTCCAAACCATACAGGGGTTGTCGGCAAAGGTTACTACAGTGATGGCGAGCTTCAACAGCTTTCGATTGAAGTGAATATGGAATTCAACGGGAAAGCCGAACTGATCGGTTTCACCCAATATGTGACGGGACTCGTGGTGGAACACTTCCCGAACTATATCAATCTACAAGTATCCATCTCTTCCATCAGTGGAGAGGAAGCGTTGATTGTAAGGGATGCCGGAGCGGAAAAACCGTTTGTTCATATCTATTAATTTTTTTGGAACCTACTATTCTTTTGGATAGTGGGTTTTTTTATGTTTGCCGGGAATTCAGGAGCGATTGCAACTAATTTTGGGGTTATTGTGACTTTTTAGGAGATGATTGTAACTTTTTAAGGGCACATTGTGACTTTTTCGGCCCTCATTGTAACTTTTTGCAAAAAAGCATCTTTATTCATACCTAAAAACCACATTTAGCCCATTTCTCCCAGCCTATAGATATTTCTTCCTATTAGAAAATAAACAATATTTGAAAGACTAGTTACTATAAGGTAGAATGGGAAATGTATGCAAGCGCTTTAGAATGCAAAGGAGGGCGAATGTAATGGTATTACCTTACAAACATGAACCATTTACGGATTTCACTAATGAGGAAAACAAACAAGCTTATCTTGAAGGCTTAAAACTAGTGAACTCTTATTTAGGACAAGATTACGACTTAGTTATTGGTGGAGAACGTGTTACGACAGAAGATAAAATCGTATCCGTGAACCCTGCAAATAAAGAAGAGGTTGTTGGTCGTGTGTCAAAGGCGGATCGTGACTTAGCGGAGAAAGCGATGCAAGTTGCAGACGAAACGTTCAAAACGTGGCGCAAAGTGAAGCCTGAAGTAAGAGCAGACATCTTGTTCCGTGCGGCAGCAATCATTCGTCGTCGTAAGCACGAATTCTCTGCACTTTTAACTAAAGAAGCAGGGAAGCCTTGGAATGAAGCGGATGCAGATACAGCAGAAGCGATTGATTTCCTTGAGTACTATGCGCGTCAAATGCTGAAATTAAAAGACGGTATGCCTTTAGAAAGTCGTGTAGGTGAATACAACCGTTATAACTATATTCCACTAGGTGTAGGTGTCATCATCTCCCCTTGGAACTTCCCATTTGCAATCATGGCTGGTACAGCAGTAGCGGCAATTGTAACAGGTAACACAGTACTACTAAAGCCTGCATCTACAACTCCTGTTGTTGCAGCTAAATTTGTAGAAGTAATGGAAGAGGCTGGCCTGCCTGCTGGTGTGCTTAACTTTGTACCAGGTAGCGGTGCAGAAGTTGGGGACTACCTTGTAGACCACCCGCGTACACGCTTCATCTCGTTCACAGGTTCCCGTGACGTTGGTCTAAGAATCTATGAGCGTGCTTCCAAAGTAAACCCTGGCCAAATCTGGTTAAAGCGCGTAATCGCTGAAATGGGTGGTAAAGATACGATTGTGGTAGACAGCGAGGGAGACCTTGAGTTGGCAGCACAATCCATCGTAAAATCTGCATTCGGTTTCTCCGGTCAAAAATGTTCTGCGTGCTCCCGTGCGGTAATCGTAGAAGATGTATATGACCAAGTATTGAACCGTGCAGTGGAACTGACAAAAGAATTGACAGTCGGCGATCCTACAGAGAACCACTACATGGGACCTGTAATCGACCAGGCTGCATTTGATAAAGTAATGAAATATGTTGGAATCGGAAAAGAAGAAGGTCGCATCTTAGCTGGTGGCGAAGGGGACAACACCAAAGGATTCTTCGTACAGCCAACAATCGTTGCGGACGTCGACCCTGAAGCTCGCCTGATGAAAGAGGAAATCTTCGGACCTGTTGTAGCATTTGCAAAAGCAAAAGATTTCGATCATGCGCTTGAGATTGCCAACAACACAGAGTACGGTCTAACTGGAGCGGTCATCACGAACAACCGCGACAAAATTGAACAAGCACGTGAAGACTTCCACGCTGGTAACCTATACTTCAACCGTGGATGCACAGGTGCGATTGTTGGATACCAGCCATTCGGCGGATTCAACATGTCAGGAACAGACTCCAAAGCGGGCGGTCCTGACTACCTATTGCTTCATCTGCAAGCGAAAACAACATCTGAAAGTTTATAATTTCTATAGAGAGGAAGCTGGTGCCCGGTTGGGTGTCAGCTTCTTTTTTAAAAGATAAGAAAGCATATAATTCTGTTGATCTCCGTTCCAGGCGCTTCGCTTTCCAGTGGGCGGTCCGGGAGCCTCCTCGGCAAGCCTGTGGGGTCTCCCCTGACCCTTCCTCCCACAGGAGTCTTCGCGCCTTCCACTCCAATCAACAAGGTGGTTTCATTCACCGAAAGGATAACTAAAAACTATCTTAATGAGATGACTGGTTTCTAGCTGTGGATTGGAGCAAATAGCGAAGACTCCTTGAAAATGCGAGCATTTTCTGCGTGCGATGTATCGCTGCCGTAGCCTTCCTTGTCCTACGGGGGAATAGCGACAATTTTGAGACCCCACAGGGAACGCCGAGGAGGCTCAAGGTCGCCCCGTGGAAAGCGAAGCTATTTGCGGAAAGGAACAGCGGAGATTAACCAATCAACTAAAATTTTTTGCTTTAAAAAGACCGGGCGGTTTTTGCTCGGTTTTTCTAACCCTCAAAATAAGCCTGCAAAAACTGCTCGGCATCAACTATGGGTTGTTTGGCACGAACTTGGCAACTTTCCGCACGAACTTGCCCCAGTTTGGCATCAACTCCCCCTGTATCCGCACGAACTCCAAACAAAACAGCAAGAATACCCCAAAACCAACTAGTAAATTTCTATTTTTTTACATATATTAACTAAAAATCTTCATACTAACAGTGTGTTCAAAATAATTTAGAAAAGAGGAGACTACAAATGAAGAGATTCATAAGCGTATTAGCGGTAGTGCTATTTGTATTTGGTGGAGTAAGTAACTTAATCGCGGCTGAAACGGGAAAGAGGGAAGATGCTCAAGTCCGTATTCTTCACGCATCCCCTGATGCACCAGCTGTCGATGTGTATGTAGATGGGAATGTGGCGGTAGAAGGAGCTAAATTCAAAGATGCAACCGATTACTTAATGCTTGGAGCAGGTCCACATAAAGTAGAGGTTTTTCCAGCAGGCAAAAAGGACAAGGCGGTTATTGCTCAAGAGCTTACAGTGGAAGGCGGAAAGGCATATACGGTAGCAGCGGTTAATAACTTAGCCAAGCTTGAAATGATTGCCGTGGAAGATACGAGAGTAGCTCCAAAAGGAAAAGCATTCACCCGCGTTGGTCACCTTTCCCCAGATGCTCCACAAGTAGATGTTGGAGTCATTAAAGGGGATACCGTATTCAGCGAGCTTTCCTTTAAAGACATTTCAGTCTACCAGGAGTTGGAGCCAGGAACGTACAATCTCGAAATTAGATTGCCTGACGGAAAACAGGTTCTGGACCTTTCCGGAACGAAGCTGGAAGCCGATAAGGTGTACAGTGTGTTTGCTGTGAATACAGCAGATAAGCTGGAAGTGCTGGTGTTGGTGGATAGCAAGTAAGCAAATAAGCAACAGGAAAAGCCGTTACCTGTAATAGGTAACGGTATTTTTTTGCCTACTAGTTGCTTCCACGGTATGCTGGGATCAACAATGTGAGAAAAAACAACATTTTGCCAACATAGCACTTTTCAAACAAACGTTTGAATAATTGAAAATGAAAAACCAACCGTTTCATAGCCTGCAGCGTTCGAAAAAGAAATTAACTTTTAAAAAAGGTGTCGTGATATAGTAAGAGTTCTAAACTAATTACTGGTGTTTTAGAGGGGTTAAAGAACGTTTTCTTATCCTAGAATAGGTTTTTTAAAACAAACGTTTGACTAAAAAAATCCCCGCCTGATGTGCCCCAAGGGATTCAAACAAAAAAACAAAATCAACTTTTCAAATTTATATATAAGTAAAGCAAAAAGAGAACCCGAATTCCGGGTTCTCTTTTGTAAAGATAAACTACTCTTTATTGTGTTCTGTTTCCATTGTTTCTTCCATTTCCGTAAAGCCTTCACTTACTTTCTTTCTAGGTAAGTTAGTGATATAACTTACCACGATTACTGCAATCGTACTTAGGATGAATCCTGGAACTATTTCATACATCCAAGTTGACAGTCTTTCACCATCAATTCTAAATGGTCCGTAGATCCAAACAAGAACAGTAAACGTTCCTACAAGCATACCTGCAAGTGCACCCCAACGGTTCATACGTTTCCAGTATAGGCTCAAAATTATTACTGGACCGAATGCTGCACCGAATCCTGCCCATGCATTACCAACAAGGTTAAGGATGGTATCATTAGGTGTCAGAGATAGCATGATTGCAACAATTGCAACAATCAATACTGAGATACGACCGATTAGGACAAGCTCTTTATCCTTTGCTTCACGGCGCATGAAAGTTTTATAAAAGTCTTCAGTCAGCGCACTTGATGTAACAAGTAGCTGAGAAGAAATCGTACTCATGATAGCGGCTAAGATAGCTGCAAGTAAGAATCCACTAATAAGTGGGTTGAACAAAAATTGTGAGAAAACAATAAAGATTGTTTCTGAATCAGCCAGTTCCATACCTGTACGGTTTACATAGGCAATACCTACTAATCCTGTTGCCATGGCACCGATGATGGAAACGATCATCCAGCTCATTCCGATACGGCGAGCGGCTTTAAAGTCGCGGATGGACTTGATCGCCATAAATCGAACGATGATATGAGGCTGTCCAAAGTAACCAAGTCCCCATGCAAGTAAGGAAATAATTCCAAGTACCGTGGTACCTCTGAAGAAATCAAGGTAAGTCGGGTCTATTGCACGAACTTCATCAAGCGTTACCCCAACACCGCCTAAATCAGTAAAGGCTACAATTGGCACTAGTACTAAGGCAAGAAGCATGATACAACCTTGTACAAAGTCAGTTAAACTAACCGCCAAGAATCCTCCGAACAATGTGTACGCTACTACCACACCGGCAGTCACAATTAAACCGGTTGTATAATCCAATCCAAATGCACTTTCAAAAAGTGTACCACCTGAAACAAGACCAGAGGATGTATAAAGTGTGAAGAAGATGATGATAACAATCGCTGAAACGAAGCGTAAAATGCGAGTTCCATCATAAAAACGGTTTTCAAAGAAATCTGGGATTGTAATGGAGTCATTTGCAGTTTCTGTATAAACCCTTAAGCGGGGTGCAACGATAAGATAGTTCACATAAGCCCCGATTGTAAGACCGATAGCAATCCACATGCTTGATACACCGGATGCATACATGGCACCTGGTAGACCCATCAGCATCCAACCGCTCATGTCAGATGCCCCGGCAGATAATGCTGTTACCCCAGGTCCTAACTGACGTCCACCGAGCATAAAGCCGGAGATATCATCAGTTGATTTTTTGTAGGCATAATAACCTATTCCTAGCATGACGATAAAATAGAGCGCTAGGGAAATAAATACTCCTGTTTCCACAATATCAACTCCTGAATTTCTTTATTTTTCTGTTTGCATCAGCAATTTCGGCGCCCCAAATTGCTCTTATAACGGTTACGAGTATTTAAGCTAACAAATTATTTCCCTTTGTTCAAGCGATTGAAACCTTTTTCAATAGGAAGAAAAACACTCTACCCCTTGATACAATGGGCATACTTCCCATTTGACAATTAATTAAAGTAAAACTATTCAGAATTATCAAACGCGTAATATTGCTGTAATATTCACGACCTTAATCAAGTCAACTCTCATCAGAAAGCACCCTTATTTTTTCCCTAAAAACATGAAACATACCACTACGATTCACAAAAAGGCTTTTTGAAAAAAGTAGGTAAGGAGCAGGATTCTTTATTGTATTAACGCACTGAGGGTCAGACCCTCTTTACCCAACTAAAGAAATTTTCACCAATATCCCCTCACAATTGCTTGTGGGGGTTAAAGTTTAGTATGATAGGTGTATTGTGCAAGTTCGATATTTTGCGGAGGTGAAAGAGGATGTCCCGTATTTCTGAGGATCAAGTGAAGCATGTGGCACATTTGGCCCGTCTTGCGATCAGCGATGATGAGGTAGTAATGTTCACAAGTCAATTGGATGCAATTATTTCATTCGCTGAAAAGTTGAATGAATTAGATACAGAAGATGTTCAACCGACATCTCATGTTCTACATATGAAGAATGTCATGAGAGAAGATGTTGCGAAAAAAGGTCTGCCGGTCGATGAGGTATTGAAGAATGCTCCAGACCACAAAAACGGCCAGATTCGTGTACCAAGCATAATTGAATAGGAAGAGTTAGGAGGGAACCCCATGTCATTGTTTGATAAAAAGCTATCCGAATTACATAGCCTTTTACATAAAAAAGAAATCAGCGTCTCAGACCTAGTTGATACGTCATATAAACGCATCAACGAAGTCGATGATAAAGTAAAAGCATTCTTAACATTGGATGAAGAGAATGCTCGTAAATATGCAAAAGTGCTCGACGAAGCATTAGGGCTAGAAAAAGATCACGGCCTATTGTTTGGCCTTCCTATCGGAGTCAAGGACAACATTGTTACAAAAGGAATCCGCACAACGGCTGCAAGTAAAATTCTTGGAGATTTCAACCCGATCTACAACGCAACTGTTGTAGAGAAGCTGCACCAGGCAGAAACCGTTACAATCGGAAAAATAAATATGGATGAGTTCGCGATGGGCTCTTCCAACGAAAACTCTGCATTCGCGGCAACCCGTAATCCATGGGACCTTGACCGTGTACCAGGTGGATCCAGCGGTGGATCGGCAGCTGCGGTCGCAGCAGGGGAAGTGTTTTTCTCCCTCGGAACTGATACAGGCGGATCCATCCGTCAGCCTGCAGCTTTCTGCGGTGTCGTCGGATTGAAACCTACATATGGCCGTGTTTCGCGTTACGGGCTGATCGCCTTTGCATCATCCCTTGATCAGATCGGGCCAATCACACGTACAGTGGAAGACAATGCCTATCTTTTACAAGCAATCTCAGGTATCGATCCAATGGATTCTACATCTGCCAACGCAGACGTACCGGACTTCCTATCCAGCCTGACTGGCGACATTAAAGGACTCAAGATCGGTGTGCCAAAAGAATACCTTGCAGAAGGCGTAAGCGAAGAGGTTCGCCAATCTGTCAAAGACGCACTGAAAGTACTAGAAGGACTAGGAGCAAAATGGGAAGAAGTTTCCCTGCCGCACTCCCAATATGCACTGGCGACTTATTATTTGTTGTCTTCATCAGAAGCATCCGCGAACCTTGCCCGTTTTGACGGCGTTCGCTACGGCTATCGCACGGACAATGCGAAAAATCTCCTCGACATGTACAAGCAAACGCGCAGCGAAGGCTTCGGCCCAGAAGTGAAGCGCCGTATCATGCTTGGAACATACGCATTGAGCGCAGGCCATTATGATGCCTATTATGTTAAAGCGCAAAAAGTCCGTACGCTCATCAAGCAGGATTTTGAAGACGTATTTAAAAAATATGACGTGATTATCGGACCAACTACGCCGACACCTGCATTCAAAGTGGGCGAAAACACGAAAGATCCGTTAACGATGTACGCAAACGATATTCTGACCATCCCTGTAAACCTTGCAGGAGTACCGGGAATCTCGGTTCCGGCAGGCTTTGTGGACGGGCTGCCAGTCGGCTTGCAGATAATCGGGAATCATTTTGACGAGAGCACCATTTACCGCGTTGCGCATGCGTTTGAGCAGGCAACCGACTTTCATAAACAAAAACCACAACTGTAAGGGGTGAGAACAAGACATGAACTATGAAACGATTATTGGACTAGAAGTACACGTAGAGTTAAAAACAAAATCAAAGATTTTTTCGGCAAGTCCGAACGCATTCGGCGCAGAACCGAACTCCAATACAAGTGTAGTGGAACTAGGTTATCCGGGAACCCTGCCTGTCCTGAATAAGCAAGCAGTAGAATATGCGATGAAAGCTGCGATGGCTCTTAACTGCGAAGTCGCAACCGACACGAAATTCGACCGCAAAAACTATTTCTACCCGGACAACCCGAAGGCATACCAGATTTCCCAGCATGACAAACCAATTGGGGAAAACGGCTGGATTGATATCGAAGTGAACGGCGAGAAGAAAAGAATCGGCATCACCCGCCTTCATCTGGAAGAGGATGCAGGAAAGCTGATGCACACAGGCGACGGCTATTCCCTTGTCGACTATAACCGCCAAGGGACACCACTTGTGGAAATCGTATCTGAACCGGATATTCGCACTCCGGAAGAGGCATATGCCTATCTGGAAAAGCTGAAATCCATCATCCAATACACGGACGTTTCCGATTGTAAAATGGAAGAGGGGTCCCTTCGCTGTGATGCGAACATTTCATTGCGTCCAGTTGGACAGGAAAAATTCGGTACGAAAACAGAACTAAAGAACCTAAATAGCTTCAACTTTGTCCAGAAAGGTTTGGAATATGAAGTGATTCGCCAAGAGCAGGTTCTTTCATCTGGAGGAGTTATTGAACAAGAAACACGCCGTTATGATGAAGCTACCAAAGAAACTGTCTTGATGCGTGTGAAAGAGGGATCGGACGACTACCGTTACTTCCCTGAGCCAGATCTTGTGGCACTCCATATCGATGACGACTGGAAAGAGCGTGTTCGCGCAGCCATCCCGACACTTCCGGACGAGCGCAAAAAGCGCTACGTGGAAGAGCTTGGATTACCTGCATACGACGCTCAAGTTCTGACAATCACAAAAGAAATGTCTGATTTTTTTGATGAGACAGTGGACGCCGGAGCTGACGCGAAGCTTGCTTCCAACTGGCTGATGGGAGAGGTTTCCGCCTACCTGAACGCCGAAAACAAAGAACTCGATGATACCGCTTTGACTCCAGAAGGAATCGCCGGCATGATCAAGCTTCTTAAAAATGGCACCATTTCATCCAAAATCGCCAAGAAAGTTTTCAAGGAACTGATTGAAAGCGGCGGCGACGCAGAAAAGATCGTCAAAGAAAAAGGCCTTGTCCAGATTTCGGACGAAGGCACGCTTCGTAAAATGGTCGGCGAAACGTTGGATGCAAATCCTAAATCCGTCCAGGACTACAAAGAAGGAACCGAACGTGCCATCGGCTTCCTTGTCGGCCAGATCATGAAAGCATCCAAAGGCCAGGCAAATCCTCAGATGGTGAACAAGATTTTGATTGAGGAAATTAAGAAGCGCTAAGTACTAAAGGTTGAACCCCAACGCTGGATGTTGGGGTTCTGTTTAATTTGGGAATGTGATAAGAGTGGACTGCAAAATTTGCTGAGGTTTGTCGAATGGCATTTATATACACAAAAGTGGCTTATAAAATGAAAAGTTGGATTATAAAATAAAAACTTGGCTCATAAATCCATGTTGCCTTGAAAGACACACGAAAAAAGAGCCGCAAATGCGCACTCTTCATGCTTCTTAAACTTAAAACTCCCGCACATCCACCAAATATTCCTCCAACGTAATCCCTTTCGCATAAATCTCCCCAGCGATCTCCACGCCCACATACCTGAAATGCCATGGTTCAAACGCATACCCCGTAATATTTGTTTGCCCTTTCGGATAGCGCAAAATGAAGCCGTAGTGGTGAGCATTTTCCGCAAGCCACTTGCCCTCCGCTGTACCCTCAAACTTTTCAACAAGCTCTAACCCCACACTCTTTGCGGTTATATCCATGGCAAGCCCCGTCTGGTGCTCGCTTGTTCCGGGCAGCGCAACATAAAGAACAGCCTGTTCATATCCGAATGTAGCTACCTCATTTTTAAAAATAGCAGCTTGTGTTTCATAAGATCGAAAGCCGGACCGTGCATAAAGCTCAATACCTTCGCCTTTTGCGACATTGAACATGACCTCCAATGACTCGGCCGCCTCTGCACGCAACTTAGAACGGTCACTGTTTTCGTCCCCAAAAGAAAAAGGCACATTCGGCTTGATTAGGTCCCCGGGGCGGTATCCTTCCGGAAGCGACCAGAATTTATTAACCATGACATTCATCGCTCCAGGGTTGGCAACAACAGGGATCGCTTCAGGCTCCCCAGACTCCGCCGGTTCTTCCGAGTCTCCAGGCTGGGAAGGTTGCTCCTCGTTCGTCGACTCTTCAGGATCATCCTCCACGGAGGCAACCTCCTCACTACCTTCCTGCACATCCTGTTCGGCCGGTTCTTTTTCGAAAAAAACATCCCAGGCCATATCATAATCCGTCATTTGCGGAACCGCGGTTTTAAAAGCGTGCGCAGTACCAACCAATGTTTCTTTTTCCTCTAATAAACTATTAAAGCTCGTACAACCTGCCAAAAGGCTCAGGCTCACACCACAAATTATTCCTTTTTTTAGCATAAGTAATAGTTTTCCCCTTTAGTTTGGTTTATGATGAAATAGGTAGATTTATGTAAATTCCTACTATTATTTTACACCTTTCTCCATTTAAGAAAAAGGTAGAAAAATAGAAATGTTTTTGAAACCTTTAGGAGAAATGACCCGTATATAATAGCGGAAGGAATTTTGGAAGGGAGATCAGGGTTCAAAGGGAGGATTGCACCTCAATACAACAGGAAAGGAAACGATGGCTTATGACGATGTTTGGAATGGATATGATGACCCTATATTTTTGGTGCCTCATCATCTTTGGCGGCTTGACGCTGATCTATGTTTTATTATCGGATGTGGTGGATGGGATATTTGACGTCATTCCAATTGATCCAGCTCTTATCTTTTCATTTTTTACAGTGTTTGGAGCAACAGGCTATCTGGTTGAAAAATACTCACCACTCTCCGGATTACTGGTATTGGCTATTGCCACCATCCTTGCACTTCTATTGGTCATTCTGCTTCATATCTTTGTTTTAGTACCGATTAAGTCTGCAGACTCCTCACTCGGATACACGGACGATGACCTGAAAGGCAAGCTTGCAAAAGTCATCATCTCAGTGCCAAAAGACGGATTTGGAGAAGTGGTACTGAGCATCGGAGGAAGCACCGTTTCGCGATCTGCACAGAGCTTCGAAAACGAGGAGATTCCCTACGATACAGAAGTCCTGATCATCGATGTCCAAATCGGAGTGGTCTCTGTCACTCCATACGAAAAGGTACTAGAAAACTATAATAAATAGGGGGAAGAGAAATGGGAATGGAATTATTGATTGTCATTGGTGCCGTCGTTGCACTGATTTTCGTCCTTATCGTTGTTTTCGTAGCACGCTACAAAACAGTCGGTCCAGACGAAGCGTTAATTATCACAGGTAGCTACCTGGGTGGAAAAAATGTCCACACAGACGAATCAGGCAACAAAATCAAGATTGTACGAGGTGGCGGGGCGTTCATCGTGCCGGTATTCCAACAATCCGAACCATTAAGCTTGCTATCTATCAAACTAGATGTTAAAACGCCGGAAGTTTACACAGAGCAGGGTGTACCGGTAATGGCGGACGGAACGGCGATCATCAAGATCGGCAACTCCATCGGCGACATCGCAACAGCTGCCGAGCAATTTTTAGGAAAAAGAAAAGAAGACCTGGAAAACGAAGCACGTGAAGTTCTTGAAGGTCACCTTCGTTCCATCCTAGGTTCCATGACAGTGGAAGAAATCTACAAAAACCGTGAAAAGTTCTCACAAGAAGTACAACGTGTGGCATCCCAGGATTTAGCGAAAATGGGATTGATCATTGTATCCTTCACGATCCGTGACATCCGTGACAGCAATGGATACTTAGAATCCCTTGGTAAACCACGTATCGCGCAAGTAAAGCGTGACGCAGACATTGCAACAGCTGAAGCAGACAAAGAAACGCGTATTAAGCGTGCAGAAGCGGCAAAAGACGCACAACGCGCCGAGATTGAGCGTGCGACTGAAATCGCGGAAGCGGAAAAAGAGAATCAAATGAAGGTTGCCGAGTACCGTCGCGAGCAGGATATTGCAAAAGCTCGTGCCGACCAGGCGTACCACCTAGAGGAAGCACGTGCGAAGCAGGAAGTAACCGAGCAGCAAATGCAAATCCAGATCATCGAGCGTCAGAAACAAATCGAGCTTGAGGAAAAAGAGATTCAGCGTCGTGAGCGTCAATACGACTCCGAGGTCAAGAAAAAGGCCGATGCAGACCGTTACTCTGTTGAGCAAGCAGCATCTGCCGATAAAATGAAGCAAATGGCTGAAGCGGATGCAAACAAGTACCGTATTGAAGCGATGGCAAAAGCGGAAGCGGAAAAAGTCCGTATCGACGGTATTGCGATTGCAGACGCACAAAGAGCGCAAGGGGAATCCGAAGCGGAAGTTATCCGCCTGAAAGGTCTTGCAGAAGCGGAAGCGAAAGAAAAAATCGCAGAAGCATTCGAACAGTTCGGTCAAGCGGCTATCTTGGACATGATCCTCAAAATGCTTCCTGAATACGCGAAGCAAGTTGCGGCTCCACTTGGCAACATCGACAAGATCACAGTAGTAGACACAGGCGGAAGCGGCGAAAACAGCGGCGCCAACAAGGTTACCGGCTACGCAACCAACCTGATGTCCACACTCCAGGAATCACTGAAAGCATCATCAGGCATTGATGTAAAAGAGCTTATCGAAAACTTCTCAGGCAAAGCGAACGTGCGCCACAGCATTGACAGCTTGACTAACGAAATCGCCACTTCGAAAAAAGGCGAAGAGAAGAAGACAGAAGAGTAATAAATAATATGGCCCCAGCTGTTGCTGCTACTTGCTTGAGTAGCGGTGGTGCAGTTGGGGCTTTTTTAAAATGAGAAGGCTGTTTTCGTAAACTTTGTTGCTTTTTCGTAATTATCAACTAACCGTTATATTCCTTACTGTCGTGCTCTTTTCCTGGGTGTACAGAGTAAACAACATGCCTATTTTAGAATAGATAAGCTGTAAAAAGTCCAATAGCCGACTTTTTACTAGTGAATAGCAACAATCTTTGAGAAAAGAGCCAATGAGAAAGAACGATAATTTTAATCTGAAGGCTGATAGGGTCCATGAGGACTGAGTAAGGGTGATTTTAGCGTTGCCGGGGTTCATAGAGGGTCAATGAGGAATGAGTATGGGTGATATTGGAGTTGCCGGGATTCATAGAGGATTAATGAGGAAAAGGTTAGTGTGATACCTGAGTTATAGGGATTCATTAATTAATGTGCCTATCTATACTCATTCAATCTCACCATTTCTCAAAATTTTCATTTTAATTGCATATTACATACAGAATAGGCTAATATGTTATCAGTAGTGGGTTAGCAGTTCACTACTTAGTGGTATTGGTAACTATAACTATCTTATCAAACAACATATAGAGCAGGACAAGACATAGATATAAAAGAGGGCTTAGTTAAATATAATTTTAGGATGATGGGAAATGAAAAGAGCTAGGGTAATATACAATCCGACATCTGGTCGTGAACTGTTCAAAAAGCACTTGCCAGAAGTATTGGTTAGATTAGAAAAGGCTGGTTATGAAGCTTCATGCCATGCTACAACAGGACATGGAGATGCAACGGAAGCGGCAAGGCTGGCCGTGGAGCGTAGATATGAACTTGTGGTTGCAGCAGGCGGAGACGGTACAATCAACGAAGTGGTCAACGGGCTGGCAGAACAGGACTACCGTCCGAAGCTTGGAGTTATCCCGGTTGGTACGACAAACGACTTTGCCAGAGCACTGGACCTTCCACGCGATGACATTTTAGGATGTGTCGATGTAATTGCAACAGGTGTCCCGATGCCTGTTGATATCGGAAAAGCGAATGACCAGTACTTCATGAACATTGCTGGTGGCGGAAAAATGACCGAGCTATCCTATGAAGTACCGATCAAGATGAAAACCATGATTGGGCAGCTTGCCTACTATCTTAAAGGGATCGAGATGCTTCCATCCATTCGTCCAACTAATGTAACGATAGAATACGATGGGAAAGTTTTTGAAGGGGAAATCATGCTGTTCCTCGTATCCTTATCCAATTCTGTTGGCGGTTTCGAAAAGCTTGCACCAGACTCCTGCATGAACGATGGCATGTTTGACCTGATCATTCTCAAAAAAGCAAATATCGCCGATTTTATCCGTATCGCCTCGATGGCACTGCGCGGCGACCATGTCAAAGATCCATTGGTCATCTATACAAAAGCAAACCGGGTAAAGGTGAACACGCAGGAAAAAATGCAGCTTAACCTTGACGGTGAATACGGAGGACTGCTTCCGGGCGAATTCGTCAACTTGTACCAGCATGTGGAAGTGATTGTAACCGAAAAGCGTAAAGAAGTGGAAATGGCTAAATGCCAATAAAATTGATAGCAATGGTGCCAGATCCTAAACATGGGAATCTGGCACCATTTTTTATTTTCCAGTAACGGAGACAAGGAAAAATATGTTAAGGTTTAAGGAGATAGTAGAGGGAGAGAGGGATGATGTTGACTTTTAACCGGTCGAATATGTTAAAGGTGATGGCAATATTTACAGGGTTTCTAGGAGGGGGAAGAATCATAAAAAAAACAATGGCTTTATTCTGTCTTTTGTTCCTGTTAACCGCATGCAATATGGTTACCCAAAAGGAAGCAGACCCTGAATTAGATATCTCCTCCCTTTCACTCGGAATGGGGGAAAACGAGTATGGGACGGTCCAGTATGTCCGCTACTCGATGATTCTTACATCTAGTGAAAATTTGAAAATTAACGAAAAAACGTTGGAGCCTTTACTTGCCGGCTGGATTGAAGAGCGTGTGCTCGACCATGAAATCGAACTGGCGGATGAGATCGGTGATGGCCAACTCAAGATGGAAGGAAAAGTGACGTTTGATTCCAATGGTCTAACGAAACGAGATATCATCACCTTTGAAAAGTTGGAGGATACCATCCAAGGAGTCGTGTTTGAAACAAGAGGCGGAAACATATATCAGGCAGTACTGATGAATGGCGAAACTAAGCTGAAAAAAATCGGAGACTGAGCTGAAGCGGACTAGGACCAATTTCCTAAAAATAAAAAAACTTAAAAAACAGTCAATTTCATTGTTGACAATTCATATACGTATGGTAGGATTAATTTTAACATTTAACAAAGCTCTTTTCTAAAAGTATGTGGCTATATGCCAATAAAAAGTCGGCAATAGGACTTTTTATAAGTTTATTTACTTACCAATTGGCAAGAAGCCATTTTGTAGAACCAGGAAAAGAGCACGACAACAATGAATATGTCGGCTTGCCTAAAAATACGAAAAGGCAACAAAGTTTACGAAAACAGCTTATAAAATGACAACTTAATTGACGCTTATCTAGAGCGGCTGAGGGACTGGCCCGTTGAAGCCCGGCAACCTGCGAACAGCAAGGTGCCAATTCCAGCAAAATGGATTCCCATTTTGGAAGATAAGGTGCAGCATACATACGATGCGCCTTTTCCTTAATGGGAGAGGCGTTTTTTATATAGGCTCTTTTCTCAAAGATTGTTGCAATTCACTAGTAAAAAGTCGGCTATTGGACTTTTTACTGCTTATCTACTCTAAAATACGCATGTAATTTAATCTAGATAAGCGGGAAAAGAGCACGACAGTAAGGGTTATAACGGTTGGTTGATAAATACGAAAAAGCAACAAAGTTTACGAAAACAGTCTTAATATAAATGCATTAAGAAACGGAGGCGAGCCAACTGGAACAGTCGGAATGGGAAGATGTCGTAACCCACTTGGAAAAAATGCTGCAAACAGTCAAATTTGGATCTATCACCCTGGTGGTACAGGATGGAAAAGTGATTCAAATAGAAAAAAATGAGAAGGTTCGCCTTCAGAAAAATAAATAGGCGCTGACCAGACAAACTGGAGGCGGTCTTTTTACATGATGCTCATCAAGCATGCACATGTAAAAGGGCTGCCTTTTCTCGTTGGAAAAGAAAGGAGCAGTAAGTGAATGGAACAGAAAATCACGTATGAAAACTGGAAGGAACTATCGGGTTCCTTTCCGATTGATGATGATACAAAGGGTGCAAAAGCCATGTTGCAATGGGCATATGGAAACTACTCCGATGACGAAATCATTTATGCCTCGAGTTTCGGAGCCGAGGCGGTGGTCCTGATCGATCTGATTCAGGAGGTAAGGCAGGATGCCCGGATTGTGTTCTTAGATACGGATCTCCATTTTCCAGAAACCTATAAGGTCATCGAGCAGATAGAAGCCAGATATCCAAAGCTCCAAATTGAAAAAAGGAAACCGGCCCTCACCTTGGAGGAGCAAGCGGAAGTGCATGGCACAGCCCTTTGGAAAAGAGATCCTAGCCGCTGCTGTCAGATCCGCAAGGTGGAACCGCTAAGAGAAGCGCTCACGCCAAAAAAGGCATGGATTTCCGGATTGAGAAGGGAGCAGTCGCCAACACGGGCCAACACTAACTTCCTGAATCGTGATGATAAATTCCAGAACATTAAAATCTGTCCGCTTATTCACTGGACATGGGAGGACGTCTGGCATCGCATCAGATCCAAAGGTCTTCCCTATAACGAACTCCATGACCACGGTTACCCAAGCATCGGCTGTTTTCCCTGTACGCAGGCAGTCGGAACGGACGGAGATTCCAGGGCCGGTCGTTGGGTGGGAAGTGGAAAGACGGAGTGCGGGCTGCATACAAACTAAAGTTGGTCATGTAATGAAGGAGGAAAAAGCATGCTAGTTACCATTGCCGTCATCGTTGGTCTTTTTTTCGCCATGAATATTGGTGCGAGCGGTGCGGCGGCATCCATGGGGATCGCCTATGGATCAGGAGTTGTCAAACGAAATCTGGCTTTGGTGTTATGCGGGATAGCAGTGTTTTTCGGGGCATGGCTGGGTGGAGGAGAGGTAGTCAAGACGATGGGGAGCGGCATTGTACCCCAGAGCACCTTTACCGTTGCTATTGCGCTTATCGTAATCGCATCCGCTGCTCTATCCTTATTTTTGGCCAATGTATTCGGCATCCCACTTTCCACAAGTGAAGTGACCGTTGGTGCCGTAGTGGGTGCCGGAATTGTTTATCAATCCTTGTTTGTCGGAAAGCTTGCCTGGATCGTTTCGTTCTGGTTGCTGACCCCGGTTATCGCTTTCCTGATGGCAATCGGTGCCACCTGGGTGCTGAAAAATAGAGTGATAGATCGTTGGGTAAAGTCGTCCCGGGCCGTTCCGGTATTATCTGTACTGGTCGTCGTCATGGGGGTGTTCGAGGCATTCTCGGCCGGGATGAACAATGTAGCCAATGCCGTTGGACCGCTTGTGGGAGCAGGCATCATGAGCACCGGACAGGGGATTCTCTGGGGAGGGCTGTTTGTCGCACTTGGAGCGCTGTTGCTCGGCTGGCGTGTCATGGAAACGAACGGCAAGAAAATAACGAAGCTGCGGCTAGAGGAAGGGTGCGTCATTTCAGGGACGGGAGCCGGAATAGTAACTGCGGCTTCGGTGTTCGGCATTCCGGTGCCACTGACGCAGATCACGACGTCTTCCATTATCGGTATCGGCTTTGTTAAACAGGGGCGATCCGTTTTGAAAAAGGACATTGTCGTGCAGCTACTAGTTGTGTGGGTGGTATCGCCGGTGTTATCAATGGTACTTTCCTACACACTGATTCAGCTGTTGATTGAGCAGAATGTGTATCCGGTTATTGCGATGCTGGGGGTATTGATTTCAGTGTTCGGGGTGAAGTTTTTGATGCAGCGTTCGGGCGGCGTTGGGACGGGGGCAGCGGCGGTGTCTACGGGCAGCGAGGATTAATTGAGGATTTTGGGGTGGTGGAGCTTGGCGGGGCGAAATGGGGGCGCACAGACCAAATGTCCGAAGTTTTGCCGAACTTGACCGAAGATTTCCTAAAGTTGACCGAAGTTTGCTCGAACTTGACCGAAGATTCTCTCAACTTGACCGAACCAATTTTCCAAATGACCGAACACCAAGTCTAATATGACCGAACCAATCAAATAGTTGACCGAACTGCATCTAATGTAGCGGTGAACTTGTCCGAACATAACCAAAGTTTGACCGAACGATTTTAAATCAATAAAAAAACTTAAATTTTCAACCAAAAATCCATCAAAAGAGAGGGAAAACAAATGACCTTACCAAAACCACACGGCGGCACACTTGTGCAGGCCTACCAACCAAACTATGACACGACAAACATAACAAAAGAAATCAAAATAGACGCCATCGCTCTAAGCGATCTCGAACTCATCGGAGTCGGGCTCTTCAGTCCGCTCACTGGATTCCTCACAAAATCCGACTACGAATCCGTCGTCGAAAACCTGCGACTCCAAAACGGCAACATATGGTCAGTGCCTGTCACCCTCCCAGTGACAAAGGAAGTGGCAAAAACTCTAACAGAAGGTGAAACCTACAAACTTACCTACCAGCAAACCACTTACGGAGTCATCACCGTCTCTGAATGGTACGAACCGGACCTCCAAAAAGAGGCACGTGAAGTCTACAAAACGGAAGAACTTGCACATCCGGGAGTCAAACGTCTATTCGAAAGAGGCGACATTTACGTTGCCGGGGAAGTGACGCTTACCCAAAAGACTAACAAAGGGGTGGCCCAGGATGTCTGGCTCGAACCAAAAGAAACCCGTGAACTTTTCGCACAAAAAGGCTGGAAAACCATCGTCGGCTTCCAAACGAGAAACCCTGTCCACCGCGCCCACGAATACATTCAGAAAGCGGCACTTGAAACGGTGGATGGGCTTTTCCTAAATCCGCTCGTGGGTGAAACGAAATCGGACGATATTCCAGCAGACGTCAGACTAAGAAGCTATCGGGTCCTGCTTGAAAACTATTATCCGAAAGACAGGGTCGAACTCGCTGTGTACCCAGCCGCCATGCGCTATGCCGGGCCGCGGGAGGCAATTTTTCACGCCATTGCCAGAAAGAACTTCGGCTGCACGCATTTCATTGTCGGCCGGGATCACGCAGGAGTTGGCGACTATTACGGGACCTATGACGCGCAGCATATTTTCCATCAATTCACAGAGGAGGAACTTGGCATCAAGCCGCTGTTTTTCGAACACAGCTTTTACTGCAACAAATGCGAGGGCATGGCCTCTGACAAGACCTGCCCGCATTCAAAGGAGGACAGGGTTATTTTATCAGGAACAAAAGTGAGGGAGTTGCTGCGAGCCGGGGAGCTGCCACCGTCCACCTTTAGCCGAAAAGAGGTCATTGAGGTTTTAATCGACGGACTACAACAACAGAAAACAGCAGCCGTATAAAGGAGGAAAACACAAATGACGAAAGCGACAAACATCACCTGGCATGAACAGACCATTACAAAAGAGGAGCGCCGTGTGCAGAATGGGCATGGTAGCTGTGTCCTCTGGTTCACCGGCCTATCCGGATCTGGTAAGTCGACCATCGCAAACGCAGTGTCCACGGAACTATACCGCCAGAGCATCAACGAGTATGTGCTTGATGGAGACAATGTCCGCCATGGACTCAACAAGGACCTCGGATTCACAGAAGCTGACCGCAACGAAAATATCCGCCGGATCGGGGAAGTGGCAAAGCTCTTTGTCGACAGTGGAAAGATTGTCACAACAGCATTTATCTCCCCCTTCCGAAACGACAGAGATCAGGTGAGGACGCTGTTCGAAGAGGGCGAGTTTATTGAAGTGTTTGTGGACTGTCCCTTGGAGGAGTGTGAGAAAAGAGATCCAAAAGAGCTATACAAAAAGGCAAGACGTGGGGAAATTAAGGACTTCACCGGCATCGATTCTCCTTACGAAAAGCCGAAACAACCGGAAATCACGATAGCATCCGGAAAACTGACGGTGGAGGAAGCCGTCACAACAATACTCCAATACTTAAGAGAGCAAAAAATTATCTAGAAGGGGGAAACGCTCATGGCATATGTGAAACACTGGGCAGATAATGAAAAGTTAAACAAAACGGAGAAAGCGAAACTGGAAAAGGATGGTCTCCGAATTCTCGATGACATCCCGCATTACGCAAAGAATGGATTCGATTCCATTCCTAAGGATCAGTGGGACCTTTTCAAATGGGCGGGACTTTACCTCCAGCGACCAAAAGAGGACGGCTATTTCATGATGAGGGTCAATGTCCCCTCCGGAATTCTCACAAAACCTCAGGTCGAAGCATTGGCAGCCATTGCCCGCGACTATGGACGTGGAGTATTCGATATCACAACACGGCAGGCCATTCAATTCCACTGGCTGGAAATCGAGCAGATACCAGACATTTTCAACCGCCTGGAAGCAGTTGGACTTTCAAGCGCAGGAGCGTGCGGGGACATCACCCGTACGATTGTCGGCAACCCGATTGCAGGGCTTGATCCCGACGAGCTATTCGACACTACAGGCATTGTAAAAGAGGTCTATGATTTCTTTCAGAAGAATGAGGACTTCTCTAACTTGCCACGAAAATACAAGATGTCGATCAGTGCCAATACGAAAAATGCATCCAACGCGGAAATCAACTGTGTTTCTTTTACACCAGCGACCAAAACGATTGATGGTGTTACAAAAAGTGGTTTTCACCTGAAAGTCGGCGGCGGGCTCTCCTCCAGGCCGTTCCTGGCAGAAACAATCGATGTGTTTGTGGAACCGGAAAGAACGCTCGAGGTCGCGATAGCCGTCACGACCATCTTCCGGGATTTTGGCTATCGGGAGAAACGCCATCTCGCCCGCCTGAAATTTTTGATCGCCGATTGGGGGCCAGAGAAGTTCAAGGAGAAGTTGCTTGAGCACACTGGTCCACTTCCTGAAAAAGGCGTAGAGCCAAAAGACGAATGGAACGCAGGCTACTTCTACGGCATTCATGACCAGAAGCAGGAGGGCCTGAAGTTCCTCGGTTTCAACGTACCGGTAGGACGCCTTGATGCAGAGGAAGTTTTCGAGCTTGCGAGAATATCAGAAGAATACGGAAACGGGGAGATCAGAACCTGTAACTCCCAGAATCTTATCATCCCAAATATTCCAGAGGAAAACGTGGAAGCACTGCTCAAAGAACCGATTTTCGAACGCATTTCTATCAACCCGAACTCCTTTCTCGGCCATGCCGTTTCCTGCACCGGGATTGAATACTGCAATCTGGCCTTGGTGGAAACGAAGGAGCGCATGAGACTTATCGCTGAGGAACTCGACCAGCGCATCAGCCTTGATGTCCCGATCCGCACCCATATGGTCGGCTGCCCGAACTCCTGCGGCCAGCGCCAGATTGGTGACATCGGCCTGCAGGGTATGAAAATGCGCAACGAGAAAAAGGAAATGGTCGAAGCCTATGAGATCTATGTGGGCGGGACCCTGAACAAAGGTGGTAAGTTCAATGAAAAGCTAAAGGGAAAAGTAGCGGCAGAGGAATTGACGGATGTCCTTGAGGAGCTACTAATCTACTTCCGCGACCAGAAAACAAAGGGAGAATCTTTCTTCGACTTTGTAGGACGCGTGGGAGTTTCCACCTTGCAAGGCGTACTAGATACTATTTTAGGAAAAGAAACCGATGGCGTATCTGTATAGATTTGATGTAGCCCTGGAGGCCAAGGAAATCGTATCCGTCATTTATGCCGATAATGATGAAGCAGCTTTTGAGCATCTTGATGTGGAGCTTGAAAAGTTTTATCTGAAGGAGCCCGCAGTGAAAGAAGTTATTTTACGAGAGAAAAAACGGCTTGGGAAGAAGAGTGGCTATATTTTAGATCCAGAGGAGAAAGGGTGGTAGCGCATGAAGGGAAAAGTATATTTGGTGGGAGCGGGTCCTGGTGATCCTGAATTGATTACAGTGAAGGGGTTGCGCCTACTCGAGCAGGCGGATGTCATCCTTTATGACCGCCTTGTGAACCCCGAACTACTAAACTATGCGAAAAAAGAGGCACAGCTTGTCTACTGCGGAAAGCTTCCCCACTACCACACGATGAAACAGGAAACCATCAATCACTTTCTTGTAAAATATGCGAAAAAAGGCTTGCAGGTCGTGCGTTTGAAGGGTGGGGATCCATTTGTGTTCGGACGTGGCGGCGAAGAGGCTGAGGAATGCTCGCGGCAGGATGTCCCTTTTGAAGTCGTACCGGGAATAACGGCTGGTATCGGAGCCGCTGCCTACGCCGGTATTCCTGTCACCCACCGTACCTTGAGCAAAAGTTTCGCCTTTGTCACGGGACACCAGGCAGGCGATAAGGAAGCGGAGCATCAATGGGCAAACCTTACGCAAGCGGTAGATACCATCTGTGTCTACATGGGCGTCTCCCAACTGCCAAATATACTCAAGCGTCTGCAGGAGAACGGCAAGTCACCCAAAACACCTATTGCCCTTGTACATTGGGGAACATTAGATGAACAGCGTACCGTCGTCGGCACGCTTGCCAATATCGAGCGGAAGGTAAAGGAAGCGAACATTTCCAATCCGAGCATGATTGTAATCGGGGAAGTGGTGAAACTCCATGAGAAGCTGCACTGGTTTGAAGAGGAGGTAGTGCCTCATCTGCCTGTCGTACACGGATAGAAGGGAGCGGGATATGATGTCAAACGCCATTTTATATGTAGGACATGGAACGCGCTCGAAAAAAGGAGCGGAGGAGGCAAAAGGTTTCTTGGAAAGGGTCATCGCACAAGTCGATGCACCCATACAGGAAATCAGCTTTCTGGAACTGACCGAGCCGTATATTCCGGAAGGCTTCGAACGCTGTGTAGCCAAAGGAGCAACTGAGATCACCGTCATTCCCATCTTTCTTTTAACAGCTGGGCATATAAAAGAGGACATCCCGGAAGCGCTCGAGCCTTCACTGGCAAAATACCCGGAGGTCCGCGTGCAAATCGCCTCCGCTTTTGGGGTGCAGGAGCGGATTGTGGATGCGATTAGTGAGTTGGTGAGGGCGGATGTTGGAAGTGTGGATGTTGCAGATTCGGTTTTGCTTGTGGGAAGAGGCAGCAGTGATCCCGCCATCCATGAAGCTTTTGCAGAGATAAAAGCGGGAGTGGGTGAGCGGCTTGGCGTTTCACGAGTGGAGGTCTGCTACTTGGCGGCAACCACGCCATTATTTGCGGAGGGGATGGAAGAGATTAGTCTCGAGGCAGTTGGCAGGGTGATTGTGGTACCTTATCTGTTGTTTGCAGGTTTGTTGTTAAGTGAAGTCGAAAGGGAAGTCCGGAAAAGAAAGCGCGCTGGCCAGGATATCGTGTTGATCGAGCCGTTAAGCCGCCACCAAGTGATTCAAGATATTGTGGTAGAGCGAGCTTCATTTTCGTGGGGTTTGGAAAAGGGGGAAGTGAGAGTTGCAGCCGTTAATCATTGATTTGCAAGGGAAGAAAGTTATCATCGCAGGCGGTGGGAGGATTGCGGCCCGTAAAGCGAAGGTGCTAGGCGCCGAGCAGGCAGATATCACGTTTATCGCGCCGGAGTTCTCAGAGGAAGTGCGGGAGCTAGCGGTGTTAAGGGGATACCAGTTGGTAGAACGGGGAGCGGAGGTAGCTGATTTTGCGGAAGCTTTCCTGGCCATTTTGGCGACGAACAACAGAAAAGTGAACAGCGCACTTGTTGGCGGCTTACGTGCATCACAGCTCGTTTGCGTCGTCGATGAATCAGGAGAGGGAAATGTCACGTTCCCCGCAACAGTCAGACGCGGGAACCTGCAAATCGCCGTCACCTCCAACGGATCGAGTCCCAAATTGACCCGCAAGTTGAAAAGAGAGCTCGAGGAACAGTTCGATTCTTCCTGGATTTCTTATACAGAGTTTTTGGCGGAATATCGGGAGGTGGTGAAGCGGCTGCCATTGTCTTTTGAAGAGAAGGGGGAGCTGCTGTGGGAGATTTTGGAGGAAAAATACCGATTGAATGAAAAGGCTAGAGGGGAGAAGCTGGGAGAACTATTACGGTTGAAGGAAAGGTTAATATCATAGTAGGTGGAAAGGGCGGTCGTACTTATCGGATTGTACGGTCGTCTTTTTAATGTGGTTTTAGGGAGAGAGCAAAATACCAATTCAGCGATAATCCTTGAGGATTCAGCGTTTATGAGAATGATTCAGCGATTTTGGAATTTTTTCAGCGAAAACAGCATTCCATTCAGCGTTTTCAAGAATATTTCAGCGAAAATCCAATCAATTCAGCGCGCAGCTAATTTCACCAATTACGTTGCTACCCACCATGACCAATTACCATTTTAATTCAAGGGAAATATACCCAAACCACACCCCGAAATAGTATAATAAAACTATCAAAACCTCTACATATTAGGAGGAATCCGGTTTGGACAATATGCTCTACAGAAAATTCACCGCATTCTATGTCTCTACATTCATCATATCCATCCTCATTTCGGCAAGTTCTTTCGGTCAAGGAGAACCGATCTACCTGGATTCGTTCCTGGGCTGGACCTACATACTCCTCTTTGTGGTTGGAGGAATCATTCTTATATATGGCAACCTAATCTCCATCGGCATCGAGTATGTTGTAAACAGATGGATGAAAGGGAATAGCATCATTTTTATCCTGCTGCATGGACTTCTAGGCGGGTTACCTGTCATTTGGTCCCAGCATTGGATGCTTACACTTTATGCATCTGGTGCCGCTTTGCTTTATGCGCTTGTGGACCGGTGGATTTACTATCGGAGCAGCAGAGACAAACATACATGGCAGGTCCATACGATTGCACCGATTCTTTTCCTGATTCTATTCGCCATATTCATGGTCAAATCCCAACCCCTTCCTCCATATAGCGCAGAAGAGGCTGTGGCAATTGCTATCTCAGGGGAAGTTATTGATTCTTAATTAATTGCCCATACTAGCAAAATAATAGATTGACAAATTTTCCAACTAACCTATATAATCTTCTCAATATCAAACGTAGAAGAGGACCAGTAAAATGATTTCGTCTATTCAAGAGAAGGTGCCAAGTGGTGTGAGGCAGCTATAGATGAGCATTTGAACCTGCCTCGGAGTTCTGCATCAGAAACGGTGCAGCGGTTCAATACCGTTACCATGAAAGAGAGTGAAGCTTTGCTTTGAATAAGGGTGGTACCGCCAGAGATGGTCCCTTATCAGAGCGGGGCTTTTTTTTTTAGCTGAAAAATGGGTTTGGCATGAACTCGGGGTCTCTTGGCATGAACTCGCCTAATTTTGGCACGAACTCGGGCCATTTCCGCACGAACTCACTTCATTTCGGAATGAACTTTATAAAAAGGAGCAAACCAACATGTCCAATAAAAATTTTGTACAAAAAATCACTAACATGGACGAAGACTTCGCCCAATGGTACACAGACGTCGTCACCAAAGCCGAACTCGTCGACTACTCCAGCGTCCGCGGCAGCATGATCATCCGCCCATACGGTTACGCACTGTGGGAAAACATCAAAGAGGCACTAGACAAACGAATCAAAGAAACCGGCCATGAAAATGTTTATATGCCACTTTTCATACCGGAAAGTCTCCTGCAAAAAGAAAAAGATCACATTGAAGGCTTCGCGCCGGAAGTGGCTTGGGTCACCCATGGCGGCGACGAAAAATTACAAGAACGCTTAGTTGTCCGCCCAACTTCGGAAGTGCTTTTCGGCGAACATTACAAAAACATCATCCATTCCTACCGCGATCTGCCTAAGCTCTACAACCAATGGGCAAACGTCGTCCGTTGGGAAAAGACAACAAGACCATTCCTGAGAACTCTTGAATTCCTTTGGCAGGAAGGTCACACTTGCCATGAAACGGATGAACAGGCACACGAAGAAACCGTTAAAATGCTCACCGTTTATGCGGAGATCTGTGAGAATATCTTGGCCATCCCTGTTATCAAAGGACAGAAAACCGAAAAAGAAAAATTCGCCGGAGCCAAATACACCTATACGATCGAGAGTCTGATGCATGATGGAAAGGCTTTGCAATCGGCCACCTCTCATCATCTTGGTGATGGGTTTGCAAAAGCTTTCGGCATTCAATTCCTGGACCGTGAAGGCAAGCAACAATACGTGCAACAAACTTCCTGGGGCTTCACGACACGTATCATCGGTGCCATGATCATGGTGCACGGCGATGACCGCGGCCTAGTGGTTCCACCAAGAATTGCACCAACGCAGGTGATAATTGTCCCTATTGCTCAACACAAAGAAGGGGTCCTTGATTTTACCTATGACTTAAAAGAAAAGCTATCCAGCACACTCCGAGTTGGAATTGACGCCAGTGACAAAAAGCCTGGCTGGAAGTTCAATGAGTACGAAATGAAGGGCATTCCATTAAGACTAGAAGCTGGTCCACGCGATATCGAACAACAACAAGTTGTACTTGTCCGCCGTGACACTGGGGAAAAATTGATTACACCTATGGAAGGACTGGAAACGAAAATCCAAGAAATCCTAGAAGACATTCAGAAAAACCTTTTAGAAAAAGCACGTTCCCACCGCGAATCCAAAACAAGTGTGGCAACGACTTTCGAAGCATTCAAAGAGCAGCTCGAAGAAAAAGCCGGCTTCATCAAAGCGATGTGGTGCGGAGAACAAGCGTGCGAGGACAAAATAAAAGAGGAAACTAGCGCCACCTCCCGTTGTATGCCGTTTGAACAGGATCGCATAGCCGAAACCTGTGTAAGCTGCGGAAAAGAAGCAAAACATATGGTATATTGGGCTAAGGCATACTAGAGCGACAAAAACAAAGGGGAGAAAACGATGCAGCTGGAAAAATACATCGACCGAAGAAAGACGCATTCGGTTAAATGGTTCATAGAAGATCAGGATATCATTCCATTGTGTATTGCGGATATGGATTTCCAGGTTTCCGAAGAGATCGTAAATGCCATCAGCCAAAAAGCCACACACGGCATCTATGGGTATAGCACTTTCTGTGCACGTTACTATGACGCTGTTGAATATTGGTGGAAAACACAGTACGACTGGGAATTGAAACAGGAGTGGATATCGTTCAGTCCGGGAATCATTCCAGGAATGAACCTGTTGCTAAAAGCTTTAACACAGCCGGGCGATTCGGTGATTGTGCAGGATCCTGTGTATTATCCATTCTTTTCTACTATCCAAACACAAGGGTGTACCATTTTAAATAATTCACTCCTTTATTCCGAGGACGGCTATAAAATGGACTTCAAGGATTTTGAAGAAAAAGCATCGCGACCAAATACCAAAGTGTTTATCCTCTGCAGCCCGCACAATCCGGTCGGGAGAGTGTGGACGGTACAAGAATTGCGGAAGATAGGAGAGATTTGTGAAAAGCATGGAGTGATCGTTATCTCGGACGAAATGCATGCCGACCTCACCTATCCAGGGTACAAGCATATCCCATTTGCAAAGGTCCACCAAGATCATCTGAAACTTTCCATTACATGTGCGGCACCAAGCAAGACTTTTAACATTGCCGGAATGCAAAGCTCCATTTTTATCATTCCAAACAAAGAAATCAAACAGAAATATGAAACCCTTTTAACTGGCTTCGGGCTGATGCGTCCCAATGCGTTTGCGGTAGAAGGAACCATCGCTGCCTACTACAAAGGCTTGCCTTGGCTTCAAGAAGTGAAGGAGTACCTAAATGACAACCTGCAGTATGTCTGCTCCTACTTGAAAGATCATATTCCTTCCATAAAAGTAGTGAAACCGGAAGCAACCCATCTTATCTGGCTGGACTGTCGGAACCTTAGAATCCCACCGGAAGCATTGCATTCCTTCTTTTTGGAAAAAGCAGGAGTACGTCTAGATGAAGGAATGAAGTTCGGCGCAGGTGGCCAAGGATTCGAACGTATAAACATCGCCTGCCCACGCGAGGTGCTAAGTGAAGCTCTACTCAGAATCAAAGCCGCCATAAAAGAAATGGAAACCTGCTGACGACTTTCGATAGCAGGTTATTCCTTTTATATGGGAAAATGGTAGAACTCCGTTTGGAACTCCCCTATAATGAATGAGAAGGAGGTGAAACAAAATGGAAAAACAGATACTGGAATTATTATTGGAAATGAATGGCCGTTTAAAGAATGTAGAAGGAAGATTTGATGGTCTAGAAAGGCGGTTTGATTCCTTAGAAGGTATTGTGAAAGAAGAAATAAATCCTCGCTTAAAAAATGTGGAAACTAGTTTAGTAAAAGTCGAGAACAGATTGGTAAAAGTCGAGGACAGATTAGTAAACGTCGAGAGCAAATTGATTAATGTCGAAAACACAGTGAACAGAATCGAAGTTTCTCAAACCGACGATGTTTTAGGGATGCTAAAGCTTTTCAAAAAGAACACAGATTCCTAAGCACAATATATGAACAACAATTGACACTCAAAAGGCAATAAAAGCTTAAAGCCCAATGGCCCTAAGCTTCCAAACAATAACCTTATTACTTTTGCCCCTCATAGATCCGCAAGTTGGCATAAATCCTTTCCAACGTAGGAGCAGAAATCCCGTGCTCTTTTGCAAGTCCTAGCAGATAGCCGTAAAAATGGTCGGCCTCCACAGATAACCCTTTTTCCATGTCCCGCTGCATCGACGACTTCATACCTGCTGCAATCGAATGAAGCTTATCCCAGTTCCCATCTACCATATTCTCTGCAAGTGGTGCATCTACACTTTTCATAATGTCCGCAACTTCCACTAAAGTCTGTTTGATAGTGTCCGCGCCAAGGTCATCTTCGCGTATTGGCCCGATTGGCGAACGGAACAATGTGGTAACTCCTGCCAATGTAGCAATGAACAGGTATTTATGCCACATAGACTGGTGGATATTTTCGGAAAGGGAAAAGTTTGCCTTGGTTCCATTGAAAGTTTGAGCCAGCATCTCAACTCGTTCTGTTTTCCCTCCATCTAGCTCACCGAAAACCAGATCATGAATGGTACTAGTCTGGATGATGGCACCTTGTCCGTCCAAAGTTGATTCCACAAAACAAAGTCCACCAAGCACATTCGACTCATGAAAAGCCGCCGTTAACTTTTCCATGTGCGCAATGCCGTTAAGCAAGGGGACAATCATTGAGTTCGGTCCAACATAGTTTTTGAAATCCTCTATCGCAGAATCCAAATGATAGGCTTTCATCGATAATAAAATGACATCATATGTTTCTGCCTTTTCTCCGCTGACAAGGAGCTTCGGTTTCAGTGTGACATCACCGTGTGTGCTATTAATGACAAGTCCGGTCTTTTCCAACTGTTTTTTTCGTTTCTCCCGCACAAGGAATGTCACATTTTCACCTTTTTCCAACAGCCGTCCGCCGAAGTATCCTCCGACAGCACCTGCACCGACAACAAGTATCTTCACCAGTAATCCCTCCCAATTATGTATGGGTTCATTGTAACAGGTTTGAAGGAAAATCGGGACTTGAATGTATTTGTTTCGGTTTTTTAGTCGGAATATTTGGTATAATTATTCAAAGAAAAGGAATAAGGAGGAGATAAGGCAATGAATCTACTGGAGCACGACATATAAAACCGTAGTCGCGGACCTCCATGCCTACTAACTAGCTACTGAATTTAAAATATGGAGGGTGATTACATGCACACCGATCAACTTTTTCAACACTATCTAAAAGAGGCAGAAACCGATTTTTCCGGATGGGATTTTTCCCACATAACAGAAACTGGACGCCTTGCATCTGGAATGCTCTCCTGGTCATATGGCAGCATGGCAAAAACATTGATGGCAGATGCAACTTCCATGCTTGACATGGGAACAGGAGGAGGAGAACTGCTTTCAAAGCTGCAGCCGTTCCCGCAGACAGTCTGTGCAACCGAAGGCTATAAAACGAACTTTCCCATTGCAAAAGATAGACTGGAACCGCTTGGTGTAAAGGTAGTGGAAGTGGAGCCGGACAACCAGCTCCATTTTCCAAATAAGCACTTTGACCTGATTATCAATAAACATGAAGAGTACGACCCTAGCGAAGTAAGAAGGGTTTTACGAGATGGAGGCATATTCCTTACTCAACAGGTCGGATGGAGTGATTGCCAGGATATCAACCGACTTCTCGGAGCGCCAGTTAATAATGAACATGCCCATTGGAATCTCGACTTTTCACACAAGCAATTGGAAGAGCATGGTTTCCAGGTTCTCCTCAGCAAAAAGGAATTTCCATTGCAACGGTTTTACGATATCGGTGCGCTCATCTATTATTTGAAGGCCATTCCATGGCAGGTAGTGGATTTTCGGTTGGAGGATTACCTCGATCGATTGTACGAGCTTCATCTAAAAATAATGCAGGAAGAGTATCTAGATATTAGGCAGGACCGGTTTGTATTGAAAGCAGTAACGAAATAAAGGGGATGTGTAGCGGTGATGTTAAAAATCACAGAACTAGAAACGATTTTAGCAATAACGGTAAGTGAAATAGAATTTTCAGGTGTTATACATGTGGAGAATCGCGCTGGAATGATCCATGCCAGTGCACATGGCTATTCCAATCGCTCAGAGTCCATTCCAAACAAACTGGAAACGAGATTCGGAATTGCCTCAGGGTGCAAGTTATTTACAGCAATAGGCATTTGCCAATTGGTGGAGAGTGGAAAATTGTCGTTTGATTCAAAATTAAGCAGCTTGCTGGATCATCCTTTCCCTCATTTTCACCCTGATGTAACGGTCCATCACCTTCTTACCCATTCCTCAGGAGTTCCGGACTATTTTGACGAGGAAGTAATGGATGATTTTGAAGAGCTTTGGGTGGAGTATCCAATGTACCACATGAGAAAGCTGGAGGATTTCCTTCCTCTGTTCCAGAATCTCTCGATGAAGTTTGAACCAGGTGAGAAGTTCCACTACAATAATGCGGGTTATATATTATTGGGATTAATCATCGAAAAGGTTGCAGGAGTTCCCTTTACTGAGTATGTGAAGGAACAAATTTTTGATGCTGCTGAAATGTCTGACTCGGGCTACTTTTCTATGGATCAATTACCTGGCAGAACTGCCCTTGGTTACATAGACGAGGAAGACGGATCCTGGAAGACCAACAGCTACTCCATTCCCATAAAAGGTGGAGCGGATGGGGGAGCCTATGTTACAGCCGGTGACATGGCCAGACTTTGGCGAGCGTTAATGGACGGCAAACTGGTGAGCAAGGAAATGCTGGCGAAAATGACCACCGCTTGGATTCAAACAGATAACGAGAAAGATTGGTATGGCTATGGAGTCTGGATTGAGAAAGAGAATGATAACGTTGTAAAATACCATGTGATGGGCTATGACCCAGGCGTGAGCTTTGCAGCAGGCTACTATCCGGAGTCAGACACCATCGTAGTAATTCCTTCGAATAAGGAAAGAGGACCGCACAAGTTGATGCACTTACTGGAAAAATATATGTAAAAGTTAGAGAGACATATCTGTTAGGAGCAGATATGTCTTTTTATTGTGCGTTTGATAAAAAATAGAGGAGTTGTTTTATAAATATAGAATATATAATTCTATATTTATAAAAAGAGGTGTGAAAATGAAACTATTAAACATTACAAACAGAAAAAGAGAATCCTATCAGGTCACCTTCAGATATTCCCTCTTAATGGAGTGTGCACTTGGGATTGCCGCAGTGACCAATACCCCGTTACACGATTCATTGGAAAAACCAAAATCCTATTGGGATCACACAAGAAATGAGTTATCAGGGGAACTGCAGGCGCTTTTGGATGATGTGGAAAAGAACAACACATGGAAAACCTTACTCCAGCTTTGTCATTATCATCACTGTAAAGACCTTCATGAGTTCCTCTCTTATATAGAGAATCTTGAAGACCAGCAGCTTAAGTTTCTTTCCCTTCCCTATTTAGGTGTAGAGTTTCAGGACATGAGGATAAAAGCTTCGGAAGGGGATAGGGATGCTTGCCGCACTTTGATGGAGAAGACAAAGCAACACAACTTCTTTCCAGATTATATACAGTTCATCTGCCAATCGGAAACAGACTCACTAAAAAGCCATCTCAAAGCCATTATGAAAGAGTGGTACGAGGAATTTGAGCAGCAGGTTGAGCAAGAAACCAATGAAATTTTGAAAAGGGATGTGGCAGCCAAGATTGAAATGCAGAAGAAGCTGACGCCAGAGCAACTTGTAGAGTGGGCGACAGGTGGCATCGAATATCGACCGGAGCCAAATGTGCAAGAAGTATTATTGGTTCCCCAGCAAATCTACCGCCCATGGAACATTGAAGCGGATATGGAAGGAACAAAGATATTTTACTACCCTGTAGCAAACGAAAGCATCACTCCGGATGACAGGTACACCCCAAACCACTTTTTGGTCGCAAAATACAAGGCACTTGGTGATGAAGCCAGAATACGCATCGTCAAGCATCTCTCCGAAAAGGAATGTACCCTGCAGGAGTTGACGGGCTTATTGGACGTGGGAAAATCAACCATCCATCATCATTTGAAAATCCTCCGTGCTGCCAAGCTTGTCGATAGCAAAGACGGAATATACACGTTAAGAAAGCATACCTTGCATCTGCTGGAGGATGAAATGCAGAGGTATCTCCATCAGTGAAGAGCATTTGGAAAAATTGCTCCTTCGTCTATGTCTGGTCGGGTAACATGATTTCTGAACTTGGTGGTGCCTTTGGAACCTTTTGCAATTCCATTATGGTCTATCAGCTGACTGGCTCCACCATGGCATTAAGCTCCATGTGGCTCCTGTATTTCATTCCTTCACTCATCCTTCAACTTTTCATTGGTCCGTTTATCGACAGATGGAGCCGCAAGTGGATCATGATTTTTTCTCAATGGACAAGGGCCGCCGTATTTCTGGTACCTTTACTTGCATGGAGTGCAGGACATTTGGAGGTATGGCATATCTTTTTCGTTCAGATAGTGGTGGGATTGATTACTCCGCTATACGTGCCGGCAAATCATGCCATCACTCCAACGATTGTACCGAATGAACAACTTAAGCAGGCAAATGCTTTGATAGAGAGCACGGTAAGATTAATGAGCTTCATGGCGCCATTGATCGGAGGATTGGTGATTGAATACATCGGAATTAACGTGACATTGTTGTTTGTGATTGTTGCACTTGGGTTAAGTGGTGGGCTGCTGTGGTTTGTAAAAGAGCCCTCACCGGAGAAAGTGGTACGGAGCACATGGTGGAAAGAATTCGGAGAGGGGATCGCCTTTTTCTTCAAACAGCGTGTTGTTGTTTGGCTGGGCTTTTTCCTTGCGTTCGTTCAGTTTGGTGTAGGGGTAACAATGGTCACAACGCTTCCCTATATCACAGGGGAGCTGCAAGCAAGCTATGCCGGCTATGGATATTTTATGGCGGGGTTTCCTGTAGGTTATATTCTAGGGGCATTTCTAATCGGGAGAATACCTTATAGGAGTCCGAGATTCATCATGCTAGGGGCCTTAGGGATTGGAGGACTCACATTTGTCGGTCTTGGTTTGAACGAGAGTAGTCTTATCGTAGCCATTGTGCTAGAGGTGATAGCTGGGGTTGTGATGGCCATCTTCAGTATAAACAATACGACCCTCTGTCAACGTATCATCCCAAATCATTTGATGGGCAAAATCTTTTCTGTTCGACTCCTTATTATTAGAGGAGTCATGCCTTTAGGTGTATTGGTAGGTGGATTGCTAGGGGAAGTATGGGGAGTGAGACCCTTGTATTTCCTCATTGGATCTATGATTACCGCGGTCGCGTTAGTCGGGTTGTTTTTTCCTTATTTTAGGTTCATTGATAGGGAGATGGATGAGAGGAAGGTATCGTGAGGAGGGAGGGGCAGGGGTTTCTTCTGCTCCTTCCCTCTAGTGTGTGTCGGTTTGTGTCGATTGGCCTTTATCCTGTGTCGAATAGCCTTTATCGGGTCCGAAATGGCTTATAAAATTAAAAAGTGGCTTATAAATTTAATAGTTGGACTATAAATTATTGGGGTGGAAAATAAAACCCTTATTATGGGGGGGAATCCCTTCGACAGTATGTTCTGCCTATAAAATTACCGTATTTTAGTGTAACTTTAGAGTTTCAGCGCGTTAAAAGGCTGCTTTCAGCCGATATGTTGACTCGATACAATAAAACCTATCACAAATGTGCCCCCGAAAGCCCCTAATGAGCTATTAACCTCCACATCCCTCACTTCACAAACTCTTAACCAAAACATCACCCAACAAATCTATCTTTTTACGTTTCAATTACCTTTAATAGGGTAAAGAGTAATATTTTCAATCACCAAAACAAGAGGAGGACCACCCCAAAATGACAAAAGCATTATTCCTAAATTGTTCACTTAAATCTTCCAACGAGGAATCCAATACAGAAGCACTCATGAAAGAGGTCATCAAGCATTTCAACAACGAAAACGTAGAGTCTGAGATTGTGAGGATAGCAGATTACAACATTAAATTCGGCGTGAGTGAGGACGAGGGTTATGGGGACGAGTGGCAGGATGTGTTCAACAAGGTGATGCATGCGGACATCGTCATCATCGGGACGCCGCTGTGGATTGGTGAGAAGAGCAGTGTTGCAACGATGGTGATGGAGCGGCTTTATGGCGGAAGTGGACTAACGAATGACAAAGGGCAATATATTTACTATAACAAGGTGGGAGGTGTAGTCATAACAGGAAACGAGGACGGCGCAAAGCATGCGGCCTCATCCATCCTTTACGGATTGACGCATATTGGTTTTACGATTCCGCCGAATGTGGATACATACTGGGTAGGCGAAGCGGGACCTGGATCGTCGTATATCGAAGCGGAAGGACATAAGAACGACTTCACAATGGAACATGCCAAGATCATGGCATACAACCTGATGCATTTCGCCAAAATGCTGAAAGAAAATCCAATCCCTGCAGAAGGAAATGTGGTCGAACAAAGCTAGAATCCAATAAAAGGAGCGGTACACATGGAAACACAAACACAAGCATTAAAATCCATTTCACAGCGATTTATGAATGTGCGTGATATCACCATGAAGCTTGTCCAGCCTTTGGAAACCGAAGACTTTATCATTCAATCTCACCCGGATGTCAGTCCACCAAAGTGGCATCTGGCCCACACCACCTGGTTCTTTGAGCGTTTTGTCCTCAAAGAGTACTTTGAGAACTATAAAGAGTTCCACCCATCCTATGATTTTCTTTTCAACTCCTATTATGAAACGGTAGGGCCATTCCAACCGAGACATCAGCGCGGCGTCCTATCGAGACCCAGTATCCAGGACATTTTCCGATACCGTGATTATATAAACAACTATATAGTGGATCTGATCGAGCAACATGAAGGGGCAGAACAAGCTAACCGGGAAAAGATCCATAGCCTCATAGAAATCGGTATGCAGCACGAACAACAGCACCAGGAGCTGATCCTGATGGATGTTAAATACAACTTTTTCGTCAATCCGCTGCACCCAGTGTATAAAGAATCCCAATCCGGCCCATCCGAAAAAAGAGAGCCGTCCTTCCATACCTATGATGGCGGTCTCATTGAGATCGGGCATAACGGTGATGGCTTTGCTTTTGATAATGAAGGACCGAATCATAAAGTTTGGCTCGAGCCATACAAAATGGCGGATCACCCTGTTACCAACGGGGAGTATCTGGAATTTATAGAAGCAGGAGGATATCAGAAACCATACTACTGGTTATCTGACGGCTGGAATACCGTGAAAAAGAACGACTGGCAAGCCCCGCTTTACTGGAGAAAGGGGGACGATGGCGAGTGGAGCATCTTTACCCTTTCTGGCATGAAAAATCTCGATCCTCATGAGCCGGTTGTCCATGTTAGCTTCTATGAGGCGGACGCCTTCAGCAGATGGAGTGGAAAGCGTCTTCCGACAGAAGCGGAATGGGAGCATGCGGCAAGGGACCTCGAGATTAAGGGGAACACGATGGACAGCGGCACTTACCATCCAGCTGCAACCGATCAATTGGCCGGGTCAAAAATGTACGGAGACGTGTGGGAATGGACAGCAAGCGCCTACTCGCCATATCCGGGCAGCAAGCCGCTTGAAGGGGCTCTTGGAGAATACAATGCCAAATTCATGTGCAACCAGATCGTCCTGCGCGGCGGATCCTGTGCCACACCGCAGGATCACATCCGCAGCACCTACCGCAACTTCTTCCCAGCTGATAAGCGCTGGCAGTTCAGCGGATTCCGTTTGGCGGAGGATGCAATATGAGATTGCTCGAAAACAATATTCAGGGCTACGATTTTTATATAGAAAAAGAAAACATGCGGGAAGAAATCATAAGGGGACTATCATCTCCAATCAAGACAATCTCCCCTAAATTCCTATATGATCATCGAGGTTCAGAGCTGTTCGAATTGATAACTGGACTGGACGAATATTATCCGACTCGAACCGAAGTGAAAATCTTCAACGAAAAGATACAGGAAATTACGATGGCTGTTGGGGATGTCCACACATTAATAGAATACGGAAGCGGAAGCAGCAACAAAATAAAGACGCTTCTTCACAATTTTTCGAGTCTAAAAGAATATGTTCCTATTGATATCTCGCGTGACTTTCTCTTTCAGTCAAGCTTGGAGCTCGGAATGCAGTTCCCTCATATAACGATAAAGGCGGTATGCGGGGATTATACGGCTCCACTTACGCTGCCATTGGAGTCGAAAGGAAAGAAGGTAATATTCTTTCCAGGCTCCACGATTGGGAATTTCGAGCCGGTGGAAGTCCGGAACTTTCTAATGAAATCCGCTCAACTCCTGAACGAAGGAGATGGTTTCCTCATTGGTGTTGATACGAAAAAGGACATCAATACGCTAGAAAAGGCCTATGATGACGCGCAAGGTATTACCGCGGCATTCAATCTCAACCTTTTGACAAGAATAAACAGGGAGCTTGAGGCGGATTTTAATGAGGAACAATTCGAACACCTCGCCTTCTATAACAAGGAGAAAGGTCGCATTGAAATGCACCTTGAAAGCCAATATGATCAGGCAGTGAAAATTGAAGAACACGAATTCTACTTTCGAGTAGGCGAAACCATCCACACGGAAAATTCCTATAAATACTCAATCGGTGAGTTCCAGGAGATTGCTATACAATGCGGGTTTAAGCCGAGCAAGATATGGATGGATGACGAGGAAAAGTTCAGTGTGCATTATTTAGAAAAGTAAACGTAAAAAACAGTGCCAAATGGTTAATCGGCACTGTTTTTTTGTTTAAATTAAAATTGTGGTGCTCTCGGATTGTCATTCACAGACCAGCCTTCATAAAGACCGATGTCATCAAATGCTCCCAAGAACGCATTGTACTCGTCGCTGCCCTCGCCATAAAGGTCGATAGCAGATTGTAAAATCGCTTCGCGGAACTCTGCAAAAGATGCGTCGTAGTGCAGGTAGTCATATGCACGGTACCAAGTGTCTGCCACCACTGTTCTACCCATGCCATATTCTTCCGCTACAAGGTAGGCGGAGTGCTGTAGGATCGTACAGTTGATGTGTACCCCGCCGTTATCCATGTTCGAAGGAAGGTAGTAGTACTCATCCATGTGGGCTGGGTAGCGACCTTCACCGTCAATGCTGTAAGGCCAGTAGACCGCACCTGTTGGGAACTTACCTGGATCTTCATTGCTTCGAAGGGCCGTTCTGCCATTCGCTAACCACTCTTCCCCCATAATATCCTCGCCGATATCCCAGTTGCTATCGTCTACTAAAGCAGCAAATGTATCAGAGTAGGCTTCATTGATAGCACCAGTCTCAAAACGGTAACGCAAGCCGCCGTTATAATGCGTGATACCGTGAACCATTTCATGGGCCGTTACATCTAAGGCAGCAAGTGGAATGAATTGCTTTCCATCGCCATCCCCATAAGTCATCATCGCAATTCCGTTACTCCAGAAGGCATTGTTATATTCTTTCCAGTAGTGAACGCGAGAATTAATGGCCATTCCGTTTCCATCCAAGGAGTTGCGGCCATGCTTATTTAAGAAATAATCATACACAATACGAGAGTTGGAGTGTGCATCGACTGCAGGACCTTGTCCAACTGTTTCCCACGTGCTGCTATCTCCAGTGTATTCTACATCCTTCCAGGAAGCATTTTTGTTGGAATATAACCACATTTGATTAGACGTGTTTTTCATATTATAGGTGAAGATTCCATCCATCTGTGGAGTTGTATAATCAGCCAAGAAGAACTGCGTCCCCTCGCCACTTCCAGGAACATTGCCGTGAGAAAGATTGAGTAGCTTTGTCAATCCGATTGTGCCTAAGCCAGACCCGCGCGCAGGCTTCAATTTTCCCGCATTTTCAACTGCTTTCGGATTTGGACCTTGTTCTACTTTTAAAGCGGAAGATCCTTCTACATTGTTCGTTCCAATGATATCTTCGAAGAATCCAAAGCCAGTCATCGCGTTATAGTGATCTAATACTTTACCATTGTGGGCATCCACATACACATACCAGTTACCAGCTTCGCCTTCGAAAAATTCGAGGTTTACTCGGTAAGCAAGATGATAGTTTTCCTCGAGTGGATAGATGATTAGTTCAGAGGACTCAATCGGAATATCTGCTGGAGCATCAACCGCTGCTTTCGCTTCTGTTACCGCTTTGTCCGCTTGAATGGAAGGTGTGGTGTTGATTTCTAAGGAGTCTAATTTCGTATCATAGTTGCCGTTAACCGTAGTGATCACATTCTCTTCGTTAAAATGTACATTGAGTTCGTTTCGATCGACCGGAACGCCGTTTTTCGTTTGTTGAAGGCGAACGTGTGTCATCCCAAGATCATCAGTTGTTGCTCTAACTTCCTTCAAATCTTTTTCAGGATTGTTCATGTGGAAAAAGTCCTTATGTTTTCCAAGGAACTTCTTCGCATTCTGAGCGTCGGCTTTTGCTTGCTTTTCTGATAGAATTCCAGCTACAAAGGAAGGAGGTCCTTGATTTCCTTTATTGTCGACAACCCTTACTTTCCCTTTGTTTTTGAATTCCTGTAGCGAGCTCGCCGCGTTTGACGATGGTCCACCGGAGAAAAGACCGGCGAAAATAAGGAATACTACTGCAGCAAGAATAAAAATCTTTTTCAAATAAACCCATCCCCTCTAGATATTTAGTGTTACGAAAATATCGGGTTACGATATTTTCGACATTTTCATCGTAAAGGAAAAAGGGGGTTTGGTAAACAGACTATTCAGACTATTTTTAAGGTCAGCCGATCTTGAATGTATGTGAAACGATAGAAAATTCCAGGATTTTCTATGACTTAAGATGCGGTAACGTACTAAAGTGGGTGAGTAAATAATCCTATTTTTTAGTCAGGAGAAAATCGAAAAATAGTAGAAATAGTCAGAATTGATAGATTTGAAGTATGGACAAAGCAAAAAGAATGTATATAATAGGAAAATATTACTTTGAATTTCTTGTTTTGAGAAAAGGGGTCATCAAATGGGGAAAATAATAAATACAGAAAGATTACTATTACGACGGCTAAAGCTTGAAGATGCTGACCGTGTCGAAGAACTGGCCAGCGACTACGAACTTGCCAAAACAACCTTGACGGTGCCGCATCCATATCCGCCAGGCTCTGCCAAGGACTTCATCCAACGCATGATGGCTGCAGAAGAGGAGAGTCTGGCAGTCTTAGCGATTGTAGAAAAAGAGAGCGACAGTTTAATAGGAATCATCAACATCAAACAAACCCCAGCCTACAAACGCGGAGAACTGGGATACTGGATCGGCCGACCATATTGGGGAAAAGGCTACGGAACCGAGGCTGCACGTGCTGTGGTGGATTACGGCTTTAAGGAACTAGGACTCAACAAGGTTTTCGCCGGAGCGTTTGCTGATAACCCTGGATCTTGGCGCATCATGGAGAAAGTCGGCATGAAACACGAAGGAACCTGGCGCCAGCATGCGATGCGGGACGGGAGATTTGTGGACCTTGCCTATTATGGGTTGCTGCGGGAGGATTTTGAGAAGGAGGAATGATTTTTTTGGGGTCCTTGATCCCGGGATGGAGTCGATGTCTTTTTTATTGGGGAGGGTACGGCGGCGGAAAAAAACGTTTGGCATGAACTCGGGGTAGTTTGGCATGAACTGGATGCGTTTTGGAATCAACTTACGGGATTTTGGCATGAACTCGACCTATTTTGGCACGAACTCCTTGAGTTTCCGCATCAACTCTGGTTATTTGCTGATTTCCAACATCGTGGACACAGGAAAAACGGAAGAAGAAGCAATTAACATAATACAAAAAAGCGGCAGCACCAAGACGTGTGCCGTCGCTTTTCATTAGGCTATTTTCGTAAACTTTGTTGCTTTTACGCATTAATAAACCAACCGTTATATTCCTTTCTGTCGTGCTCTTTTCCTGGCGGTACAGGATAACTTGCATGCCGATTTTATAGTAGATAAGCAGTGAAAAATCCAAAGACCGATTTTTCCTAGTAAAAAGTCCCAAATACCGACTTTTTACAAGGGAATAGCAACAATCTTTGAGAAAAGAGCCTTTCATTAAAAAAATCTATTCCCCAGCCACCAAAACCTCAACCCCAGCAGCCTTCAACCCATTCACTTTTTCTTTATCTGTTTCCTTATCTGTAATCACAACATCCAACTTCCCAACCGGATACATTCCGGCAAACATCTCCTGCCCGACCTTCGTATGTTCGAACATCCCAACCAATTTCTTCGAGTTATCATAAACCGTCTTATAAAATATGGCCACTTCCGGCGTTGCGGTGCTCAAGCCTTTTGCGGAAAGAGCCCCAGCCGTTGCAAAGCACAAATCGACCGTGAACTGACGCACAAATTCATTCGCCAAAGCATCCGTAATATTGCCGGAGCTTTTTACATTTCCACCAATTAAAAATGTGGAGATGTTTTCGGACCCGCGCAACGCATATGCAATTTCAAGTGAGTTGGTTAGCACCGTGAATGGAATGTCTTTGGGTAGATACTTGAGCAATACATAGTGAATGGACGCCCCGCCGATAAATACCGTTTGGTTAGCTTTTACATACCCTGCAGCCATTTTTGCAATGGCATTCTGGTGTTCCGTGCCGTCCCCGAAGCGTTCTGCAGGAGGACGTGGCATGGTCCGAACGGATGCTACCGGAATTGCGCCACCGTGTGTTCTTTTCAAAAGCCCCTGTTCTTCCATGATGGATAGGTCTCTGCGGATGGAATCAATCGACATGTTGAACTGGTCGGCCAAATCCTTCGCCAGCACTCTTCCATCCTGCTCCAATACCTTCAAAATTTCTCCCCGTCTTTCATCTGTAAACAAGATCATCACCCCAATGTTATTTTCAACTTCTTTCCTATTATTGCATGTTTATTCTTGTTTGGTCAATAATTAATCTCGTGTTTATTCATTATTATTCTGTTTTCTTACGTGTAAGAGGAAAAAACGGACAGAGAGTCGAAAGGTGTAGAATGCAAATTTTTTAATAATAGGGTGATAAAAATGGGTAGGATTCCGGAAAATGTACAAAAGGTTTTGAATCTTTATATAGATAGCTGCAACAAAGAGTTACCAGGGTTGCTAGAAGGACTGTATTTGCACGGGTCCATCGCAATAGATGCGTATATGGAAGGAGAAAGTGACGTTGATTTTGTTGCGGTGACAAGCCGAAAACTCACAGGAAAAGATGCAGATACATTAAAAAATATTCATTTAAACCTAGAGAAAACATGCGAAAAGCCGCAATTGGATGGAATATACGTGCAATGGACTAACATGAGAGAAGAAACCTATTTCTACAACGAGGGCACCTTCGGAAAAGCGGTGCATGATATTCCGGTTACGTGGTGGCTATTGAAAAACAAAGGAATAACGATCATGGGCCCTGAAGCTTACGACCTCCCCTTTGCCGTAACAACTGAAGATCTAATAGCTTATGTCCGCAAAAATATGAATGAATACTGGGCTCAAAGAATTTTCGCCATGGAACAGAAGAAAGAGCAACTGATCGCATACCCAGTTAAACACATTGAAACGGAAATGGAATGGACAGTGCTCGGCTTGCTGCGGCAATTTTACACATCGAAGGAACAAGGTATCATCTCCAAGCTTGAGGCGGGAGAATATGGGCGGCGTGAACTTGATCAAAAGTGGCATGACCTGATTCAGGAGGCAATCCATATTCGTAAGGGAAGTCCAGAGAGGAAATTTACGAAAAACGAGGAAAGAGTCAACGCCATCATTGATTTTGCCAAAGAGCTTATTTCTGCAACGAAAGGTGATAGTGATGCTAATAAAATGGATTAAATGCCAAGTGGCCGACGAACATAGAGAAGATTTTTCAAAAGCACAAGAGGCTTGGCTTGTGCTGGAAAATGCAGAGGGTATTTTGGGACAGGTAGGTGGCTGGAGCGCAACCAATCCCAAAGAAGCGTGTATCTTGTCCATGTGGAAAGATAAGCAATCTTATCAATTTTTCATGGAACATATCCATGATGAAATCGTAGAAAGAAGTAAGCAAAGCGCTACATGTGAAAAGATTAACGTGCAGTTTTTTGAAGCGAATTGCCTGCTTCGTCCGGAAAAGGAGTGGAGAGGGGCGCTAAAGCTGGCGGATTGCTTAGCGGGACCTTTACCGATGGAAATCACAAATAGTTTAATAGACCCTCAAGACGGTTGGACGGTGACGCAAAGGAATGAAGTGGAACTTGACACATATCGCCCGGAATACCGGGATCGTTTAAATGAATTCGAGCTTCCAGAAGAACAACTGAAATTCACCTCCCTTCCAGTTGACGCATTGGAAACATGTGAAACCGATAAAGGCAGGCATCCGGTTGTCATTTTATCAAACAGGATACCGGCCGGTTTCTTCGTCCTTTACCAGGGGGAGGAACTTCCAACATATACAGACAATCCAACTGCCATTCTTTTACGGGCATATTCCGTTTCTCTTCCTTTTCAAGGACAAGGGATTGCAGGGAAATCGCTGGAACTGTTGCCGGACTTCGTGAAGCGAAATTACCCTCAAGTGGATGAGGTCATACTGGCGGTAAATCTACGAAACGAAGCTGCGCAAAGGGTGTACCTAAGATCAGGTTTTGAAGACAGTGGAAAAAAAGTGATGGGGCGGATGGGCGAACAGTTTGTGTACCGGTTGAAAGTGAAAGGAGCGGAAAGGACATGAAGCATGCGCTAGTAATTGGCGGTACAGGCATGCTTGCAGAGGTATGTCTATGGTTAACGGTACAGGATTACCATGTTTCCGTTATTGGACGAAATCCTCATAAGATGAGTGCACTGACTGACAAAGCGGAGAATGGGAAAATAACCGCTTTGTTGGTCGACTATAAAGAAGTGGACAAACTAGACAGCCTGCTCCATCAAACAATCCAGCACAACGGTCCAGTCGATTTGGTCGTAGCTTGGGTTCATACCGGTGGAGAACCGGCGTTGGATAAGATAACCAAAACAATTGCAGAAACAAGTGGAGTCTTGGAGCTTTACCACGTATTAGGAAGCCGGGCCCATCTTTCGGAAGTGAAGAGTGCTATGCATATTCCAATCACCTGCAGCTACCACCAGATCCAACTTGGATTTAAGCTGGAAGGGAACCAAGGAAGATGGCTCCGGAACAAAGAGATTGCCGACGGGGTAATAGAAGCAATTCAGAACCAGGCACAGACTTCCCTCGTTGGAGTGTTGGAGCCAAAGGAAATGCGACCGTAAAGGGGAATGGAAATGGAAATGGATTATAAAAAAGCGCTAGAAGAGTACATAGAAGCTACGAACACCCACAACTTTGATAACGTGGAAAAAAGTCTCCACGAGAATGTTGTCTACTGGTTCACTAATAAAACCTGCACCAGCCTAGAGGATATTCGCTCTTTCTTTGAAAACGCATGGGACACAATAAAAGAGGAAGTGTACGCTGCAAAAGATGTGCAGTGGATTGCTGTGGGTGAGAGGACTGCAACTTGCCTCTACACGTTTCATTATGAAGGCTACATGAATGGAGAATTCATTTCCGGAAGCGGGCGGGCAACGAATGTGTTTGTAAAAGAAGAGGGGAAATGGAAGTTGATACATGAGCATTTGAGCCGATAAAAAGGAAAATGTGGAATCGATTATGCATTTAAAAAAACTACAAATCATTTAGGGGGAACACAACCATGTTCATACATAAAATTGACGAGGAACTATCTTTAAAACTAGCAGAAGAAAAAGATGCAGAGCGACTATTTGAGCTGACCGACAACTCTAGGGCCTATCTGCGCGAGTGGCTGCCATGGCTGGACTTCACAAAAAAGGTGGAGGACTCCAGGAATTTTATAAAAGGTACCAGACAAAGCTATGCGGAAAATAAAGCGATGACGACGATGATTCTTTTTAAAGGGGAAATAGTTGGTGCGGCAAGCTACAATACCCTTGACTGGACCAACAAAGTGGCATATATCGGGTACTGGCTGGATAAGGATTATCAAGGGAATGGCATCATGACTAGGGTGGCGGAAGCGTTGACGGACTATGCCATCACGGAGCTTGGAATGAACCGGGTTGATATTCGTGCGGCGGTGGAGAATGTGAAAAGTAGGTCTATTCCAGAGAGACTCGGATTTACGTTGGAAGGGAAGATTCGACAAGCGGAATGGCTGTATGACCATCACGTCGATCATGCGGTGTACGGAATGCTTGCAGAGGACTGGAAAAAACGGAAAGCTGGGGGAATGTAAGCTGAAGCGAAAATATATGTGGTGGGGGTCAGGGGGCATTGTTCTGGCCCTGCTCCTGTCATTTGTCTTTTGGGGATCGCCTTGGGGGCTATGGAAAAACAAACAAGTATTCGAAACATATTTGGAAGAGAAATACGGCAAGGATTTTGTGATCGAGGATATCTCTTTTGATTTTTTCAACACGAGGAAATATCATGCTTATGCCTATGCAAAAGACGAACCAGATCTTTTGTTTTATGTGGGGCAGAATCGCTATACAGGAGAAACGCAAGATGGGTATCGTTATGAGGTTTGGAGTACGGAGGCAAATGAGGAAATAGGAGCAATCGTGGAAGAACATTACCCTAACCCCTCTAACTACGGGATTGATTTAGTCTATTCTGAAACGGAGCCAAAAGAGCCCCTAGTGGGAGGATACAAAAAGTATGCAACAGTCGAAGTAGGTGTCACCTTAGACAAAATCCTCCTAACAAGCGCTAACAGTAAGACGGAAATGCAGAGGGCTTTTCTTTTTTTACAGGCATTAAAAGAGAAGGGAGTTCCTCTGCATCATTTTGGGCTCAGCTTTGAGAATAAGACACTCCAACTGCACAAGGATGACATTTCAGAGATTAATAGTGCGGAGGATTTGGAGGTGTACTTAAAGTTATATCGACGATAAAGGGGTAATGGAGGTTAACTATGCATGACTTCACAAAGAAATCAAAGAAAGGAGCAGATAGCATGAGTGCACTATTCAAAAGGATTGATACAGTATTTCTAGAGGTGACTGACATGGAAAGGTCCATTAATTGGTACACAGAGGTACTAGGCTTTTCAGTCAGGTGGCATGATGTAGAAAATGGCTATGCGGCAATTGAAGTGGGGGAGACGCCTTTGACGCTTGTGCACGCGGAGAAAGTGACACCAGCATCCCATTGTTTATTGAACTTCTATTCTTCCGATATTTATGTGGCACATCAGAAATTGCGGGAGAATGGTGTAGAGGTAGAGGACGTAATGGATTATGGCACAGTGATGTCCTTTGAGTTCAAGGATCCGGACGGTCATATTCTTGGGGTTTGTTCTTTTGAAGAATAGCGGGTAACGACCGACAATTGTAAGTAAAAAGCCTTTCCACATCCACGAAAGGCTTCTTGCTCATTTTTTACTTTGTATAATACTAATCAGAAACCCGACTCTCTCCTCATACCCCTCATCAAGCGAGGACAGCTTGGGAATGGCAATCCCGTCCTGGATAAGCTTACCCTTGAACAGAATGTAATAGTCCTTCGTTTCTATCATTTCAGTATTGGCAGTAAAGTTGAATTTCGATTGGTCTTTTCCGGCAAGGAAATAGTCGTCCCCCTCCTGATACCGCACGATCATCTCCTCTTCATAAACGGGTTTTCTAAATAAAATGAGCCCTGCAAGAAAAGTGACCATCTTAATTAAAAGGAAAGCAACAAAGAACGGAACAATAAATGCCATAACGGCGGACATGACAAACAACCCGGTAGGTATCTCCCCGTACATCTGAAGCAGGTCGGTAATGGAATAGATGCTGAAAAGAAAAGCGCCTATATAAAAGAGAATTCTCCCATAACGCCAAGGTTTAAAATGATTAACCAGCGCGGATAAAGCATGTCGTGTGACTTCGTATTTGAATTCTATCTGTCGGATGATGGTTTCCTCCTTGTTCTTGGTGATTATTATCTTAACACTGAGAGCGGCGATGAGGAAAGAAACAGCTGAAAGGCAGAACCACTAAGTAAACTGGTTCTGCTTTTTCGATCTCACTTCAAATAAATTTGCAATGTGAAGTTTCCGTTGCCATACGACCAAACGGTGTTATGCATTTTTAGGTTTGCGCTGAAAGACTCAATCCAAACTTGAGTAGAATTTAGCAAGGCGGTTACTTGCGCCGTATTTAGTGTGACTTCCTCGACTTGTTCTGTTCGAGGATAGACGAAGATAGCTTTGATGACATCTCCGTGCCCTTCCGTTAGGGTTGGATTCATGGGAATAAACCTCCTGAGAAAATAATTAATTCAGTAATACATTCTCTTTTATGTGAGGTTTTCCTTTTGGATTATCAATTTTAAAGTAAAAGTACTTCCGGTAAATCAAAATAGCTAATCAAAATAGCTAACACTTAGAGTCAGCTATGCTCAACCGCCTTATCCTCAAACTGCCCCCAATTCGTCACCTTCTCCAACACAATCGACAGCAGCACTCCCATGATTAACCCATTCGCCAAGAACGGCTGCAATAGCACCGGCAACGGACCGAACACAGCCGGCGAGGTGTTCATCAAGCAGACCCCCAGTAATACTGGTGCCGCCAAGCGGAAGATCGTATCCGAGTTGAATACAGCACCTCTCAGACTGCTATAGGCAGTCCCGAACAACTGTAGATACGCAACAAACAGCACTGCATTTCCAACAGTCATTGGCATTGTCACCAGGAACGACGTCAACGGAGGCACCAGTCCAATTGCGGCAAGCATGATGCCACCTATGAAAAACGGCTTCCGATCTAATATTCTCGTACTCTGTAAAAATCCAATCGTCGACGTGAACGGCGTGTAAGGAACAAGTCCGAATAAGGAAGCAATCACTGAAAACATGCCAGTAAAGAAGAAGGAATTCCGGAATTGCCCCGGCATGGCAGTCTCTCCATACAGGTCGGCAGCCGCCTGAACAGATGCAATCGTGTTGCTCAAGTTCAGCACCCCTGCAAAGAAGGCGACCGCAATGATTCCATACTCCAGATTCGGCGCGCCGAGCGGAAACAGGTCAAACGCAAATGCCGCAGCAGGCGCCTCCTGGCCACTACCAGGGAACAGCAGAACATACAATATCCACCCAACGACAATTCCGATAAGAATCGCGAAATTCCCGATGACCCTCGGCGCCTTTATTTTCAACACACTAACAAAAATGACAAGCGCAACGGAAAGCATGCTCACAGGCACATTCATCACGCCATCCTCCGTCACACCGAGCATCCCTTGGAAAAACACCATCATCAACTGAAAGGTCAATAAGAACAGATACACCGTCATGACCATCGGCGTGAAGATTCTCGGCAACACCGAAGTCCAGCCGAACACCGCAAGCAGCATCGTGAACCCGCCGGCAAACAGCAGTCCAGTCGCAACGCCCCCGCCAATTTCGGTGAAACTCATGCCAAGCGAAGAGGCAGTGAGTCCAAGGTTCAACATCACGCCCCACAATAAACCAGAATGCCCTTCCAGCAGCGGGTAGCGATGGCCCATCCATCCTTGAAAGATGCAGGCCAGCCCTGTAAAAAGAAGGGAGGCACTCAGCATCATCCGGCTCACTTCCGGTGCCACGTCAAAAGCGGCCCCGATTGAGAGCGGAACCACAACCGTATTGGCGAAAATGAAAAATAACCATTGAACCGATGAAAATATAGTAAAAGAAGAAAATAAATTTTTCATAGTAAACATATCGCAATCTCTGAAATTGCGACCCTCCTAAAAGTTATAATAGGTTAAAAATAAAATGATTAGAACATCAAAACCAATCTTACCACAGGTAACAAGCATTTTAATGGGAAATACTCGAAACCGTGAAGGGGATTGATGTATAATAGAAAAAGTTATATCTTTTAAATTCCGAAAGAGAGTGAATATATATGGGTCGTAAATGGAACAACATCAAGGAAAAGAAGGCGGCAAAGGATCAGAATACGAGTAGAGTCTATTCTAAATTTGCCCTTGAAATCTATGTAGCAGCGAAGCAAGGCGAGCCGGATCCAGAATCCAACATGGCATTGAAATTTGTACTTGAGCGCGCGAAAACATACAACGTGCCACGCAACATCATTGACCGCGCTATCGACAAGGCTAAAGGCGCCGGGGAAGAAAGCTATAATGAGCTACGTTACGAAGGCTTCGGTCCGAACGGTTCCATGGTTATCGTGGACACACTTACAAACAACGTAAACCGCACAGCTTCCGAAGTACGTGCAGCATTTGGGAAAAACGGCGGTAACATGGGTGTAAGTGGATCTGTTGCCTATATGTTCGACGCAACGGCAGTATTCGCATTCGAAGGAAAAACTTCCGACGAAGTACTAGAGTTGCTGATGGAAGCGGACCTGGACGTGCGCGACATCATGGAAGAAGAGGAAACGGTAATCGTGTATGCTGAGCCCGACCAATTCCATGCGGTGCAGTCAGCATTAAAGGATGCCGGAGTGGAAGAGTTCACAGTAGCCGAACTAACGATGCTTGCTCAAAACGAAGTGGAGCTACCGGAAGATGCACAAGAGCAGTTTGAAAAGCTTATTGATGCGCTAGAAGACTGCGACGACGTGCAACGTGTGTACCATAATGTGGATTTAGGGGAATAAATGATTTGGTGGGCAGGCTTCTATCTTTTGGGATAGGGGTCTGTTTTTCAGTTTTGGGGGAAATTACTTTGGTAACATAGCAATCTTAAAAGTTAATTTGTGATTTTTTCGTGGATGCATTGGGGCACAAGAGTTGAATTTTTCCTTGAACAAACGATTGTTTAAAAATTACTATGCTAGGATAAGGGATCTGCTGGAAGATGAGGTTTTTGTGTAATTGTGCATCTGAAGGTCTAAAGGGGAAGTATACAAAAAACGAGGGGAATTATACAAAAAAATGCCCAAAGTATTCAAAAAACCTCTCCAATTATACAAAAAAACAGCCTGAATTAACGACAATCCATATATTTCCATCACGAAGTCAAGAAAACAGACAAAAAACGAAACCAAACCCCACACATAAACGTAAATTACCTAGTTACCCATCCAAAAAGGAGCCCTTACTTATGCCGACAATCCAAAACTCATCAATATCAGCTACACCAACTACCATCCAAGGAACCAAAATCCAACTTAAAAAACTAACCATCCCCGATCTCCCGGAACTATACCACCTCATGTACGGCGACCCCAACCCCGAATACAAAAAGTGGGACGCGCCATACTTTCCACTGGAGATTATCGACGAGGAAACTTACATCACGAAAATGACCAAGCAGATCAACGGAGGAATGGATTCCATCTACCTGATCCAAACGCAAACAGCCGAGCCCGAGACAATCGGAAGCGTCATCTACTACTGGGAGCACGAACCGTCCAATTGGCTGGAGATGGGCATCATCATCTACTTGCCAAAATTTTGGAATGGCGGCTACGGAACCGAAGCAATCAAGCTATGGACTGACTATCTGTTCCATACAAAACCGCAGATTCCGAGAGTCGGCTATACCACCTGGTCCGGAAACCTCCGGATGGTACAGGTCGGTAAAAAATTGAACTTCACACAGGAAGCATGTATAAGGAACGTTCGAAACTATCAAGGTAAACTCTATGACTCGATCCGCATGGGCATGCTGCGCGAGGAATGGGAAAATCAACAAGCTAAACGGAGGAAAGTAGACTAATATGCAAACATACACCGAACTCACAAAAGAAACCGAAAACGAGCTTGTCCAACTGCTGACAACCGAAACCTGGCCCTACCATGGGACGGAAAACCCGACAGAGGAAGCGATAAAAAAATCCATCGCACAAAACAACTACACAAACGAAGGAACAAAAACCTTCTTCATCCAATACGAGAATCAAACAACCATCGGCATGTTACGGCTTTTCGACCTAGAGGACCCAAGCTGCCTGTTCGACCTCCGACTCAAACAAAAAGCCAGAGGACAAAACCGTGGCCCTCAAGCTGTAAAATGGCTCACACAATATGCATTCACGAACTACCCACATCTCATCAGAATCGAAGGCCATACCCGCCACGACAACCTTGCAATGCGCAAGACCTTCCATAACAGCGGATACGTCAAAGAAGCCTACCACCGTAGTGCCTGGCCTCAAAACGACAAGCTATTCGATTCAGTCGGATATGCCATTACCCGCACGGACTGGGAGGCCACCACGACCACGCCGATTCATGACACTGTCCCGTTCTAACAGTTCTTTTCACATACAAACATTACTGGATCAGAAAGGATGTCAATTGCGCGTTCAATATCGGATGTATCTAAAAATACATTCGTATTTTCGCCTAGATACATGCTTTCCACCTGTAGCTCACACCAGAGCGCACCAAAAAGGTCGTTGAGCTGTCCGGATTTCCCTGCCGGCAGCTTAACCACCTGGATGACCTGTCTTTCCTTGAAACCCAGTCCATAGCCACGCAAAACCCTTCGCAACGCCTGCAAGTCCTGTGACGTCTCAGCTTCACTGCTGCCAAGTACCAATTTTACAAGGTGAGTCCCATCATTTGTCTTAGAGTGAAAATAGGCATTAATATTGACCTGCTGCTCTCCCAATCCATCCATAATACAGCTTAAAGCCCATTCATCCACATCAAATGAAAACTGCGTCCGAATCAAATAGTCAAACGACTCCACCACTTCCGGCATCTCCCGCATAGTCTCACAACTCCTTCAGTCTGAGTTTTACCCTATACTATGCAGCATTCAGGCAAAAGGCCATCACAACAGTCCTAGCAACGCGGAGGGTTCACTTCTGATAAAAGCCGGATTGCGTATCCGATATTGGAAACATCCAGGTAGATGTTGTTGTCCTCCCCAAGGTAGACAGCACGAACCTGCATCTTGCACCAAAGCGTGCCAAAGATTGTGTTGACCTGTCCCGGCACACCATAAACACGATCGAGCAACTGGATAATCTGATTCTCCCTATAACGGACCCCGACTTGCTTCATCACTCTCCGAACTATGCGGATGTCCCGCTCGGGCTCATCAGCAGATGTACCGACCACCATGCGGACAAAATTGAACTTCTTCCCGGCAAGCGTCTGGAAATAGCCGTTGATATTCACGCTTTCCTCAGCCAGTCCATTCAAAACCTTACTTAGATCCCGATCACTCACCGTAAAGGTAAACTGTGTCCTGATATTGAAATCCAGACATGCGTTTCCCATCCCAGATCACTCCCATAGTCTTTTCTATAGGATATGAGGAATGGATTGGCATGCTTGGACTTTTCCTTATGTAGCGTTCCTGTCTTTCCACCATTTAAAAAGAGAGAAGACGAGGATGATGATAATAGTAGAAACAATGACAATGAATTTATTGGGCTGTCCCGTTTCGTTTGATACAGCCTGGGCAAACGCCATTTCTGGTGTAACAGTTAGAAAAAATACCCCTGATATAAAAAGAATGACTGCTTTCTTCATGACAAAAATCTCCCCTTTTCCTTTATATCGAGTTCCTTGTCCACTCTTTTAGCAGATGATGTAAAATTATTAATAGATTGAATGAATAATAGAGGGAGGTATGTACCATGAACTTTCAAATGAATGAAGCGATGGAGATACTTGAACGCACACCAAATGCGCTCGAACAGCTTCTAGTGGGTCTTTCAGAGGGCTGGTTAATCTGTAATGAAGGGGAAGGAACCTGGAATGCCATAGAAGTCATCGACCACCTGATCGAAGGGGAAAAGATGAACTGGATTCCGCGGCTCCGGTTTATTTTGCAGGAAGGCGACAGCAAGCCATTCCCGGAGTTTGACCGGTTCGCACATTTAAATGAAAACACGGCAGCACCAATCGAGCAGAAGCTACAGGCGTTTAGAGAAATTCGGAAAGAAAACCTACAAACACTTAAACTACTTATCGACCCGACACAGCATTTGGAGCAAAAAGGCATACACCCGGCCCTCGGGGAAGTGAAGGCAAGAGAATTAATCTCCACATGGGCGGTGCATGACCTCACCCACACTGCCCAAATCGTACGTGTAATCGCAAAAAGGTACAGCACAGACGTGGGGCCATGGAAGGAATATTTGGGGATACTGAACAAGTAGGTTTCGATTTTCGGGGGAAGACGCAGCTTGCAAAAGCAGTCTAATGAACCCTCCCCTTCCCAAAAATCAACATTAATGTAGATTAATATTCAATAAATTCATAGTAGAAACAATGACAACCGAAACAACTAATATAAACATCTCACTAACCGTTAAAATGGATTCTTTCGGATTGTCGGAGAATTTCCATTCGAAAAATGCCCGTATCGAATAATCCGCTAAAATAAATACTACCAAAACCACTACTATTGCGGTCATGGAGATGTTTTGATTACCAATTAAGATAGCTAGAGTAATAGAAGTGAGCGCAGCAATAATTCTGAAACTCCAATCAATTTTTACGTGCAGCTTATTGATATGGTTGTAAGAAAAAAACTTCTTTTTGCTTTTCTCAATTTTTAATAGTTTCCTTAAAGAAACTTTAACTATTTTCGCCACCACCAACACAATTACGATAATCAGAACAAAGTTCACCCAAAGCATGTTGAATACCCCCATTCAATAAACATAAAAATGTTTCCTCTTTAAATGTATTCCATTTATTTCTAAATTACAATTACCATTTTTAAATATGGTTATCTACGAATCATGAATTATGGGAGCGGAATTAATCAATAAACGGCCAATCATAGTATTAAGAAGTGGAAATTATATGTTAAAATTAGGAAGAGGATTTGAATAAGGGTGGGGATGACCTTGGATAAAAGGATTTTTTATCTCGTACTTCAAATTATAATTATAATTGGTAGTTTAATTTTCACCTATTATTTTGTATGGGATAAGCAATTGGTTAAATTCATTATATTTACTGTTATGGTAATCTCAATATCACTTGTAGGCTATTACTTTTCAAAAAAATATAAACGAGATAATTAGATTATATAAGACATTATTCCACTAACTAACGCTTTTCTGAAACAAGGAATGCGTTTTTTGACGAAAAGAAGATTGAGTTGTACGACAGATTTTGAAATAATTGGTATTAAGTAAAAGGGCAGATTAATGGAATATGAAAGTAAATAAGAAGGGATTTACCGAATTGTAAATTATGAGAAAAATGGTGCGATTACTAAAAAAGAAGTAGTTGCTGTTCTCATAACTAAAACAGTCCACGTGAAGAATATGGAAGAAACACATAAGTAGTTACTAATGATTGACTAATTTTAAAAGAATTCAAGATAAGTCTGTGAGGAAGTTTGTAAAATACCTGCTTTATCTATTTCTATATTGTGCTCGTAACTAGGTTCCATAGTAAGTAAATATCAAATTTTCAGGTTGACTTGTCAATTTTGATGTAGATGAAACTTTTCACTAAGAGAAAACGTATTTTATGTTAAATACATTCTGGAGGTATTACTATGGAACCATCAATTATAATTGTACTTCTATCGTTGTCTATAATTCTTTATTTTGTGTTTTTTAAGAAAAAGAAGTAAAAGATAAAATTTCTTATAAAGTTGATATTAGAAAGCAAGCTTAACAATCCATCATCTATGAGTTGTTCAAGAATCTGGAGCGATTGCAGCATAGCTTATCGCTTCTTACTTAGGAATAGGGCAGCATTCCTGTATTAGAAAACTTATTAAAGGGGGAAAAGGTTCCTAATGGTTTATAGTAAAAAGTTTACAGCTTTATTGGTTCTGTTGTTAGGTGCATTCGTTTTAACGGCTTGCTCATCAAATGAAACTAAAAATGATTCGAACATAACAGAAAGCATTCCTGATTTCGTAGAGGAAAGTAATTTTGAGAATATCGATTGGGAAAACAAAGCAGTCATTTTTAATGACAATATAATGGGTAATAAAAATAAGTCAGGTGTCATAGGTGCAGATATGCCCAGTTTAACTCCGCAAAAATGGATGTGGCATTTATGGGGAGTTAATGAGCCCACCAACGTAAAACTTACAGTGGTTGGCTTCCATAAGGAATCACAAACCATTCATCAAATAACAACAAACGGATGGAGCATACCACTTGGGGGACCCAATAATGGAGCGGATGTACACGCACCGTCAACCGTTAAGATACCAAAACCCGGTGAATGGGCGATATTCCTTTATGTTGATGAAAAATTATTCGATATACTGGTTTACGATATTAGTGAATAAATCGTAAAACTTCAATAATCTGGAAGTATTTCCTGAACAAGGAAATAATTATAATTGAACGGAATGGTAGGAACGGGGAAGATGACGTGATGAATGACAATAATAGAAGTCTTTATCTAAATATGATTTTGGGTTCAATTGGTCTTCTTCTAATTGGTTTTAGTATTTTTGAATATCTTATATTAGTTGAAATTACAACAGGGTACATACTGACATTATTAGGTTTTATCATAACAGTTCATTATATATATCACTTGGAGAAGAAAGCTGGAATAAGTAATAAGTTAATTTGGATTAGAGCAATTATTCTTATCCTAATTATGTTTAGCATTTATTATTCTTAACACTTATTTAGATGCAAAGTTGCCCAATCCAATTTCGAACTTTACTCTTAATCACAAAAGATACTATAGCTAACAAAGCGCTTATCCAGAAAAGGGTAAGCTTTTTTTGAATATATTTCTTGTGGAAATTACTTAATTTTGAAACAATTGGTAATAAGTAATAAGTGCAGGATTGTTGAATAAGTAAAAAAGGAATGAATATGGAAAAAAACTTAACTTTTTTGAAGGAGATGACTTAATGACGATTGGTATTAGTAAAGTTCAGGACGTTCTTGAAAATTACAAATGTGCGGTTTATGAAAAAGATGCTGAAAAATTCCTGTCTACCTATGCTGCTGATGTACTTATTTATGATTGCTGGGGAAACTGGGAGTGTAAGGGTATTTCTTTATGGAGAGAAAATGTATTAGAGTGGTTTAATGGTTTGAGTGAAGACGGAGATTTACTAAAAGTAGATTTTAATGATTTATCTATTGAGGAAAATACTAATGTTGCATTTGTTCATTGTGCTGTAACGTTCGCTGCTTACAGAGAAAAATCTGGAGAGAAACTTCGTCAAATAACAAACCGTTTTACATTTGGCTTAAAAAAAGTAAATGAGTCTTGGCTCATAACACACGAACATTCATCATTGCCAATAGATTTGCAAACTGGAAAAGGTATATTTAACCTAAAATAATAGAGTTACAGGTAGCAGGTAGGACGGTTTCTTGAAGGTATTAACTTTATCTTTCGGATTGTCCAACAACCGAAGAAGGTAGTGGGGGAGCGAATTGAACTTATTTAATATCATTAAAAACGAACAAAAATACTGGCTTGTTGATCAGATTAAAATGGATGATGTTCCTACAGAATTATACTTAAGCCAATTTGCAGACATCCTGAAAGAATGGGACCGACTGGAGATTGGCTATTTATCCTTACTGATGGATGAGCAATATGAAAGTTGGCTGCTTGAAAATAAGTTTGGCAAAGTTTCATGTATCGTGGAGTACACACGGAAACTGGCCGATTTGCCTATACCGGAGGGTGAATTAGTTTGGCATTCTCTTGCAGAAGGATTCCTGGATGACCAGAGATATGGAGAGTTATATGAGCTTTGTCGATCGGGATCTGCCAATAAGAATATAAAGCAACCAATAGATGAAGTCATGAATTCATTAAAAAATGAACTGGGACCGGTGTGGCGGCAGCATTGCTATTATTTTTTGAAGGATGGAGCTTTGGTTGGAATAAGTATTCCTCATATAGAAATAGGCACCGAAGATGAAGGAAGGTTATTTTATTTCGGTGTAGTTCCTGAATTAAGGGGGCGCGGACTGGGTGTACAAATTCACCAAATTAGTATGGCGTTACTCAAGCAATTTCAGGCCATCTATTATGTGGGAAGCACCGATGTGAACAATGCCAATATGATAAAGATATTCGAGAAAAATGGTTGTGAGCATCGCGATCGGAAGGGGATTTATAAGATATTTAGGTGAAAACACAAAAGTTAATATAGTAGATCACAAAGAGTCTGACATCGATTTTGAATTACAACACAAGAATATAATAAGGAGGCTAACGTGAGAAAATGAGTTTTTGGATGTACCTCACAATTTTCATATCTCAAGTAATTATGGTTTCTTTGGCACTAACCATTTTTTCATCTCTTTATATTAAAAGTAGAAAAAAAGGTTATATATTTATATCTATTATTGCACTGTTGTTCATTTTTCAAATAATCAACAGCTTTAATACCTCAATATTCCTAGGCTTTAGTATTCTAATTACCATTCTAATTTTAAGTACCGTTACATACTTGATTAAGAGGAAGAAGGAAAGTGTTTGGAGCTAAGTGTGAAAATAGATCAACAATTATTTATAAATGTAGCCATAGTTAACTCAGAATACACGTTTGTTGGGCCAACTAGCTTTAGGGCAAAATACGAAACTTTTTGACTGTAACCCCGTATATCAACTATGTAATGTCCAATAAAATGCAGGAGGTTTGTGATGAGAAAATTTTCAAGGTATTTATTCTGGACTATAGTTATTGGGTTTATATACTATATTGGTTCAAGATATCAGCTGCATTTGCTGGATGGAGCTCAAAGGAACTATAATTTTATTCCTGCAGTTATATTTAAAACATTATTCACGGTCTTAATAGGAATACTCCTTCGCTTGCCAAGATTAATAAAAGAGATAAAACAAGAAAAAGCATGGTCAGTGAATTGGATAAAGTTACTGACAGTCGGACTTCCAACCTTTTACGTAGCTTTGGTTCCCATTCTTTCTCTCACTATCCTAGGTAGGTACATTCCGTTTATGATGGACATCATACATTTAGATCTTTCCACCATAGCTGCGTTAATTTTTGGATATGTGTTATTGGATAGCTTAAAGGAAGATTAAATTACTTAAGTCAAGAACCATATGATGCAGTATATGGATTTGGGTACGGCGCTTTTTATTCGTTAAAAGCGGCTAATGGAGGTATAAGGCAGTGGTTAAATGGAAGAACTCTTCAAAATAATTATTTTGAGGAGGAAAAGGAATGGAAATTAAGTTTAGTAGAGACAAAGTGATTAAGCTAGAACAATTAGAGAAATTGTACAATGATGTAGAGTGGTTTGCTTACACCAAGGATTTATACTTTATCAAGCAATCTATCAGTCCTTGGAAGTTATTTCTGCTTGGGATGGTGAAGAATTGGTTGGGTTAATTCGTATTGTTGGTGACGGATTAACCATTATTTATATCCAAGATATTCTGGTGTTGAATGCATATCATAATCAAGGAATTGCTACTCAACTGTTGCAGCAGGTTCTGAAGAAATATCAACATGTTCGACAAAAAGTTCTATTAACGGAAGAAGCCCCTGACGTAAGACATTTTTATGAAAAGAATGGTTTCAAGTCTTGTGATGAGGGATCTTTGGTAGCATTTGCTAAGTTTACTTAGAATATATATAAAGAGTTGCACCTTTAAAATATATGCAACGTAATTGATCATTTAGGCGCTATTCGAAAGTAAAGAATAGCGCCGAATTTTTAATGAGGGTGAGGAAGGTGTTTTTTGATCAATACTTTCGAGAAAATGAAAGCCGGCAATATAAAGCAGCAAGAGGCTTATGTAGCAATGAGAGACTTGAATATTTTGAATGAGTTAGATGCCTATAATCCCATCCTCTGTGGAACGCTACCCATCGGTATTGATATACAAGGGTCAGATTTAGACATAATTATGGAAGTACAGGAGCTAGGGCATTTCGCAGAAAAGCTACAAACTCTTTACGCTGATAAGGAGAATTTCTCAATCAAAAGAACAACGATCCGAGGAAGAGAAGTAGTGAAAGCGAACTTTATTTTTCGGGATTTTGAGTTTGAATTGTTCGGACAAGCTCAACCTGTACACAAGCAATTTGCATATCTCCATATGATGATTGAATATGAACTGTTGAAGAGAAATCCAGGTTTAAAAGAAAAAGTGATAAACCTTAAAAATCAAGGATACAAAACTGAACCGGCGTTTTGTAAGTTATTAAATATTTGTGGAGATCCATACGAAGGTCTCATCCGATTTGGAGTGGAAGAAGGGATTGTGCAGTTGTAACTTGAAAAACATTTCCAATTGGAAAGTGATTTCTATTCCGTGCAAGATGAGTTTAGATAAAAAGGGGGAGTTATTTTGGAAAAATACAAGATCATCCTATTCGATTTAGATGGAACCCTTTCCGATCCAAAAGAAGGAATTACGAAGTCGGTTCAATACGCATTAGAGAAAATGGCTATTGCGGAGCCTGATACCGATAAACTAGAGTGTTTTATTGGTCCACCACTCCAGGTTTCCTTTGCGGAGTATTATGGTTTTGATGAAATGAAGTCAAAAAGTGCAATTGATCTTTATAGAGATAGGTTTAGGGAGAAGGGGATGTTTGAAAATGTGTTATATCCTAATATCTCTTTGCTATTAGCGGCATTAAAGGAAAGTGGCTATTTGTTAGTGGTTGCGACTTCGAAGCCTACCGTGTTTGCTGAACAAATTATAAAGTATTTTAATATCGAACAATATTTTCAACTTATTGTCGGGAGTAACCTTGATGGAACAAGGTCATCCAAAACGGAAATCATTCAATACATACTCGATAAATATACTAATTATAAACATAGCGATTTTATCATGATTGGAGATCGGAAGCACGATATCATTGGGGCGAAGAATACAGGGATTGATTCAATTGGAGTGACTTACGGTTATGGTTCGTTAGATGAGATTAGGGATGCCGAACCTACCTATATTGCTAAAAGTGTGGACCAATTAATGGATATTTTGGTGGGAAGCCGGGTCTAGTATGGTTTCAACAGACTGTTTTTTGTTGGTGGTTGGGTAAGATTTTCACCTTAACAGGAGGGGATTTGTATTTTAATGATGGAGATTATCACGGTTGTTGGGCTTTTTGTAGTGAGTCATTTTTTAGCAAAAACACTTCTCAAAATGATTTCAAGAAAAGTAAAGTTTCAAAAAGGGAAGGATACGATAGCAAAAAGCCATTGGATATCACTCCCGGTAGTTATTTTAACCATTATTTTAATGGATAGAATAGAAATCTATTTTTCTGCTGATTATGGTCTAATAGCTTTCTCTTCCATATTAATGATAGTTTTAACGATTTTTTTATGGAGGTTTATATTTAATCTTGGATCGAAAATCTAAAGAGTTCATGTATGCATTGCTGTTAGGATTTATCTATATCTCACTTTCAAGCGGAATAGTATTGTTCATATATTGACTTTTATGAAGGAGGCTTTGTGTTGATTAACGTAGAGATAAGAAGGCCAATGGAAGACGATATTAACAACTTGAATCAATTTTTTAGAGCGGTAATAACAGACACATTTAACAAAGAAGGCATAGTAGATAAAATAGAAGACATGGAAAATGAGATAGAAGGGAAGAAAACCTACTTAGCTAGAGACCTGGAAAGTAATGGGGAGAAGCGGTTTTTTCTTCTTGCTCTAGATGGAGATAAAATAATCGGAACTATCGAATATGGAGCAGCAAGTGAGCTTATTTGCATGTGTACAAATAATGCGTTTAAAGGCTTACATGAAGTCGGGACCATTTTTGTACATCCTGATTACCAAAGGAAAGGGATAGGTAATTTACTTTTAAATAGAATAATGCTGGCAATGCAAAGCAAGTGCATAACAGAGTTTTGCCTCGACAGTGGGTATGTAAGTGCTCAAAGAATCTGGACGAAGAAATTTGGAGATCCGGCCTTTTTGCTAGAAGATTTTTGGGATGAGGGTTATCATCATATGATTTGGAGAGTCAAATGCGAAAGGAAGGGGATTTAACTGAGTTGGTTTGTAGTACTGGACATTTTAGCACTAATGTTTCTCCTTCTAGCGGCATATTTTTATCAAAAGTTCTGGAAGCGTTTCAAGAACCTTGAAGGTGGACATGCCCTCTCCAGAAAACTCGTAAATGCTGGTGTCAACAATATAAGAGTAGCAACGGCTTTTCTTGTTACTGGGTGTATGATAGGGATTATCAGTATTTGGGTATGACCACCTAGACTTCCGTTTCAATAAAGAGACGTACTTTATAGGGGGATACATAATGATCATTAGGAAGCTTTTGACCTATTTCTTGGCCTGTATTCTTGTACCTGCACTCATCTCGGTATGGAGCCTTCCTTCAATATCGGAATTTCTAGGTGTGTTTTGGCTCTTGTTTTTATATGGGGCCCCATTTTTATTACTGTATGGTTTACCGGTTTCTTGCCTCTCCGATATGGTCACCCAAAAAATATCTCCTTCTATAAGAGCTTTTATTGCTTTCGTCATTCACTTGTTTTTTGGGTTGATTCTAATATTCATCCTCCATTTATTCAATAATGAGGCTTGGGATAATTTGAGCAGGCTCTTTCTTATTTGTTCTACAGTTGGCTCTTTTCTAGTATGGGGGATTGATGAAATTCTGCGCAAGGTTGCGGATTGGGAAACGATACAAAGCGGCATGTGAAAAATATGGAGGGGGATTACGATGAAAGTAAAAGAGCCAACCGTTAAATACTATGTTATGATGTCTTCTTTACTTTGCCTGTCTATAATCTTACAAAGTATCGTGGTGGTTTCTACTCCTCATACTTTTGTCAGGATTATGAATTTGATATCCATCATTGGAGCTTCTGGCATAGTGGGGGCTTTTATTAGAGAAGTGTTTATTTTAAAACAAAAAGAGGAACAGGTGATGAAAAAATAAAAAATTTCATTGCACGGAATGGAAGCCAATAAAGAATGCGTGAAGAGACTAACTCCATCGAGGTACCTTTTCGAACGAAGGGGGGATAGGTATATATGTTGTGGAGGTTTAATGAAAAGGATCTTGCGGGTTTAAGGGAGCCTCTTAAATCAATGCAGACACTTGAATCTTTAAATTTAGGGAGTAGATTATGATACGTAGTGGCAAAGGAGAATTATTCAAGATTGATCTTGAATAGGATGGATTGGGTGAAAGTAGTTTGCACTTTGCTTACATTGTAATTCGACAGTTTCAGACTTATAGTACTAGTTAATAATCAAAATAATAAATTGTAAGGAAAAACTTATGAATACTATCTCAATTGCAAATAAAAGAAAATTAACACCAGACTTAGCGCGTGGTTTTATGTTGTTGTTTATTGCTTTGGCACATGCTAATCAATTTATATTTTCAACTGAAAAAGAAATCACTTTAATAGACCAGTTAACTGTATTCTTCAGGCAAGTTTTCATTGACGGACGTGCTTTCCCTCTATTTGCTATCCTTTTCGGATATGGGCTCCATCAAGTATTTAAAGGCCAAAAGAGAAAAGGGGTCAACTTGAAGGATACGAAAAAAATCTTTAAGCGCAGAGGAGCTTGGATGTTAGTAATCGGTTTTTTCCATGCAACTCTTTTCATGGCAGATATCATCGGGGTGTATGGATTTATCTCTCTCCTTTTTGCAAGTTTATTTCTTCAATTATCCAATAGGAGAATCATCATAATCGCTGTGTTTTTTCTTATATTGGTAGGAGTGTTTGCCCCGTACATGCCTAGAGGTTTTGATGCATTGAATATGGAAGTCGCAACTTCAGCTATAATTGCAAATCCTATTGAGGCATCTATTACTCGAATGTTTGATTGGTTGTTTTATACACCTGTGCTGAGTTATCAAGTAATCCCAGGGGTGCTAATTGGCATTTTAGCGGCCCGTTTCAAGATAATAGATAACCCTAAGAGCCATAAGGAGGCACTTATCACGGCTGCTATATTGGGGCTTTTACTATCGACTGCTGGCGGAATACCGATGGCCCTAATGTCGTCTTTATTTTGGACAAGTTACAATGATGTTTTCGAAGCTATTGCAAAATCACTTCATACAATAACTGGTTATGCTGGTGGTGTTGGATGGACTGCGCTGATTGGATTACTAGTTGTTAAGTTAGAAGGGACGACTGGGAGCCTTACAAAAGCTATTTCTGCTCTTGGACAACGTTCATTGAGTTTTTATCTATTTCAGTCACTTCTATTTGTTTTCATTTTAGCTCCTTATGCTGGTGGTCTTGGTGGAAACATTAGTCAATTAGCGAGTGACATAATTGCCCTGTTAGTTTGGATTATTTCAGTATCGGTTGCATATTTTATGCATCAAAGATCTATAAGAGGTCCTTTTGAGACATTCTTAAGGAAGAGATCAGCAATTTAATATGCTTGAAACGGAGCAAAAGTTGAAGAGAAGATTATTATTTTCAGCATAGATATCCGGATTTATCACCTATTAAAAAAAAGCCCAATTTCTCTCTTGTTTTTTTAGGAATTGGGCTTTTGGATGGGATTTACTTAATGGGATAGAATCAAGGTCTCTTGAGCTCTTCACTCTGAGAGTGATTGATATGTTTATAGTTTGCTGTACAGTTTAAGGTGTTATAGACCCCGACTTCCAATTATCTCAAGATCGGATAAACCCCTCCCGCAACACGCCCTCTAAAAACGGACCCGGCTTACCTACGCTATAAAGCTGCAAATAATGCATTGCTCTGGTACAAGCAGTGTAAAACAGTCTTCGGAGACTCTCATCGCCATACACAATTTCCGACGCGTCATAAATTATGACCGCCTCAAATTCGATTCCCTTGGATAAATACGCCGGGACAACAACTACACCTTGTTCATACTCCATCGAGTTGCTCCTCAGTAGTTTAATCTCATCAATACCAGCCAGCGACTTAAACGCACGTTCACTTTCCTCAGCAGATTTGCAGATGATAGCAATACTATGATAGCCATGGCGTCGCAAATCTGCGACTTTGGAAACAATACAGCGATGCAGTTCTGCGTGATCAGCTACTTGTTCCATAATAGGGCGTTCGCCATCTCGTTCAAAAGGAATGATCCCTTCCCCATTAGGAACGAGTCTTCTGGTGAATTCAATGATCGGTTTGGTGGAACGGTAGCTTCGTGCGATATTGATTATTTCCGTTTTATCTGGCCCATAAAGGCTGGTTAGCGTGTTGAAATCAACCTCTTCACTGGCATGAGCAAAGATTGCCTGGTTAAAATCGCCGAGCACGGTCATCCTTGCCGCGGTAAACAGGCGCTTCAAAAATTCAAATTGAAAGGGAGAGTAATCTTGGGCCTCGTCTACCACAATGTGTTTGATCACGCTGTTCGTTTGAAAGCCTTGAATCAGCTCTTTTAAAAGTAAGAACGGAGTGGCGTCCTCATAAAATAGCTCATCTTCCTCAAGCTTTTCTAAGGTAGCTTCACAAATTGTTGACCACTCCGCTGGTTTTTCCCCTTCCATCCATTGCTTAATATGCAAAGGATGAGAAAAAATTTGCTGGTATAGGCCTTTAAAGTCGATGAAACGGAAAGCTCGAACACGATTTCGTAACGGCTTCAATTTTTTGTGAACAATCAATCGGGCAAGTGCTTCCGGCTCCATTTCATAGTCGGCAACCGCTTCTCTTTCAAAGCCTCGTTTTTCCGCTAAAAATTTATGCGCCTTATGGTACTCCTCATTGCTGAGCAACTCTATTTCTTCTTGAACCCAAGGATTTTCCTCTTCAACTTTTTGCTGCTCTTTCAATAGTTTTATTAACCAATCCTTCAGCTTCTCCAATCTATTATGGAAGCGGAGGGAAGTGTCATGATTATAAAACCTTTCCGCTATTTGCTCTGCGGTAACAAGTGGTTTCCCTCTAAAGGTGATGTCTTTAAACAGCATGCCTGATTGTTCCAGTGACTGTCTATAGGATTGAATCGCCTCAAAGAAACGGGTGGAGGCTTTAAAACGGATACCTGCAAGTCTTGCTTGATACGAAGGGGTATTTTCCCCAGTTAAGATATATTCCAACTGCTCGTAAGGGGTTTCGGCTTGGAATTCTTTACCGAGACGATGATCCAAGTATTCCTGGAACGTAACCTGTTGCATATTCTCTTCACCAAGTTCAGGAAGGACATTGGACACATAACTGCTGAACATGGAATTAGGTGAAAAAAGAATGATTTGATCAGCATCCAAATGATCACGATACTTATAGAGCAAGTAAGCAATTCGTTGCAGGGCGGCGGATGTCTTGCCACTTCCTGCTGCGCCGTGAACTATGAGCAATCTCCCGGAATCATGACGGATGATCCGGTTCTGCTCCTGCTGAATGGTGGCCACTATACTGTGCATCTGTTTATCTGTGCCTTTGCCAAGTACCTGTTGCAAAATTTCGTCGCCAATGGTGAGGCTCGTATCGAACATGGACTCCAGAACGCCACCTCGGATAAGGTATTGCCACTTTTTCTCCAACATGCCATGGACGTCGCCTCCAGGAGTGGAGTACTTAGCTGGGCCGGGCTGGTAATCGTAATAGACACTTGATACAGGAGCCCTCCAGTCATAGATCAGGAAATCCTCACCACTCGTATCACTAAGTGAGGAGATGCCAATATAGATGTGCTCCCCGGATGCATTTCCTTCTTCCAAAAAATCGATCCGGCCAAAATAGGGATTCTCCTTCATTCGTCGCAAGGTGGATAAACGCTTGGATGCATGTCGATGTGTGCTTTGACTTACAGACAGAGCCTGAGCTTCTTGTCGCAAACCGATGATGGTCTCGAGGTAATCATCGAAGCTATCTGTGCTTACCTTGACTTCATCCCAAAAGTGCCGGCGGATATGAACCACTTCGTTCCTACGTTTGGCAGTTTCTTCTTCAAGTCTGCTGATTTCCTCCGTAATCGTCTCCATTACACTGTCTACTCGTTTTTGCTCCTGCGGAAAGCCCTGATTCATAGGGAACACTCCTTTAAAAAAGTTTTTTTACAAAAAGGTTGACTAACGTATTAGATGCATTGTATAATTAAAATAGGGAAAATATATTCAATTACAAGAAAACGCAATGCATATCTATATAAATTTACCACAAGTTCTTGTGTTTTTCAATGCAGGATTTTTTGTTTTTTTACATAATATCTTCAAGAGTAGCAGTTAACGTTCTCAACGTGATTGCTGCTCTTTTTTAATTTATTTGAGAAAGAGGTGTAGCGATGACAAGGTCCATCTATATCATTTCCGGCCCATGTGGTGTGGGAAAATCAACCATTACCAAAGGTCTGTCACGCAAAATGGATAAAGCGGTCCTGATAGAAGGGGACTTAATAATGGCCATGTTTGTTGGAAAGGAGCAATCCTCTTGGGAGGAAAAGCTCTCCATCGTCTGGCAGAACCTGAGCAGTTTGACCCTGAATTTTATTGAGAAGGGTTATGATGTTGTCATCGATTATGTCGTGGAGGATGAATTACCATGGTTCTGCAGCCAGCTATCGGGCCTGGATGATATCACGCTTCACTATGTGGTTCTGCGCGCAGAACCAGAAGTCCTTATAGAGCGCATCACGAAACGTGGAGATACCGAGATGATCCATCGTTCCTTGGAGCTTTTACAACAGTTGGAAAATAAAGCGGAAAACATTCCCCATCTGTATGATACGACTCACAAGGAGCCAGATGTCATCATAGAAGAAATTCTTGGGAACATCAGTCGATATTAAACTCTCTTGCCCTTGACAGACTCGTTTGAAATTATTACCATTAAAAGAAAGAGATGTACGGAAGGGGAATCGAAATCCTAACAATGTGGAAGAACCTTTAATGAAAACCTGAGTAATTGGATAGTGACAGCAGTTCCGAACACGGGACCAGTCTGTCGATCCATCATTTCATTAAAGGAATACACATGTTGTGGAGTTCGATTGCCCCACTAGAAACAGGTGCCTTTGGTGCACCTGTTTTTTATTGGGAGAAAACATCTCTATCGGCCAGACGTGGATATACCTAATCATCTTAGGAGGGTTATTTTATGAATAGAATTGCAGTGGTAACTGGCGCAAGCCGTTTAAAGGGGATAGGAGCTGCTGTCTGCAGAGAGCTTGCAAAAGCGGGGCACCCGATCTTTTTTACTTACTGGACGCCTTACGATAAAGAGATGCCATGGGGTTCTGTGGCGAATGAACCACATCTTTTAAAAGAGGAGCTTGAGGGCTTCGGTGTACCGGTGCGCTTTATTGAGCTGGATCTCACACTCGTAGAAGCACCTGATCTTCTGTTTCAAAAAGTGAAAGAGGAGCTCGGCCAGCCAAGTATCTTGATTAACAATGCGGCATACTCTACCAACGATGACTATGCCACTATTACAGCGGAGGATCTGGATAAGCACTATCTAATAAACATCCGTGCTACCACTCTATTAAGCAGCAGATTTGCTCGGCAGTTTACAAGAGGAGCAGGTGGGCGAATCGTTAACCTGACATCCGGGCAGTTCCGTGGACCAATGCCAGGTGAGCTCTCGTATGCAACGACAAAAGGTGCGATTGATGCCATGACGATTACCTTGGCTGCAGAGGTTGCTAAGCTTGGGATTACCGTCAATGCCATCAACCCCGGTCCGACTGATACAGGCTGGATGACAGAGGAAATCCGGGCAGGACTTTCCGATATGTTCCCTTCCAGTCGGGTGGGGGAACCGAGTGATGTTGCACGAACCATCAAGTTCCTTGTAAGTGAAGATGCCGAATGGATTACAGGTCAGATCATTCACTCGGAAGGCGGATTTAGGAGGTAGGAAAAGGTTATGACGGGAAAAATACAACTGATTTCTGTGGACGCAGGGAGTCGCATAGACTATATGCCTTTCTTACTCTTGGCGGATGAAAGCGAGAGCGTGGTAAATGAGTATATAGAGGAAGGGGATATGTACGCGATCATGTTCGATGTTGGCTCTGTGCACTCAGTGGCAGGAGTAGCTTTGTTCGTGGAGCTGCCAGGCAAGGTGATCGAGCTGAAAAATATTGCATTGGATCCGCAATTTCGCGGACTAGGTCTTGGAAAGCTGGTAATCTCAGAAGCATTTGAGATTTACCAGAAGAGGGGCTTCCGCAAAATGATTGTCGGTACAGCCAACTCCAGCATTGCCAATCTGGCATTCTATCAAAAAGCGGGATTTCGGATGATGGAAATAAGGAAGGGCTTTTTTCTGAAATATCCGGAACCAATTTTTGAGGATGGGATTCAGGCGGTGGATATGGTGATGTTTGAGCGGATACTACTAGGGGAGTAATGATAGTGGAAATTCACTGTGAGTGCCTCTCTCTTCCCTTTTTGCAGTTTAGGGAGAAGGTTTTGTCCGAGAGAGGCGCTCTCTAATCTCTTTTTGCAGTTTAGGAAGAAGGTTTTCTCCAAGAGAACGAAACTATATCACTACTCGCATTCTTTCAAAAAGAAAGGGTGCTTTTTTAAACCTCTGTGCACCAGTTCCGTAGATTGCATTCTTTCAAAAGTGACAAATTGTAAACAATACCCATTTCACTATTAACAAAATTTTCAAAAAACAATTGAGTAAAACCAATTATTTTGAAATAATTGGAGATAGAATGCTAAGTCGTTCAAAAGGAGGAAGGCATGTGCACTGGAAAAGGTTCATCATCACTACTGTCTTTGTCTACACACTTATCTCCATACCTGGCATTTTGAGCGTTGGATATGTGATCGATTGGGTTCCGGAAGCAACGGTTTTTCAAAAGGTAAAAGGATATGCAGTGGAAGGGCTGACAGCTAACTTTCTCCTTAAACTTCCTATTGCCGCCATAATTGGTTTTTTTGCCAGTGTGTTTAATACAAGGAAAGATAGGTCAAAAGCCTGAAATGTCGAAACTGCGCAATGAAACCTACATACACTCCAGCCGTCAAATGGTTGAGGTGACAAAAATGAAAAAAACACTATTAGCGCTTTTCATCCTTTCCATAACCTTATCAGGCTGCATAAACACCAAAGAACCCATCATAACCATCCACTCCGAAGAAGCATCTTGGGCATACGAATTCGTGAATGTTAACGGCTCCTCTTATCAACTGACGCATCAAGAGGCGGAGGAAAGTGCCAAGGGGGAGCTCATCGGTATTGTTCAACGAAACATCGTGGAAATAGATACGGAAGAGGAAGTGGAGGAGCGGCATCTCGACAGTAACGCTCTTGCACCTGGAACCCCACTCTACATACACACCGAGAATAGCAGCGCCATTCTATATGAAGTGGAAGGCACGTATTTTATAGCAGAGAAAAAAGACTGAATGTTAAAAGATTTACAAGGGGGAACCAATGGAATTAAAAAAAGAATCATTAAAATTGTCACTTTCAGTTGTCTTGGCTTTAGTCTTCACCATCCTGCTCATCTTTTTTCCAAGAGGCGGATACTATGGGGAAATCCCTGTAGAATTAGGAGACGGAGGATTTCCGGGATTTCAGCTTTCACTATTCTTAGATATTTATAAAAATAACATCATCCAATTCTTCCAGCACATCTGGGAACATAAGAGCCTTGGCGGAACGATGTTTTCGGAAACCTCGGTGGAAAAGGAACTCTTCAGGTATTATCCGAAAAGCCTACTCGTCATCGTCATCGGCTTTGTTGTAAGTATTATTGCCGGCGTGTACAAAGGGATTTTCGATTACCGCAACACCTATACGAAAAAGAACCTGCTTGGGAACGGCACGACCTGGCTATTTCAGTCCATTCCTGACTTTTTCATCGTAATCATTGCTTTCTATCTAGCATTCTACTATCTTCCTATGGGACTGATCTTCAGCAACCAAAACTGGTACAGCTTTGCTGCGCCGGCACTCCTCGTGTCCATCTATCCGACCATGTATGTCGCGCGGATGACTTGTGTGTCCCTTTTGAACCAGGATGGACAGGATTATATCCGCACGGCCTTTGCCAAAGGGTTTAAAGTCAAGCAGGTGATAAACCGTCATATTTTGAGAAACAGCGCGCTCGATCTTATCGCTCACCTGCCGACCATCATGATGGTGGTTATCTCCAATATGCTGATGGTCGAGTACCTGACAGGCTATGCCGGTGCGGGAAACAGGATGTTCGTGGCGCTGGGAGGAAGGCAGAACACGGTCGGATTCGGGGCTACCACGATTGAAGCAGGCCTCGTTTTCGGATTTGCCCTCTGTTTTATTGCCACTGTGCTGGTCGTTCATGTACTCAAAATGTTATTGCTGACAAAACTCAGCCAGAAGGGAGCGTAAGTGATGCCGAAAAATAAATCGCTGTGGATCGGGGGATTTTTCCTGCTGATTTTAATAATGGTGGCTACGTTTGGCTCCTATTTTCCGTATGTAAAAGAGGGGATAGAAGGTAAACGATTAATATTCCCAGAGTCGGGTGGTATTGAATCAGCACCTTTCCCTCCTTCAGCTGATTTTCCGCTTGGATCCGACCATGAAGGCAGAAACATGGTGAGCCTTTTGGTTATAGGTGCCAAGGACACGCTGATGCTCATCTTCCTAATAACGGCAATTCGCTATCTAGTAGGCATCACGCTTGGGGCCATTGCATCATTGGGAGGTCGGGTCATCTCCAATGTCCTCAATGTATGGGATCAGATATTTTCCAGCATGCCGGTCATTTTCTTTGCCATCCTTGCGTTTAACCTGCCACTTTTGATATACGCAGAGAACAGGTTCTGGATTGTCATTTTCAGCATAGCATTGGTGGAAGTGGGTCGGGTCGGGGTGACCATCCGGGACCAACTGCTTCATGTGAAAAATAAACCGTATATCGACGCCGCGAGAACCGTGGGCCTCACGAACTTCGGCCTTGCGAAGAACCACTTCCTGCCGACACTGCTCCCAACCATGCTGGTCAACTTCTGCTTTGATATCGGAAGAGTGGCCCTCATCATCGGCCAGCTCGGAATATTCTCCATTTTTATCACGATGGAATTCGTGGAGGTTCAAACCGGCCTTTATCAAATCTCCAACACCAGCTTCAACTGGCCGACCATTTTGGGAGATGCCAGAAAAGACATCTATACCGCGGTCTGGATTCCGGCAGCTGCAGCGTTCGCAATCATGTATGTCATTTTGACATTCAATATTTTGGGCGAGGGGCTGCGAAGACACTTTAGCCGATTGGGGACGTGAAAACTGATTTCAACTCGTAATACAAAAGATATGAAACCAAACAGAATGCAGTTTCGTATAGTTATTAGTAGCAAAAAATGGGAGGGTGAAAATGGGGACACTGGAATTGCTGATGATAGCTATTATCTGGGGTGGATTGATGCTTTATTTCATCATACCCAGTGATGAAATGCAAGAACTCCCTCACCAAACTATGTCTCTAGGAGAAGTCTTGATAATCAGTTTGAATAGTGTCACATTTCATTTTAAAACAGTACTGGTACTGCTTTTCTTACTACTTACATATCTCGCAATCTGGTACAGTCTCAAGGATATAACCTGGTATAACGAAGCACACGGAGTACCATCAACCGCGGATCCTGCTGACAAACTGCCATTTTACCTTGCGGGGGTCACCATCTATGCTGTGCTACTCTATGCGGCAGTTGTCGGGAAAAAGATACACTCGCTTATGAAAACGGGAGACTAAAACTTGTACACCTATTCTTCATTCGAAATTGAGGGATCGTTCGCTCTATTGCGGCCGGTCCTATATACATTACATTTAAAGAGAAACTGAAAATATTGGAGTGTTCCAAATGGGCTTGTTTTTTCAAAAAGGAAAACGTATAAAAAGTTCGAGACCGATAAATGTAATTAGATTCATACTCTTAATAGGTGTGTTTACACTTTTGGTGATAGGATATAGGGATGACTTCAATTTCACTTATTTAGGAATTGCCTCTATCCTTGTAGGAATAACAAATTTGGGAAATGGAGCAGAGTCCCATTACTATGGGGAAAAGAAAAAAGTATATGTCCCAGAGTATTTGCTTAGCCTGCTGTTTTTATTTATTGGAAGCACTTATTTAGCTTGACGGGTAATCAAGTGAAGGGTCGAGGTACCTGACCCTAAGATTCAATTAGGAGTGTGACGATATTAATGAGTGAATTTCATTTGGGTGACGCGCTATTGCAGCTATTTGTTTTTGGGCTATTAGTGCTGATATTGGTGTTGATTGTCGGGGGGAGTCGTTCTTTTATGAAACGGAGAACGCAGCTTGATAGAATAGAAGAAAAGATAGATACATTGTTGGAAAATGAGAAGCGCAGGTAACTACAGTTACGGACACAAGTCCAAAATGACTCTGCTGCAATGAATTCATGCTACTATTAACAAAAAGGAGTGGTCTTTTGCAAACAAACAGAGAAGAAGTGTCTGTGAGTGGCATCGTCAGTTTTGAGGATTATAACACTTATGTCAGTTTCCATTGGAGAAAAATGCGACTGATGTTCACCCTCATTAGTGCTTTTCTATACATACCGATTACCACGTATCTTGTATATCTCCCGTTTATCGGAAGGCTCATTGGAGCGGTGGTGCTGGGACTAATCGTATGGTATATGATACCTGTGCTCAACAAATTCAAGGTGAAACAGGAGTTCAATAGTGACCAGCTGATCAAAAACGAAATATTCATCACCGTCAGCAAGGAAGGTGTCCAACAAAAAGTCAGGAAGTCAGAAGCGAATCTTGAGTGGAGTGACATCGTGGCTATTCATGAAACGAAGGATATGTTTGTGTTCTACATATCAAAAAATAAAGCTATTTTGATTCCGCAAAGCTTTTTGATGGATGGCAGTGAGAAAGAAAAACTTCGGGAAGTTATCCGTGAGAACGCTGTATAATTCAATAAGGGTGTAAATAAATTTTGTAACCTTCTAACATTCACTTAAATTAGAATGGTAGGTGTAAAAAATGAATGAATCTGTTCCGCATTCCGAGACTGGAAAAATAAATAGTAATGCGATTCTTTCTTTGATTCTTGGTATCATATCGATATTATGTTGCGCTATTAGTTTTTTGAGCATGGTTTTTGCAGTTCCAGGATTTGTACTTGCTGTGATGGGTCTGAATGAGATTCAGAAAACGGATCAATCAGGACGAGGATATGCCAAGGCAGGTTTAATTTGTAGCCTCGTCGGTATCCTACTGCCTCTTATCATAATTCTTATTAGTTTGTTGTTTTTTGAATCGACGGATTTCATCATGGACTTGAGCTAAGCATTGAAAAGGACAGCCCTTGTTGGAAAAGGGCTGTCCTTTTCTTTATTTTAATATAGCAATTTTCAAACAAACGTTTGATTAAGAAAAATTCAAAGGCATGGGGCTGTAAGGGGAAAACTATTCTTAAGAGATTAACTTTTGAAAAAGGTGTAGTGGTATAATTCACAAACATGCCAGTATTCTATTCAAACCGACAAATTTCCCGGGAAACCTTTATCTTAAAATAGGATTTTTTAAACAAACGTTTGATGAAAAAAATACTAGCCTTATGGGCGGCAAGGTATCCAGCCGAAAAATCAAAATTAACTTTTGAGAAAGGTATAGTGGGAAACTTTATAATTCATGAAAAGAGAAAGCCCTATTCCTTTTTGTCGAAATCTATCAAGTTTATGGATAAATCTATGGTGCTAGAAAACCGTAAATTGCAACAAATAGTAGCAAGATCCATGCACCAATGCAAAGGATATTACCTAAAACCAGAACAATTTTAGGCCAACCCCTATCGCCAAACAAACTCACAACCAGGCCTATAATACCACAAGCAAGTGGGATGAAAATGGTCACTCTGTTGAAAAACTCCACAATTATCGCCCCCCACGAACTCATAAGGGAAACCAAAGGAATGACTGATAACAGAAAGAAAAGTGACCCGAATTTGGTGGAACTCTTTTGCATAAACACACCTCTTTCCAAACATATTATGCTGCTTACAAAACAAAAACACCGACTCTTTTATATAGGAGATCAGTGTTCTATAGTCTTACTACTTATTTTCGAATAGCCTTATCCTTACAGAAATTGGCTGGGTCAAGGTGCCAGTCCCTTAAGCCCGAAAAATCTTCTCCATTGTTTTTCCTTTGGCTAGTTCATCGATCAGCTTATCCAGATAGCGTATTTCTCGCATAGTTAGTTCTTCAATGTTTTCCACTCGAACACCGCAAACGACACCTTTGATTAAAGCCCGTGAAGCATTCATTTGGGGAGCTTCCGCAAAGAAGGTCTCAAAGTCTGTCTTTTTTTCCAGTAGCATTTCTAATTCTTCCTGGCTGTAGCCAGTCAACCAACGGATGATTTCGTCCACTTCTGATTTGGTACGTCCTTTTTTCTCCGCCTTTGTCACGTAATGGGGATAAACACTTGCGAAGCTCATAGTATAGATTCGATGTTTGTCCATAATATATCCTCGCTTATAAATTTTTCTTTATTATATCACGAAATATAGAGGGTCAAAACGAAGTAGCCGATTGGTTGTTTTAAAATACTTTCGGGGACCAAAATTTTTAGGAATGATGTACAAGGAGGTCTCAGTATATTTAATTTGTAAAGGTTTAAGAGAAAGGTGGAGATAGTTTGTTTTTTCATATAAAGGAATTACAGTATGAGGCAAAGCCAGAAAAGCCGGATCCCATATTTGCAACACGGCTACAGGAGATTTTGGGTGGACAGTTCGGGGAGATTTCGGTTGCTGTCCAATATCTTTTTCAAGGCTGGGGAGCAAGGAAACATGACAAGTACCGGGATTTATTGATGGATACTGGAACGGAGGAACTCGCTCATATTGAGATGTTGGCTACGATGATTGCAAGACTATTGGATAATGCTCCGGTAAAAGCCCAAGAAGAGGCGGCTCAGAATCCTGTTATGGCGGCGATTATGGGGGGGATGAATCCACAATATGCCATCGTATCGGGTCTTGGAGCAATGCCGGTCAACAGTGTTGGTGTGCCTTGGAATGGAGGTTATGTAATCGCAAGCGGGAATTTACTTGCTGATTTCAGGGCGAATTTGAATGCAGAATCACAAGGGCGTCTGCAAGCAGTAAGGTTATATGAACAGACCACAGACCGGGGCGTAAAAGACATGCTTTCGTTTTTGATTGCCAGAGATAGAATGCATCAGAACCAATGGATAGCGGCAATCAGAGAGTTGGAAGCACAAGAAGGTGTCATTGTTCCAAGCACCTTCCCTACTCAAAAGGAAAAGTCAGAAGTTGCCCATACGTTTATCGCATTATCAGAGGGAGAAGAGAGCAGCAAAGGCAGATGGGCTAGTGGGCCAGCACCGGATGGATTGGCCAACTTCCAATATTTAAGCATGGGAGGTGCTTGGGGAAGTAAGCCAATACTTAATCCTGCACCGCCAGCCTTGCATAACACCCCGCCATCAGTGAAATAAAAATAGGGACGGTTCTCTTGCTCCCGGAGCAAGAGAACCGTCCCTCCATTCATCCTTTCGAAATCTCCACAATGCCATCTTCTTTCAAGTCAACCGCACCTTGCTTGTTCAGTTTCACCTTTTCATCATCTTTGAGGTTTGTGAACACGATTGGCGTCATCAAGGAAGGAGCATTCTCGCGGATAAAGTCCATATCAAACTTTAGGAGCTCCTGACCCTTAGTAACCGTATCCCCCTGGGCAACCAACGCCTCAAAACCTTCACCCTTGAGATTGACCGTATCAATTCCCACGTGAATTAGAATTTCGTGTCCTTCGTTGGACTCGATCCCGATTGCATGCTTTGTTGGGAACAGGTTCACGATTTTCCCGTCAACTGGGGAGACAACAAGCCCTTCCGAAGGTTCGATTGCAAACCCGTCACCCATCATCTTGCCGGAAAAGACCTCATCTGGCACATCATCCAGCGGCTTGACTTCCCCTTTAATTGGAACGATAAATCCACCCTCTGTAGACTTGGTTTGCATGGCATCCGGGTTGATCTCTTCAATCTGCTGCTCGACTTCTTCACCTGGGGCAGTCTTCGCAGGACGAGGTGTTTTTCCATCCATAATGTCTTTCATCTGTGATTTTAACGTATCTGATTTCGGACCGAATATAGCCTGGATATTGTTGCCGACTTCAAGCACGCCAGAGGCACCAAGCTTTTTCAAACGTGCCTTATCGACCATTGAAATCTCGTTTACCGATACACGGAGCCTTGTGATACAAGCATCCAAATGGGAGATATTTTGCTTTCCACCCATCGCCTCTAATACGTCATGTGGCAGGTCTCCTGCAGTAGTCGGAGTCGCGCCATCCTCATCCTCGTCCACGTCCTCACGACCAGGTGTTGCAAGGTTAAACTTCTGGATCGCAAAGCGGAACCCGAAGTAGTAGATGACGGAGAACACAAGCCCGACTGGAATCACAAGCCACCAAGCGGTACGGTTCGGCACAACTCCAAACAGAAGGTAGTCGATAACTCCGCCTGAGAACGTCATCCCGATTTTTACATCGAGGATATGCATGACCATGAATGAAAGTCCCGCAAACACGGTGTGAATTGCGAACAGTACAGGTGCGACAAATAGGAATGAGAATTCAATTGGTTCTGTAATCCCAGTTAGGAAAGAGGTAAGGGCAGCTGATGCCATAATTCCGCCGACCAATTTCTTCTTCTCCGGACGTGCCGTGTGGTAGATGGCAAGCGCCGCGGCTGGCAGTCCGAACATCATGAATGGGAACTTACCGGTCATGAAGGTCCCGGCAGTCGGCTCGACACCATCACGCAGCTGCGCAAAGAACATCGCCTGGTCTCCGCGGACAATGTTGCCGGCTTCCGACGTATAGGAACCGAACTCAAACCAGAAAGGAGAATAGAAAATATGATGAAGCCCGAATGGAATCAAGGCCCGTTCAATCACACCGAAAATAAATGCGGACAACGTCAGATTGGTATTGATCATACTTTCTGACAGTGTGTTCAGCCCACCTTGAATTGGAGGCCAAACAAAGGACATCGCAATCCCGAGCACAACAGCCGATGCAGCTGTTACAATCGGAACGAAACGCTTTCCGGCAAAGAACCCGAGATAGGATGGTAATTCGATATTGTAGTACTTGTTATACATAAAGGCCCCAAGAATCCCGACAATTACCCCGCCGAACACACCACTCTGTAGCGTGTTAATTCCGAGCACATTCGCATATGCCGGATTCTCAAGCATGCCGTCATCCACGCCAAGCACGACACCCATCGTCGCATTCATGATGAGGTACCCGATAATGGCGGCAAGCGCAGCAACCCCTTCACCACCGGCTAGTCCAACAGCAACCCCAACGGCAAATAACACAGGGAGATTATCAAACACAATTCCCCCGGCAGCATCCATGATATTCGCTACCATCTGAATCCAGCCAGCGCTAAGGAACGGCATCAATTCCAGCAAATTTTCTTCCTTCAACGCATTCCCAAGCGCAAGCAAAATCCCCGCCGCTGGTAGGAGTGCGACCGGAAGCATTAACGCCTTCCCGACCTTCTGCAACACACCAAACATTCTTTTCAAGAACAAAACCTCCTAAATATGTATAAATCAAAGTGCTTTTAATTTCCCCTAAATGGGATGTTTTAAACAAAAAGAAAGGGCTGAGGGGACAGGCACTGTGAACCACTGGGTCATCGTGCCTGTCCGAAAGACCAAAAACTTGTTTTGGCACGAACTAGTGGTGTTTTGGCATGAACTTGATTGTTTTTGGCACGAACTAGGACCATTTTGGCATCAACTCACCCTATTTTGGCACGAACTTCAAATGCAACATCATAAATATCTAGAGACAGTGCTTAATATTCTATGAATTCTGCTAATATTTACATATATAGGTATAAGATTTGAAGGGAGAGGGCCTTCGTATGGACATCGCAACATTATTTATAGATTTATGGCGCAATATAAAGGGGTTTTTCTTTAATGAAGAAGGAATTTTAGATAAAACAAGAATGATAACAGGTTCTGCTGTCATCCTATTTTTAATAGTTGCAATTGGGTATTTATCTTATCGCTTCTTTGTTTAAGTATCCATCCTCGTTCTCTTATACAATATATCCAGTTGACTAGACACCAATCAGTGTCGTATAATTAAGACACTGATTGGTGTCTTATTTATTTGAAAGGAGGAGGGATCTTGAGTCTTGCCCTTCAAGAAAGAGATGTATATGTGGCTATTGCAGATCCAACCAGACGGAAAATCATCCGCCTGTTAGCCGAATTAGAGGAGCTGCCTCTTTACGAACTGACTCCCCATTTTGATATGGGACGCACGGCCGTATCAAAACATTTGTCTGTTCTGAAAGCCGCCGATTTAGTAACAAATCGTAAAATAGGAAGAGAAACAAGGTACCGCCTTAACCCGGCTCCTTTAAAGGAAGTTCAAGACTGGTTGGCGTTTTATGAGCAGTTCTGGAATGAAAGTGCAATGCGACTAAAGAAATTATTGGAGGAATAAATAATGGCCAATTTATTATTAGATTTTCAATTTAAAAGTCCCATCGAGAAAGTTTGGAATGCCCTGACTCACTCAGAAACACTTGCACAATGGGTGATGGAGAATAATTTTAGACCAATTGTAGGCTACAAATGTCAGTTTCGAAATAAAGAAATCGGCTTGGTTGTAGATAGTGAAGTTTTAATAGTTGACAAGCCTAATAAGCTATCTTACACATGGGTTGGCGGTCCAATTGATACGATTGTTACCTGGACCTTAAAAGAAGAAGGAGATATAACCTACCTACACCTGGAACATGCAGGATTCGCAGAAGAGAACCAAGCATTCAATGGCGCGAAGTATGGTTGGGCAATGATGGTAGAAGGATTAACTGAGATCCTAAAAGAAGATTAATGGGAGAAAGGGGATACAAGGATGAGCTTTTTTAAAGATGCACTTTCTATTTTTAAGAAAAGTGAACTCGTTCTGATTGAAAAAGTGAAAGAAACAGAAGGGGTCTATTCATTTATTTTTAAAAAGGATAAAGACCTAACGTGGAAACCAGGGCAACATGGGTTATTTACCATTACCCATAAGAAAATAAAAAACAACACCAAACCCTTAACGGTCGCATCCATTCCAAGTGAGGACGTGGTGAAAATCACGACCAAAATTGGCGATAACCCAAGTGATTTTAAAAGTGCGTTATTGGAATTAGAGGCTGGGATGAAAATTAGCATGAGCGGACCTGTGGGCTCCTTTTATGCAAAAGATGACAGTCCTGCACTCTTTATCGCAGCAGATATCGGTATTACACCATTTCGGGCAATGATCAAACAAATAGAGGCGGAAGTAAATGTGGAGAAGCAGGTGAAACTACTTTACCTCAATAGCCAAGGGTCACATATCTATAAAGAAGATCTTGCCAATACCGATGTAGTTGTAAGCTTTCTTACTACAAATAATGAGTTGTTTCAAGAAATAGACAGATTCACTGAGAAGTACAATGACAAAGGACAATACTTCATTGCAGGATCAAAGCCCTTTGTAAACACGTTGACTGAGCATTTGAAGAGTAATAATATATCTAAGCGTAATGTGAAAAGGGATGTTTTTGTAGGGTGTTGAGGAGACAGGTACGATGACCCTTTTTTGGAACGCTGACGTGTAATCTTCCATTTATATTAGAAGGCAAGTGTAGAAGCACACTACACTTGCCTTTTTTGCTGATGCAAGGAGACCTTCATGAGCGGAAAATCAGTAGCAAGAGGTCTTCATAGTCGTAGAGGAAGAGTGTACCTCACGCATAAATGGATGCCACGTCCAAAAGAATTTTTTCCAAAAAATCCCCCCTAACAATCACCCCCGCCCTACAAGTAAGAAATTATTACCATTTCTCCATCAGTATGATACCATTAACTAAAGTCGAAATATTCCTTCATTAAAAATAGGGAGATGGGAAAATGGAGTTATTTCAAAGTCAGTACGATTGGATCAAACGGACAAGGGAAACATTATTTCAGTATTGTGAAGGCATGCCCTACGAACAATATATTAAAGAAGTAGAGAGCTTTGGTGGTGATTCCATCCGAAACCTTCACGTACATATTGCGAGCTGCTATCATTTTTGGCTGGGGACTCATGCTCTTAAAAAATCAATCCCCCAAACAGATCCTAACACCATTAACAACGTCCAAGATATGAGAGAGCTTTTCCGCAAAACAGACGAGCTTGTCGAGGAATTTCTCCAAGAATTTGAAGGAAACTGGGAGCATATCATTCCATACACCTTCAAAAACGGTGAAACCTCTGACTTCAGCACTCTTTGGCTTTTCACACACACCACCACCCACGAATTCCACCATAAAGGGCAGATGGTGAAAATAGGCCGACAGCTAGGTTATAACCCGCCGGATACGGATCTGATTGGACCGGAGGTTACCAAATGTCCATCCTAACAAAAAATCGTATGAAAATCGTGGAACATACAGAGATTGAAGCAGTAGAAGACAGATTGATGAGAGTTAGAGGCTTAAATGATAACGCGATGGGTGTGGATTTGAAACGTTTTGGGAATGCAGTTGCTTTCTCTGTCAAAAATATCCCGGGCCCATCGTTCAATACGGTGAAAGGAATTAGCGAAGAGAATCTAGGGGACCTAGACGAAATAATAGAGTTTTATTCTGAAAAAGGCATTCCGGCTAGGTTTGAAGTGACACCAAGCAATGCATCTGCTGACCTATTCCGAAAGCTCAGTACACTGGGCTTTTTTCAGAGTGGCTTTCATACCGCGCTTTATCGTTCTCTTTCTTCGGACGAATCGCCGATAGCTGGGGTAGGTAACACCATTCAAATAGAAGAAATCAGTCTTGTGGACTTTGATATTTTCGGAGACCTTTATACAAAGGGATTTGGGATGCCCGGAGCGTTCAAGAATTTTGTCACGCAGAATAATAAGATCCTAGCAGAGAGCGATCACTGGGTTTTTTATATGGCGAGTGTCGAGGGAAATCCAGCAGGAGTCGGCGTCCTGTTTCAAAAAAATGCGGTTGCAACGCTAGCAGCTTCGGCAACCGTACCAGCTTTTCGAAACAAAGGCGTGCAACCAGCATTGATCCAAAAGCGAATTCAACAAGCTGTGGATGCAGGTTGTGAATATGTAATCGGGCAAGCAGCTTACGGTAGTGTAAGTCAGAAGAATATGGAGCGCGCGGGTTTGAAGGTGGCCTATACGAACGCGATTTGGGAGAAACTTTAAGTTTTAGGAGGTTTTTATGCAATCAATCTTGGATTCAATTAAGGGGTATTTTTTAGATGTCCTTGCGATGGGAAAAGGGCTTATTTACGGATTTATAATGGTAGGATTACTTATTGCAGGCGGCACAGCGTTGTTGTATGGAATCTTGTTGATTAGGAATTTTTTCCTATAGGGAGTTACTTGAATACGGTTTTATCAGTAATTATCTTACTTTTAGATACAGGGTGGGGGGTGCGTGAACCTTGTCTCACTCTGCATGTGTCGGTTTATGTCGAATGGCCTTTATCTGGCACAAAGTGGCTTATAAAATGAAAAAGTGGCTTATAAATTTAATAGTTGGCTTATAAATTGAAAACTTGGCTCATAAATCTTCAGGCCGGGTAGTTTAGTGTGTGTAATCTACAGTTTTGGGCGAATTTTCCCGAGAATACTAGTAATTAAGCAAAAATACTGCCCCCCCCCACACTCAAAACCTGCGATAAACGAGCTCGCATATGAGGTTTTCACCTCAAAATAATCCTCTTTCCTATGCTCATCAACCTCTTCAGTATAAAATAGAGTCATCAGAAGTGAAAGGAAGAGATCAATATGTCTATAGCAGTTATTTATGGGGGAACCCGCAAGCAAGGGAATACGGAAACTCTAACAAAACACGCCATTCATGGAATCGAAGTGGAGGAAATTTTCCTAAGAGACCACACCATCCTGCCAATTGTCGATATGCGACACGATGAGGAGGGATTTCAGGATCGAAAAGATGACTATAACTCCGTGATCGAGCGTATCCTCCAACATGATACGTTAATCTTTGCCACTCCAATTTATTGGTATAGCATGTCAGGAACGATGAAGAACTTTATTGATCGCTGGTCCCATACCATGCGGGACGCTAATTTTGCGGATTTTAAAACGAAAATGTCTTCTAAAAAAGCCTACGTCATTGCAGTCGGAGGGGATGCGCCTTCTATCAAAGGTCTCCCAATGATCGAGCAATTTAAATACATTTTTGAGTTTATGGGAGTGGAATTCAAGGGATACATCATTGGAAAGGGAAATAAACCCGGAGACATCCAAGGAGATAAAGTGGCGTTGTTTGAAGCAGAAGCGCTTCGGGAAGAACTACGTGTGAAATAAATTATTAGCTAATCAATTTGTCCAAAAAACTCTCTCTTCCGTAACCAACACCTATGGAAACAGAATCGACCTCACCAATCCAATCGAGAACCGTGTCCTACAATCACAACCAGTACCACTTAACTTTAAGAATGGATGCTAATTGTGAACAGGAGAACGGTTCTCCTGTTTTTTGTAGCAATAAAAATTATCCTGCCAAAGAGGATTTATCTATTTTTTTACAAAAAAAGGATTTTCGTCATAGTGAATAGAAATATTAGTTTGTAGAAGTTTTTTTAAACCATTTAACGTACATATGTAATAGGGAGTGTCAGTATAAGATTATGTATAGGGGGGCTTAAGTGTTTATGGAAGTGGTACTTCCTGTAGTGATTTTAGGATAGGAATTGCTAAAAAAATTCATCTATAAATCAGTGAGAGTGAATTAGATAGGTCACGGTGCCAACGGTTGTTTATGGTGGTCGGTATGATGCGCAGTGCCCGCTTGTTTTCTCAGAAGAAATACATAACAGCCTTCCTCATTCAAAGTTAGTGGTTTTTGAAGAAAGCAATCACTATCCGTTTGTGGAGGAGAAGGTAAAGTTTGAAGAAATGATTTCGATGTTTGAAGGTCTGTCTGTGGAGGTGAAGCGATAAGGATGAATAAAGAGAAACTTTTTGGCATAGCTACTGCAGTAGGGATAGTTGCAGTTCTGTTCATTTTCTTTTTATCGTTTGAAGAATCGGAAACATTTAAAGGGTTTCCTGTGCCAAAGTACGCGGAATTGACCTCCAGCAACGGAACCCTCGAAGAATATCATTGGGGGCCAGCTTCAGAGGAAAATGGCTTACCTTTAAGGTATCAAGCCATCATCCGGTTATGGGGTTGGGAGGTCAAAGAGGTAATGGGAAGCCTGACTGTATATCATAAGGATGGGGAAGAAGTGGATGTCATATCTCAGACTGATTATTTGTCGTTGAGTACCTTCCAAGACTAACGCAATTTGCAAGAAGAGGGAGAGAAGGAAATGATTAGTGTCGGCTGTGGCAATTGCGATGGTGAGGGTAGGGTTTTTATGCAGGTAAGAAGGCAGAGAAGTTTAATGGGTGATAACGTGCATGAGTCCTTTGAGAAAAAGGCGGCATGCTTCCAACCAGTAAGGTAAGAAAGAGTGCCTTACTGGTTTTCTTTGTAAGTATTTGTTTTTGAATATTGAAACATTTTTCCAGTTTGTTTCGTATTAGAGATATAGGGCTGAATGGAGATACATCATAGAAGGATATGTCAAAAAGCAAAAAAAGATTAAGAATACGTTGCATTAGGTTTAAGTGCTAGCTATGAAAAGAAGGTACTTAATATGTATGTTTCTAATTAAGGAATAGGAGCTATAAGAATGTTACTTGTTGGAATCGGCATATTAATTGTGATTTTCGTTTCATCCATGGCAATTGAAAAATCGTTAAGGAACATCGAAAGTCAAAATGAACAGATTATAGAACTGTTAAAAGAGAATAACAAGCGGAAATGAAATGAGGAATGGAGGGCTGGAAAAGTGGGAAAGTCATTTTGGATACCGTTATCAATCGCCTTTGGATCCATGATTTTGTTGTATTTGATTGGATTTTTTGCTGATATTGATTTTCTTATTTTTAAATGGTCCCCTTCATCTACAGAGATTGCACTTCTACCTATTGTAGTTGGGTTACTGCTGGGATATATCAGTGAGCGGATAATTAAGCATAGAAATAAAAGTAATAACATATAAAATTGAGCGACGGATTACCTCTTTGATTAAATATGACATATCATCGTCAAAAGGGGATATTAAATTGGATAAGCCAAGTATTTTGAAACCGTTTGTTGGTACGACTTTTATTTATTCTACTTTTTTATACTTATATTTGTTTGATTATCTCACGGGGATGGATTTTGCATTATTATTGCTGTTGCTACTGGTAACTAACGTAGTGTTTATTTTTGTTTCCTTAAACATAAAAGCATTGCGACGTTCATTTATATTTTCCGCTTTATTGTCTTTTATCCTTTTTAATTATGAGTTTTCAACATTTGTTCTTGATGAGAAAGAGTCAATTGTTACTTTTTATCAACCATCAGAAGAAATCGTACCTAACACTGGGATTTATGTTTTGGGAATTGGAAGTGTAGAGTTGGAAAAGGGAGCAACGATAACTTTTTACAATAAAGCAGATTTGTATGAAGATATTGCTGCAAACAATATAATTCGCTATCGGAGTAAAAATGAATTTATTTTTGAACTTTTACATGTAAAGAAGAGTCATGTGGAAGATATGAGGAAAAATGTTTATCATTATTTAGAAGACACTAACTCTGAAATTGAGGGATTTTTAAATAGAGAGGACATCAATGGCAGTAGTGCTGGGCTGGCATTAGTGTTGTCATCCATTTTACATGAGGGGAAAGGGACTAATGAACTTTCTATAGGGGTAACAGGCGCCATCAACAAAAACGGTAAAGTAAAAAATGTAGAATCCATAAATGGAAAAGTCCAAACTGCTGCCAGAGATGGGCACACCCATGTCATTGTCCCTTATGGGAATTTAAAAGAGGCATTGAAAGCAAAGGAAGATTTTAAACTTAATGTGAAAATTGCAGGGGTGAAAAGTGTAGAGGAAGCGCTTGCGGTTATTGAGATTTGGCATGAAGAGTAGAGCTTTAGGGACAGGCGACGTAACCCAATTAGTAAAACGGGATAGTTACCGGGTCGAGGTGCCTGTCCCCTCAACCCCCTCAACTATACTTCAACTTCTTCTTCCCCCCACCCTTCTTCCACTTCCTCTGCATTATCAATGTCACGATCCCAATCAAGCATACGAATAGGATGCTGATAAAGAAGCCATTCCGAACGGTCTTCTCCAAGAGGGTTCCGCTTATTGCTAATAGCAGAAGGAGAAGCCCTAGAACAGACAATATCTTTCCTTTCTTCTCCAACCGAAAGGAAGACAGCAAGATGAAAAGCCAGTTATATAACAATAACAATCCTGCAGCTGTGGTGATGTATTCGAACACCTTCCCAGGCAACACGAATGCGCAGGCGACTGAAGCTGCTAATCCCCCCACACCGAGTAATAGGGAGGGAAGTGGCAGCTCCTTAAATTTTAATTTTTTCTGAAAAAGTTTTGGAGCGTCTCCGTCCTTAGCTAATGTGACCAACAAGGTGGTTACTCCAAACAGTGCTGCGGTCATGGTGGAGAAACCGGCAATGATGATGGCCCCGTTGAATACGTGTGGAAAGAAGGAAAGGTCGTAATTGGTTAGGGCGGTCACAAAAGGGCTCTCTTTTTCGTTAAACTTTTCAAAGGTAGCAAGGCTAACAGCGAGCCCAAGGGAACCTACATAAAGGATCATTAATAGCCCCATCATGATACTTCCAGCCTTCAGCGTATCTTCCTTCTTTTTCAGTTGCATGGCCATCAGTCCAATTACTTCAATGCCTCCGTACGCGTAGAAGGCATAAATAAGCGAAGACCACAACCCCTTGAACCCCAGCGGCATCCACTCCTTGATGGTGTTAGGAAAGTTCCCTGGACTTGACCCACTCCCGCCACCGCCATCTCCTTTAATCCAGCCAAAATATATACCCAAGGCTATGACAATGAACATCAAGATTGCTGCTACCTTGATGATGGCAAAAAGGTCTTCCATTTTATCGAATCCTTTTGTCCCTAACATTACAACTAAGAATGACAAAATTGCATATCCGGCTGAAAAAATCCAAAGCGGCACATCGGGAAACCAGAATTGAGATAACAAACCAAGGGCAGTCAGCTGACTACCCATGATTAGTATGTTGGAACACCAGTAATTCCAGCCGCAACTAAAACCAGCCCATCTGCCAAATGCTTTACCCGCGTAATAGCAAAAGGAGCCTTCCTGTGGATCTTGGATGGTCATTTTGGCTAATCTGCTATACACGATATAGGTTCCAGCGGCGCCTATCAAAAAGGAAACGATAATGGAAGCTCCAGCAAGTTTGATTCCTAGAGAAGATCCCAAGAAAAAGCCGATGCCGATTGTGCATCCGATTCCTATTAGTGATAATTGCCACCAGGCTAAATCACCCGTTGTTTGTTTGGAACTGCAAGTGGCTTTTGACATATGACTCTCCTTTTAACCAGCTACCAGAGCGTGCTTTTTTTTGGCTTTACATTTTGAATGAAAATAAAGACTAGGACTCCGATAATGATTGCCAGAGCACCTGAAAAATAAAGGCTTACTAAGAGATTATTTTTCATTACGACAGACATAATCGGGGGACCCGCGGCTACCCCGATGAACCGAGAAGAGCTATAAAAGGATGTAATCGTCCCTTTCTCTTCCTTTTCTACATTTTCAGTGATCAAAGCATCAAGCGTGGGCAGCATAGCCCCAATGCTAATTCCGATGAAGCTGGAAATCGTAAGCAACAAGAAAATTTTGTCATTCAGATATCCAACAAAGACAATAGTAATGCCTATGACCCCAAGGGAAATTAATAGGATTTTTCTCATTAATTCAATATTCCCTTTGATCACCTTTCCTGTGATAAAGGACGACACACACAGGGTAAATAAAGGGATTGCTAAGTATAGCCCTTTTTTTACGCCGTGCAGGTCATGGGTTTTTTCAAGTATGTCCGATAAATAAAATAATAGGCCAAATAGGATTAGCATGGCGTATATGCCGATAACGAAAGTGGTATAAAGCCATTTTCCCTCTTTGTGAAGTATCTTTCTTGTGTTCTGGATAAATATCTTCAATCCTAGAGGTTTTTCTTTTTTCTTAGGCACTTTGATAAAAATGAGTACTAGGAGGATGGAGATCAGACTGAAAAATGATATAGAAAAGAATGGTAGGTACCATAGTATAGCAGCCAAGAGCGAACCTAAAATGGGACTAAGAACCTTCCCAAACGTATTAGATGTCTCAATAATACCCAAACAAGAACTTGTCTTCTCATTGTCATCCTGATACAAGTCTCCAACTAGCGGCAAAATAATGGGGGTTGCCCCCGCTGCTCCGACACCTTGAATGATTCGTCCGATAATGATCCATGTGTAAGGATCTTCTATCTTCCAGGAAGCAAATCCGGAAATCAACCCTCCAATAAGGGCCAGGAGTAAACTGGGCAATATGACCATCTTCCTGCCGAAACGATCGGATAGATATCCTGCGATAGGTATTAAGAAAATAGAAGAAACGGAGTAAGAAGTAATGATCATACTGGATTGGAAGGAGGAGATGTCCAATTCTTTTTCGAGCAATGGTAAAACAGGTATGAGCATGGAATTGCCCAGTGTCATAATAAGAGGGATGGAAGCCATGCTTATTATGCACCAAGCGCTGACTTGTGCCATTTTCTTGTGTTTCAACTCTACCCCTCCAACACCTTGTCTCTGATTTTAAAATTTGTCACGGCTAAAGTTTAAATGAAAATCCATCAATCGAATCAATCCTTCCACGCCACCATGCGTGACTCGTGAAAGGGGCTTGCGTGTTCCCAGAGATGTACACAGCATCTTTTAAATGAATAAATGTAGCGATCATATCCTGCTTTTTTTTCTCTTCTTCCTCTTGTTTTTCACTAATGTACGCCTCTTTAAGGTCAGTGAATTTCTTATGTAGGACATGAGAGAGTGTACTATTTTCTACATGATCTGCTGACATAATTATTCCTTCATAATAAGTGTGTGGACCGATAAGCGTCCCTGCTACCACTGTCCCATTCATATTTAACGTAAGCCCTATCTCCACACCATCCTTATCAGTCAGATCAAGGAGCATTTGCAACACTGCATCATCGGTGGATACATTTTCCTCTTTTTTCGCCAAGTTAACCCCTCACTTTTTATTTCTTCATCCATTTTGTCACGTACATAGTTAGTATAGGTAAAGAGGGTGAGGTTATTCTGGAAGTTTGTGCAAATCAAGTCATAAAAGGGGGAAGGATTTTGGGAGGAGGATGATGGGGATAGTGGTTTACATAAACAACAATATAAATGCCTGCACCCCAAAATAAATACCAAAACCAATCATCGATAAGGACGAAATTATAGAAATTACCACAAGAAAATTGGTCGCTAATAGATTCCTCGCTAAGCTGGAGATCGTAGCCATGAACACATCCCATAATAAAATTCCACAGATGATAGCCGCACTATAAATAGCCAATTGACTACTGGAAAAAGAGGAAGCTGTTTTTGCTAAAACGGAACCATAAATACCAAGCCAAAAAAGAATGGTAAGCGGGTTAGAGATGGAAAGCAGGAAACCGGAAGTCCATGATCGTAGCAATGTCGTCTTCCCGCGTGATCCTTCCACAAAGCTTGATTTCCCGCTTTTTACTAAACTTTCTATTCCTGTATAGGTGAGCACAAAAAAGCCAAAAAGCCAGAGAAATGCTTTCATCAGCGGCTGCTCAATAAAATGAATCATCCCCATATAAACAAGCAACATATAGCAAATATCAGCGACAAGTGCCCCCACCCCAAATATCCAGGCATGTCCGAATCCAAGTCGCAATCCTTTATCCAACTGCGCAGCATTGACCGGTCCGATAGGTGCTGCAAGTGATACCCCTAAGAATATGTAAGTGAAAATGGAATTCATTTTGTTACCCTCCCCATTATCTCCTTACACATTCTATTCACCATTTGGGGGTTGTACCACTATTTCCGAAAAAAAAAGAGCCCCATCTCTGGGACTCCGCATTTAGTCATTTCGTATGACATTCACAGCTGCTTGTGTTTCTTTTAAGAGTCTAAGCATATCATTTGCACGTTGTTCTTCTAATGAAGAAGTGTGATTTTCTTTTGCTTCTTTCAACTCTTGTTCAACTATCTCAATTGCCTGTTGTGAATAGCCGAGATTATCACTATTGCTCTCTAACTGTGTGGCATAAACTGACTTATCGGCTTTTTTTATAGCTTTTGTTAACTTTTCATTATGTTCAATGCTCATATAGTTACTCCTATTTTTACTTACTTGTGTTCAGGACCATTTAGATGTAAAGGTGGGGGAATAAGCCAGCCTTTACTTTTGTTCAATTTTAGAAGTTTTGCGCCGAATTGTGCTTTTGTCATATGAAATTGACCATACATCAAGGCAATATCCTCACGAACGCATTGTGCAATAACTTGACTGCATGCCACTAGGGCCTCACCTGTGTTTTTAGACAATGTCGCACAAATTTCTGGATCACTAAACCTTGCTCCGACTGGAATTTCTTCCAAGTTTGCTGTTGGCCGTTCTGGTGGTACAGGAGGTAATCCGATGCCATTTGCCTTAAGGACTTGTTCAATTTGTTTGTTCTCTTCTTTTAAACCTTCAATGCCTTCCTCTACCATTTTTCTGAGATCTTCATCACCAGTATGATTCACAAACGTTTGTGATGCTGCGATAGATCCATGATTTGCTACTAAATTGGACCACATACTAAATACTTCCCCATAATGTAAAGGTTCATTTTGAGGATTTCCGTCTAAAATTCCCATAATAACACTCCCTATTTTTCCAAGATTCATGTGAGGCTCCTTTATTAAGGATTTGCTCATATAGTTTGTGCAAAAAAATATAAATCTACACACTGAGTATCATTTATTCGAGCCCATTTGGTAACAATAAAAAAATCAATTGAGTGATGGGGGTTTATCAATGTCGTTATTTTCAAAAAGCCCGATGCGACCGCATGCAAGTAGTGAGTATGATGTGTTACGCAAGGTTATCCTGTGCAAACCGGAGTATATGACAATCCGGGAAGTTATCAATGAAACACAGAAGAAGTTTAAGAATGAGGGAATTCATATTGAATTAGCAATGGCTCAGCATAAAAAATTCGTCGATACATTGGAGGAGCATGGAGTGGAAGTTATTCTCCTACCTGCAATCAAAATGTTCCCAGAGCAAGTTTTCACACGAGATATAGGCTTTACCCTTGGAAACATTCTATTTGTTGCGGAAATGGCCAATAAAATAAGACAAGGGGAAGAAGAAGTCCTAAAAGGCATGTTGGAACAGCAGGAAATCTCTTATTTAAATTTAAAAGGCGATATGATTGAGGGCGGGGACGTCATCATCAATGGAGAAAGCGTGTATGTTGGACTGAGCAACCGGACGAACGAGAAGGCAATCGAACACCTACAAAGCATTATGCCGCATTATGAAGTCGTTAAGGTGCCATTCAAGGAAAAGTACTTACACCTGGATTGTGTGTTCAATATCATCTCACCATCAGAAGCGCTTTACTATCCGGAAGCATTTACACAAAAAGAACTAGACATCCTCTCATCCAGATTCGAACTAATCGAAGTAACAGAAGATGAACAGTTCACACTTGGCACAAACGTACTCAGTATTGGGAATAAAAAAATCTTCAGCTTGCCAGTAAACCCGAAAGTTAACGAAGAGCTCAGGAAGAGAGGCTTTGAAGTAATCGAAGTCGACATCATTGAAATAATAAAATCAGGAGGCTCTTTTCGCTGTTGTACTTTGCCTATTTTGCGTGGGTAGAGGAGGAACTGGTGTTGCAGGGACAGGCACCCCGTCCCACTTCAAATAGTGGATCTCTGTGACACCCGCTTCCCCAAAATGGAAAATGAATTCTTCGTATAAATAATGATAATATTCCTCTTAACCTTTATAATGAGAAGCGGAGGTGATAACATGGAAAAGCAAATTCTGGAGCTGCTGATCGGTCTGGACTCGGAAGTTAAAGGCATGAGAGGAGACGTGAATGACTTAAAATTGGAAACAACCAGCTTAAGGTCAGAAATGACAGGTATGAAGTTCCGAATGGATGGTATGAAGTCCCAAATGGATGATATGAAGACAGAGATGCATGAGCGTTTTAATACTGTTGACGATCGATTTGATGCGGTTGACGCACGGTTTAGTATTGTTGACGATCGATTTGATGCGGTTGACGCACGGTTTAGTATTGTTGACGATCGATTTGATGCGGTTGACGCACGGTTTAGTATTGTTGACGATCGATTTGATGCGGTTGACGCACGGTTTAGTATTGTTGACGATCGATTTGATGCGGTTGACGCACGGTTTAATATTGTTGACGCAAAGCTTGACGGTATAGGAGGCCAATTTGAATTAACAAATGAATCGAGGATGAACGATGTCGACTTCATTGACACTAAGGTAAACAGGCTTGAAAAAGAGATTTTTATTATGAAAAGTAAAAGTAACAACTAGAGTTTCGTCTCCAAAAGGCTAAATTTTTAATTGAATAATGCACCCGAAATCCCACATCCTACATTATTCCTCTTTTGAAATCAACAAAATTAAAATCAACAAAATACTTCATGCTTTTCTATCATGTTTAATTACAAAAGGATATCACTATTTACAACGCTTTCCCTATGGTAGGGAAAGCGTCGTTTGGGTTTCTTAGAAGGTCTCCTAAAGATACTTTTTTATAAGAAATTAAGAAAATCACCATAATCTGTGGGCCAAGGTGCCTGTCCCCACGACCCACCCTCATTGACAGAATTAAACAGCATGCTATAATTCTGTTAGATAAAACGTAATCATTTTGATTTACCATAATTTTTAAATCGTAATTGTTACGTTATAAAAGAGAGGAAGATGCATAATGTTAAAGAACGCAAAGTTACTATCGTTGGCAATAACAATTTTATTAATTATAAGTGGTTGCTCTGATGGGACTAGTTCAAGCACAAAAGAAAAACAAACCGATGAACTGATTTATGCTTCATCCAAGGATATCAATGATATGAACCCTCATTTTTATACGGGGTCGATGTCCGCACAAGGGATGGTGTATGAGTCTCTTGTAGAAAACACGAAAGAAGGAATCAAGCCATTGCTTGCAGAATCCTGGGAGATCTCAGAGGACGGAAAAGTCTACACTTTCCACTTGAGAGAAGATGTCACGTTTCACGATGGGGAGCCGTTTAATGCAGAAGCGGTGAAGAAAAATATGGATGCTGTTCAAGCAAATGCAGAAAAGCATGCTTGGATTAAGCTATCCACGAAAATTAAGGAAGTAAATCTGGTAGATGAGTATGTAGTTGAATTGGTATTATCCGAAACATATTATCCAACATTAGTAGAGTTGTCCATGACAAGACCTTATGTGTTCTTGTCGCCAAACGATTTTAAAGATGGAGGAACCAAGAACGGGGTTAATGGTTACAATGGCACAGGCCCTTACATATTAAAGGACCAAAAAACAGATGAATATGCGACGTTCGAGGCAAATGATGCTTACTGGGGTGGCGCACCAACAATTAAGAAAATAACCTCCAAGGTGCTTCCTGCTGATGAGACCACCTTTTTAGCGTTGCAAAAAGGGGAAGTGAACTTTGCATTCACAGATGACCGTGGTGCAGATAGTTTAGACGTGGAAACGATGGAGCAGTTGGTCTCATCCAGTGATTATCAGATTATCAGAAGTGAGCCGATGAACACGAAAATGATTGTCGCAAATAGCAGCAGAGAAGACAATCCGATAAATGAGAAGGCTGTCCGGGAGGCTATTTGGCACGCTATCGATAAGGAAACCATTGTAATAGATCTGTTGAATGGAACGGAATCAGTGGCAGATACCTTATTTTCATCTAACGTAAACTATGCAGATATTCCATTAGAAAAGCGCGAATACGATGTAGAAAAGGCAAAGGAACTGTTAGAAGAGGCAGGCTGGAAAGCAGCTAATGATGGAATTCGAGTAAAAGACGGCAAGCCGTTGGAAATGGCTTTTTACTATGACAGCAATTCGTCTTCGCAAAAGCGACAAGCAGAATACATTCAGGCATTGGTGAAGGATGCTGGGATCCGCCTTAATATTGTGGGAGAAGAGTCCACTTCTATCGCAAATAGGCGTGCAACTGGGGAGTATGATCTGTTATTTAACCAAACATGGGGATTAGCATACGACCCACAAAGTACAATCGCTGCCTTCACCTCAGAGGCTTCCTATTTACATACTACGAAAGGGATGGCTCAAGCAGAAGAACTCTACAAAAAAATTGAAGAAGTAATGATTTCTACAGATGAAGACACGAGACAACAATTGTATGCAGATATTTTGACGATGGTCCATGAAGAGGCTGTTTTCATTCCTATTTCTAATGGAAGTGTGACAGTGGTTGCACCAAAGAATTTAGAAGGTGTCACCTTCAAACAAACACAATTTGAATTACCTTTTGAAGGAATGAAGTTTAAATAAGAAGAGGGGAGAAATCCCTTCTTTTTTTTTGAAAAGGCTTTATTAAAGTTGACTGTTGATAATGAGTTGGTTTCTAGCTGTTGATTGGAGAAAAAGGCGTAGACTCCTGCGGGGGAGTAGCGACAATCTTGAGACCCCACAGGGCAAAGCCCGCTCAAGGTCGCCCCGCGGAAAGCGAGCCTATTGCGGAAATCAACAGCGGCGTTTAACAGAGCCTTATTTTAAAAGGAGTGAAACGCATGATAAGATACTTGATTAAAAAGCTGTTAATCGCAGTTCCCTTGCTTTTCGTCGTATCGTTTTTAACATTTGTGCTTGTGCACCTCTCACCACATGATCCTGCCAAATTAATTCTACAGGCGCAGGAGGTTCCGGAGATCACAGGGGAGCTTTTGGAGCAAACGAGAAAGGATTTTGGTTTGGATCAACCCTTACTGGTGCAGTACGTTCAATGGCTGTTGTCCTGCTTTAAGCTTGATTTCGGGGATTCCTATGTGAATGGCCTCCCAGTGTGGACGTTGCTTGGGCCGGCTTTTATAAATACGTTAAAACTGACCTTTGTCTCGTCCATCACTATTATGGTGTCGTCCGTTCTTTTAGGAGTATTATGTGCGTTTAAAGAGGGGAAATGGGTCGATAAGTCCATTCGTGGTTCGATGTTTTTTCTAACAGCGATGCCTTCTTATTTGTTAGCTTCTATTTTGGTTTGGTACATATCTGTTAAATTGGATTTACTTCCGACTAGCGGTATGGATGGCTTTCAGAGTTATGTTCTCCCTGTTTTGGTGATCACCATCAGTTATGCAGGGTTATATTTCAGAAACGTCCGCTCATCCATGCTTTCCAATATGAATGAGGATTATGTGTTATACGCAAGAGCTTCTGGGCTTTCAGAAGGCAAAGTTCTGTTGCATGTGTTGAAAAATTCCCTCCAGGTTACGATATCTATTTTTGGGATGGCGATTCCCATCATCCTCGGGAGCACGGTGGTGGTTGAGAATGTCTTCGCATGGCCTGGTTTAGGAAGCCTTAGCATCAAGGCAATCCTAGGGAGGGATTTTCCAATTATTCAGGCTTATGTACTGATAGTAGCTGCATTCTTTGTTGTATTCAATACTCTCTCAGATGTTGTGAATGTAGCAATGAATCCAAAGCTCAGAAAGGAGCTATAAATGAGGATCTGGCGTAATTTACGAAAAGATATAGTGGGATGTGTGTCCTTCTTTTTCATTATAGTGATGCTGATTGCGGGGATTTTTGCTCCGGTGTTTGCTCCTTATGATCCAAATGAAGTGAATATGGCTTTACGCTATGCTTCGCCATCTTTTTCCCATTGGCTAGGGAATGATCACTTGGGGAGATGCATCCTCTCCAGAATTATCTTTGGAATTAGACCGAGTGTTTTATGGGTATTGGCTGTTCTCTTTGTCTCCGTTTTAATTGGTGGAATCTTAGGCTTTTTGGCCGGTTATTTTAGAGGGAAAGTAGATATGGTCATTATGAGGCTGTGTGATATGATGCTTTCTTTTCCAGGATATGTGATGGCGCTTGCTGTCATTGGTATTCTTGGCGTGGGATTGGAGAATATCTTAATTGCTTTTGCCTTGATCAAGTGGGCTTGGTTTGCAAGGGTAATCCGGACATCTGTCATGCAGTATGTAGAGCTTGATTATATTCAGTTTGCCAAAGTTTCAGGAAGCGGAAATGGACGGATTCTCCGGAAACATATCTTACCGGTAACATTTGCAGATATTACGGTCGTTGCAAGTAGTTCTATCGGCTCTATGATTCTGCAGATCTCTGGTTTCTCTTTTTTAGGCTTAGGTATTCAAGCACCTCATGCAGAGTGGGGAATGATGTTGAACGAAGCAAGGGAAGTCATGTTTATCAGACCGGAGATGATGCTAGCCCCTGGGATTGCAATCGTGCTTGTTGTCATGGCATTCAATTTCTTATCCGACTCCCTTCAAGTTGCTTTAGATCCCAAACTAGTCCAGACGAAGAAAAAACGATTCGGATGGAAGCAACCGAAAGCTAGCTTGCAAGGAAAAGGGGTGGCCAACTACCAATGAATCTATTAGAGGTACATAACTTACAGGTGCAAGACTCCATTTCAGGGAAGCTTCTTGTGAAAGGAAGCACATTTTCTGTAAAAGAAGGAAGCTGCCTGGCCATTGTAGGGGAGAGCGGGAGCGGAAAATCGGTAACAAGCAAAGCGGTCATGCGCCTAAATAAGCCAACCCTTCAGCAAAAGGGAAGTGTCTTATTTAAAGGGGAGGAACTGACCCGTCTTTCAGAAAAGGAAATGAGAAAAAGAAGAGGAAAGAGTTTCTGCATGATTATGCAAAATGGGATGAGTGCGTTTAATCCTACTAGTGTCATAGGTGTCCATCTCAGAGAAACACTTGCTACACATTTAGGTTTAACCAAGTCCCAGGCAGATGCGAAAATAATTCCTGCCCTTGAGCGAGTGATGATAAAAAATCCGTCAGACCTGCTTGCGAAATACCCGCATCAACTCTCCGGAGGAATGCTGCAGCGCGTCATGATTGCATTGGCCATTGTATTGGAACCGGACCTTATAATTGCGGATGAACCGACTACTGCTTTAGATACCATTTCTCAATACGAAGTGGTCGAGGAGTTCAGAAAGCTGCGCGAACGTTTAGGATCCTCCATGATCTTTATTTCTCATGATTTAGGCGTGGTTCAAAGAATAGCAGAGGATGTAATCGTCATGAAGGATGGAGAAATTGTGGAAAGCGGGACCACCCAGCAAATTTTCAATGATGCTAATCATCCATACACGAATTACCTGGTGGCAACGAGACTTTCTTTAAGTAATCACTTTAAAAGACTCTTTTCTCAATGATTGACAAAAAGATTATGGGGGGATCAAGTTGTTACTAGTTAGAGATGTAGAAAAGTCCTATAAAAAAGGCGGGTTCTTTTCTAAGGAAAAACAAAAAGTCTTAAACAAAGTCACGCTGGAATGTAGGGCTGGAGAGTGCCTTGGCATCATCGGAGAAAGCGGGAGCGGGAAATCTACGCTTGGCCGGATGATTCTTGGAGTGGAAAAGCCAGACAGTGGCAGTGTTACTTTCAAAGAGTTGCCGACTTATTTAAGGAAAGCGAGGCTTGGAAAAATCAGTGCCGTCTTTCAAGACTATAAATCTTCTATCAATCCTTTCTTTACCGTAAAAGAAGCAATTCTTGAGCCGCTACAGATTTTAGGCAGGAAAGATAGGGGAGAAGAGAGGCTGATCGAGCTGCTCAAGAAGGTTGACCTTCCTGGTAGCTATTTGAAAAGGTATCCACATGAGTTATCAGGTGGCGAAGTACAACGTGTCTGTATTGCTAGGGCAATTGCAACAGAGCCTGCTTGTATTCTATTCGATGAAGCCATCAGTTCGTTGGATGTTTCTGTCCAAGTACAAGTGTTGGATTTACTGAAAGAGTTAAAACGCACCTACAATATGAGTTATATATTCATCACCCATGACATCCAAGCAGCGGCCTATCTATGCGACAGGATGATTATTTTCAAGGACGGTCAAATTGAAGAAACGGTAAATACACAAGATTTAGGCAAGGTTCAAACAGACTATGCAAAAAAACTATTACACTCGTTACTAACGATATAGAGGAGAGAGACGAATGAAAGGAGCATTATCCTGGCCCTTTATGCGGCTATATATCTTGGTGCTCTTCTACTTCAGTGCTAATGCAATCTTAAACGTCATCATCCCACTGCAAGGAAAGGCACTCGGAGCAACCAACACGACAATAGGGCTCATCATGGGAGCGTATTTATTCACCACGATGTTCCTAAGGCCATGGGCAGGTCACCTGATTGCTAAGTATGGCCCTATTCCTATCTTGCGGACAATTTTGATTCTAAATGGAATAGCCTTGGTCTTATATGCCGTCACAGGACTGGGTGGCTATGCATTTGCCAGGATCCTGCAAGGGATTTGCACGGCCTTCTTTTCCATGGCGCTGCAAATCGGAATCATGGATGCACTTCCTGAAAAAGATCGCTCACAAGGAATATCATTGTATTCCCTTTTTTCCTATATCCCGGGTATCGTAGGTCCGCTCTTGGCACTTGGTATTTGGCAGGAGGGAATGGGAGCATTCGGTATTGTCATGGTCACTCTGGCCGTTGTAACAGGAGTGATTGGTTTTACAGCAAAGGTAAGTGGGAAGGAGGCTGCAACAACATCTCGGCACGAAGCGGAACAGATGCGAATGGGTACAGCCTTTCGTCAAATCGTTACCAATCCAGATCTTTCTAGAAGCTGCACATTGATGCTCTTTGGATCAATTGTTTTTGGAGCAACGACCATCTTCATTCCGCTTTATTCCATGCAAGTTCCAAATGGAAATGCAGGGATCTTTCTTATGTTGATGGCCACAACGGTTGTCCTATCACGCTTTACATTACGTAAAAAGATACCTTCGGAAGGCAAATGGCATTCTTCCTTTATGATGAGTACCATGCTGCTTCTCGTCATTGGGACGTTAAGTATCAGCTATGCCATAGAAGGTGGTGCGGTATTCTTCTATTTTGGCGCAATAGCAGTTGGGGTAGCGCAAGCGTTGCTCTATCCATCATTAACGACTTACCTGAGCCTGATCCTTCCAAAGGCCAGCCGTAATGTATTATTAGGCCTCTTTATCGCCTCTGCCGACCTAGGTGTTTCCATGGGGGGTGCCATCATGGGGCCGGTTGCAGATTTGACTTCCTACTCAATCGTGTACCTGGTCTGTTCAATATTAGGAGTAATAATGGTGGTAGTGGCATACCGAAAGTAGCAAGTCAGCGGTGGGTCAGAGGGACAGGCAGAGGCCACTTAAAAGCTGGGTATCTTATAGTATTTGATGGTTTCTAGCTGTGGATTGAAGCAAAAGACGTAGACTCCAGCGGGGGAGTAGCGACAATCTTGAGACCCCGCAGGGCATAGCCCGAGGAGGCTCAAGGTCGCCCCGCGGAAAGCGAAGTCTTTTGCGGAAATCAACAGCGGTGTTTTAGCAGAGCCTAAAATCAAAGAATTTTTCAGTAGCTTCGGACAGGCACCCCGACCCACTTTGTTGACTCTAGTTTTTAAAAAAAGTCAGCTTTTTTTCTGCTGAAGTCCGCTCTCCCATTGGTGGCACTTGTTCAAAGTACCCCATATGAAGGAACCCGGCAATTTTCTCTCCTGGCTGTACACCTAAAATCTTGTGAACTTTTGGATCGTAAATATGCGGATTCGTTTTCCAGACAACGCCGAGCTTTTGTTCCCAGGCAAGCAGCTGGAAATTTTGAATAAGCGAGCTGACCGCCCCAAAGTTCTCTTCCCATTGCTTTTGTCTTGGGTCTTCTTCCATCACCACGATTAAGTAGGCTGCCGGTTGACGAAAGTAATTCCTTCTGTTTTCCTGCATCTCTGGCGGAAACGTCTTAACCAGTTTTTCCACAAAGCCGTCCTTTTCACATGAAGATACAAAAATAAACCGCCAAGGCTCCCGTAGGCCATGGTTTGGTGCCCAGACTGCATCATCCAGTAGTTCTAGAACGGTTTCCTGTGTCACTTCCTTGTCGGTGTATCCAGCTTTTATTGAACGTCGCTCTCGAATGATGTGAGCTAAGGTTGATTTATTATTTTCCATGAGATTGTCCCCTTTTTTAATTCTTCGTGTTAACAGTATATATGAATTTGATTATCATTCTCAATTACATTGTAATATATATCTTCTATTAATTCCATATCTATGGTCGCTTGGAAAAAAGGTGTCATGGAGACAGGTCCCTAGCCCCTTTTGTTTGGCTCAGCAACAATAAAAAGAAAATCACTTCCTTTATATCGTATTATACGATATAATCGTTATAAGCGATATGAAGAGGTGTTCTCAATGACTGATAAAGCAACATTATTAAATGAATATTGGACCGATATCTATTTTCACCTACATTATGTACATAAGGAAAAGATCTCTCATCAAATGGTTCGAATACTACAGCTAATAGATAAAAAGGAAGAAACCGCAGTAAAGCAGATTGCATCATTCTTGCAGGTGTCTCCTAATACTGCCTCCGAACATGTAAAAAGAATGATAGAAAAAGACTACATACATAAGCGGAGAGACGCCCTTGACGAAAGAAAAGTCATCCTTTGCTTAACAGAATTAGGTGCAGAGATTTTACACCGCAACACGAGTCTAGATAAAGAAAAGCTAGAACAAGTATGGAACGGTTTGAATGCCAATGAGAAAATCCTGATAGAAGAGTCACTAAAACTATTTAGTAAGAAGGCAAAACAATGCACGTCCTCTTGAAAATAGTCGCATCCGCTCTCGTTATTGGGGCAGTTACGGAGATCTCCAGAAGATTTCCCTCCTATGGCGGAATCATTGCTGCACTGCCATTGGTAAGTTTGCTTAGCATCATTTGGCTCTATGTCCAAGGGGAACAAGCAGCAACGATAAGTAAATTTGCTTTAGGAGTACTTTGGGGATTCCCGGCAACTGCCGTTCTATTGATCATTGTCTACATAGCACTCCAGCATTCCATCCAACTATTCATTTCTATAGGGATGGGGGTGTGTGGATGGTTGGTATTCTTGTTGGTGCAGGATTTGGTTGTCAAGTATGTTAGAGAGATTTTCATTAACTAAAAGAATACTTCCTACTCTCCTAGAAAGGGAAGGTATAAGGAGTGCGGAGGTAGATAAGGAGGTTTCCAAAATGACAGATGTTTATAAGTCTATGAAGTTTGAGATAGTGACTGAAAGGCTTTACCTTCGCATGTGGGAAGAATCTGATGCGTCCTGGTACCGGGAGCTTGTTGGGGAACGGGGCGTGGACAAACCAACTCTCGAGGCTGCAAGGGATAAAATTATCCGTTTTCGTGAAAGAGCTAAGGAAAGCGGGATTAGTCTACTAGCTGTCTGTCGTCGGGATGAAGGAGATGTCATTGGGTATTGTGGTTTGATTATCGGCCGTTCCACCTTAGCAGAACCCGAGATTGCCTATGAGTTATTTAAAAGGGTGCACGGCCAAGGTTACGCAACGGAAGCCGCATCAGCAGTTATGGAAGCTGCAGTTGCCACTGGGAGGCGAAAAATTTGGTCTACTGTTCGTACCTGGAACCTTCCATCTTTTCGAGTTCTAGAGAAAATAGGATTCAAGCGACACCATAGTGATTGGGACGAAAACGGGGAGATCGTTTGGAACGTAAGAGATATTAATTAGAGGGACGGTTCTTTTGCTTCTTATGTAACATGGAAGCGCAAGAACCGTCCCTTCTCGCACTTTTTCGCAAAGAAAAATGAAACAATTTTCCATTCTATTCGTACTAAATTAGTAGAAAAGCGAAAGGGGATCTATCCATGTCAAAAAACATTTACATTGTCAGGCATTGCGAAGCACAAGGACAACCATCGGAATCACAGCTTACAGCAAGAGGATTTAAACAAGCACAAGAGTTAGCCTGATTCTTCTCCAACACACCAATAGACCGGATCCTATCAAGCCCCTTTTTACGTGCTATCCAATCTGTTGAACCATTGAGTAAGGAAATGAACATAAAGATAGAAATTGATGACCGCTTAGCTGAACGCACACTTAGCTCAGGGAATTTACCCGACTGGCTTGAAAAACTGGAAGCAACCTTCGATGACTTGGAGTTGAAATATGAAGGTGGAGAGTCTAGTAAAGAGGCGATGGACCGGATTGTCGAGGTGGTTGAAGAAGCTTTTAAAAGTGAAACGGAAAACACTTTAATCATTACACACGGAAATATCATGTCGCTGTTGCTGAAGAACTATAATGACAGATTTGGGTTTAATCACTGGAGGAATCTCAGCAATCCTGATGTGTTTCAGTTGAGGAAGGAACACAATGAAGTAAAGATGGAAAGGTTGTGGGGAAGAGGAAGTTAAGTACATATAAAATTACTTGGACTCTCTTTGATTTATAGGTAGCGTGGAAGCGGAAGAACCGTCCCTGGTTTAAAAAGGGCCGAGGAGTCTGTTTCCTTCGACCCACTCTCTTCAAGGTCGTTCTAAAACCTTAACAAGCATCCGATGAACTACCTCGTGATCTCGCGAATCATGCAGTTGATAGTCATCGCCAGGCAACGTGTACCATTCCGCGGCACCGACGTATGTAATCTCAAGTGAGAGAACACCATCATCATCGCAGGTGGTACGCAGTTCAAGTTCGCCAGTGATGACACCAACCTCGGCTGTCATGACTCCATGAGATGCAGTGAAAATTGATGATTTCTTTTCCATATGTAAGACTCCTCTCCATTTTAGATTGTTGCTATTCGCTTGTAAAAAGTCGGGAATTGGACTTTTTACCAAGAAAAATCGGCCTTTGGATTTTTCACAGTGTATCTACTTTCAAAATATCATGCAATCTCTCCGAATAACCAGGAAAAGAGCACGACAGCAACAATTATTACGGTCGTTGTAAAAATACGAAATAGCAACAAAGTTTACGAAAACAGCCTTGTATTAAAAGCATGACTGCAAGCTACTGTACTTGCAGTCACACATAGATTTAGTAAACGCAGCCGTTAAGCATTGTTTGCAAAGAAGATTTTTCTGAAGACTGAAGGTGAAGGTTCCAACGGTGTTTCGTGTTAATCCACCATTTCGCATATGCGCAGCGAGCTCCGGTGCGAGGTGGCTGCCATGTGGAAGGATCTTGGTCACCTTTAGAACGATTGACGCTTGCTGTTACCGCAATCAATTGTGGACCATTGAGATCGTTCGCGAAATTGCGACGCTGTTCGGTCGTCCAACTGCTTGCGCCGGAACGCCAAGCCTCGGCCAAAGGAACAATGTGATCAACATCAATCTCGGATGGCGAGTACACAATAACTCCATCAAAGTAACTATACCATTTTCCAGAAGTGACAGGGCAATTGCCGCTGTAATAGTCGGCATCACGTTGCAGGACGATTTGGCGAGTGTCACAGCCACTACCTTGGCCGCTCCAATGTGGGAATAGATCCCGCGAATAGCCGGTCATGGGGTCTTCGGATTTCACAGTCAATGAATTCAATTGCGATTGAGCTTCAGACTTGGATGGTGTTCCAGGGGGAAGTGCCGAGACCGTTTGGGGGTCAAGTTGCAAAGCAGAGAACGACAGGATGAATGCAAAAATAACCAACATGGATTTCTTCAGCATAGATATGCCTCCTACTATTAATTTTTTATATCAAAATCTCGTTTATGGACGAGACTTTAATAGTTTTAAATAGGGAAAGAATTTTTGTAGACTATGTATCTACTTGAAATGATAATATATAAAAGAGTCATAATAAGTTAAAATATTGTAAATATTAAGAAAAGGTACTGTTCTCCTGCGCCTGATGGATCAGGGAGAGTTGAAAGGAGTCGTGGGGACAGGTCCATTGACCCGGAATGTAGGTAAGGTCTAGCTTTCATATAGTAAGGCGATTTAATAAATAGTGAATTGGTTTAAAGGGAGAACTCAGATTAATGTTTAGGTAGAGTAGAAGTGGGTCTTGGTGCCTGTCCCTACAACCCAAGGAGGTTCCGTAAGATTATGACTCTGAAGCGTGTTCGGAAAATTCATGGTGATAGAATTGTCATTGAAGAGAAAAATCTACATGACTATATCAAATATATTCGTTCAAACAATGTAAAAAAAATTCAAATAAACGAACTCTATTATCGGAAAGAACATGTGGATTTTCTAGAGGAGTGCCCAGAGGTAGAAGACATTAATATTTCGAGCATTTATATCAAAAATATCGAAGGTTTGTATCATATGAAATCACTAAAAGAACTGGGAATTCATATTCCTGGAGTATCCCTAGATTTAAACAAACTGCCTGAACTAGTAGAGTTGGATTTAGAATGGAACAAAAATGTAAAAGGGTTAACATCCTGCTCAAATTTACGAGTACTCACCCTGTTAAAATATAAGCCCAAAAACAAAAACTTACAGGAAATAGAAGGGTTAAGGCATTTAACGTCCTTAACACTTACTCAATCAAATATTTCATCCTTCCAAGGCTGTTCGTCTTTATTAAATCTGAAAAGAGTAGAACTAAATTATATTAGAAATGAATTAGACTTAAATGAATTAAAACAAGCACAAAGCCTTGAAGAAGTAAGAATAGAAAATTGTAGTAAACTCCTAAATCTAGACTTTTTAAATGAATTGGAGAAAAGTCACAGAGAAAGGTCCATTGGCCCGGAATGTAAGGGGAAGGCCTAGCTTTCATAAAGTAAGGTGTCTTAATAAACAGTGAAAGGAATCATAGGGAGAACTCAAATTAAAGTTTAGCTAGAGTAAAGGACGGTTAATTGGTCACGGTGCCTGTCCCTACAACCCAAAAAAGAGGTGTAAACCATGCTAACAAACGAACAACTACAACAAATCAAACAACTCCAAATTGCCTGTGAAAAAGAAGGGGGCTTCGAGCTGAAACTGAATGAAGATATGCTCCAAACTCGGGATGACAACAGCAAAGAAGACTTCTTCCATTATGAAGATGAACGTCTGGTAGGTTTCCTTGGCTGCTACGGATTCGGTAATAAAATTGAGATGACTGGTATGGTACACCCAGACTACCGAAGAAAAGGGTTTTTCACAAAATTGTTTGCTGAAGCGGTAGCAGAGACGAAGAAGCGAGAGATAACGACTATCTTGTTGAATGCGCCGAGCTCCTCTCAAAGCGCGAAGAAATTTCTAGACCGCATTCCTTGTACCTTTTATATAGCGGAGTATCAAATGAAATGGGAAACAGGTGAGTTATATGATGATCCGGCTGTAATCATAAGGCCATCAACGTCACAAGAAGATTTTGAAGCGGAAATTCAATTGGAAGTAGCCTGCTTTGATTTTACAGAACAAGAAGCGCGAGCCTTTAACAAGCGAATGAAGGAACTCAACAGCGAAGACATGTTCATCATCGAAGCGCAAGATCGAACTGCTGGAAAAATCCGCGTCTCCGAAACGAACGGAGAAGCCTGGATATATGGATTCGCTGTGTTTCCAGAACTCCAAGGCAAAGGAATTGGCAGGAAAGCCTTATCTAAAGTGGTGAAAATGGAAAGTGAAAAAGGACTGCCTGTCTTTTTAGAGGTAGAAGCGAAGAATGCCCATGCGCTAAAACTCTATGAATCTTGTGGATTTAGGAGTTATCATTCTCAGGATTACTATAGGTATGGAATTTAGAAGGGGCTTTAAGAAAGAATAATAGGTGTTTGTAAATTGGGGAGGGGAACCATGATCAAACGAATCGCCATCATCAGCCTTATTGCAGTCATCCTAGGAATAGTAGCATACAATAGCAGGTTTTACTACGCATCCCTGCCGATAGAATCCGTAAGTAAAAAAGAAGTCTTGCAGTCTATCAATAACTCTTCAGAACCCATCGTGAAAATTGCAAACGAGGATGGCTATGAGTGGTTTATTACTCGGGATGAGCATGGACAAGACGATGAAAACATAAAACTGCTAATGAAAGAACATGGCTGGGAGTTTCAGACTCAAGATGGTAGTGGTTACTTTTTTGAAAAAGAGGACGCGGATTTAATTGTAACCACACAAATGTGGACAGGGAAGTATGTGATTGTGCAGGTTCCTCAAGATTGGAAAGAGTAATGGAGGTCAAGGTAGGTGGATTAATGAATAACGACAAGGAATATGCCAATGTGCCAGAAGGAGACACCATCAGCTATGACCAATTTGTATATTATTTAGAGCAAGGACGGGAAATTGAATTTATATACAAGGATCAATTGTATTTTATCGATAATGCTAAAAAAGGAAGAGCTTTGTGGAGGGGACAAACACAATTATCGGATTATAGTGTAGGAGACGGTGGCACATTATTGGGATCGTTTAAAATAAACCGTGACAGTTTGGGAGACCTAATAAAAAATAAGAAGTTAAGAATCTCTACAATTTTTTAAGGAGTTTGGTAGGGGATCCGCAAAAGCACAATTTTACAAGTGGGTCATGGTGCCTGTCCCCTTGATCCAGTTTGCATAACAGTAGAGGAGATTGTAAAGGATGACCAACCCAAAACCAATCTTAAAAGATTTTCCATCAGAGTTCACCACAGATAGACTCTTGATCAGAATGCCTTTGCCAGGAGATGGTCCGGTGGTACATGAAGCCATCATCCATTCTCTTTCTGAGCTGAAGCCATGGATGATTTTTGCGCAACAAGACCAGACAGTGGAAGATGTGGAAGCGAATATAAGGGAAAGCCATTCAGAATTTTTGCAGCGAAAGGATTTAAGGCTTTTGGTTTTCTTAAAAGAAACCGGTGAGTTCGTAGCTTCGTCAGGCTTGCATCGTATCGACTGGTCCATTCCGAAATTTGAAGTCGGTTATTGGATCGATTCTCGGTTCAGCGGCAAGGGCTACATCACCGAAGCGGTGGAAGGCATTACCCAGTTCGCCTTTGAACAACTGAAGGCAAAGCGTGTCGAGATTCGTTGCGATTCTAATAACGTGAAGAGTCGTGCGGTTGCAGAGAGAGCCGGATATACGCTGGAGGGAATTCTCAAAAATAGTGAACGCGAAGTGAATGGGAATCTGCGGGATACTTGTGTGTTTGCGAAAGTGAAATGAACGAATGAAATTACATACTTGTATGGAGGAGGCAAGTGAGTAGGATGCTTGTCTTTTTTTTGTGTAGAAATGGGTCAAGGTACCTGTCCCCCCGACGCCCTCCTCAGTTTGACACGCAACCTTTTAGTTGCATATAATTAAAATATGAACAAAGATGTAATTTTCAAAGCGCTCAGCGATTCGACCAGACGGCATATTTTAGATGAACTAACTGAACGAAATGAGCAAACGTTGTATGAACTCACTGTACGTCTCATTATGAAGCATGAACTATCCATCTCACGGCAAGCGATAGCGAAACACCTTGCAGTATTAGAAGCTGCTGGACTTGTAAAGTCGGAAAGAAAAGGTAAATATCGAGTGATCATTTTCAACAACGAACCACTAAAAAACTTACTGAAAGGATGGATTGAGTAAGGCCGAGTTACTTATCAAAGGAGGAACATACATGATGAAAATCATTGTTACAAGTTTATTTGTTCAAGATCAGGACAAGGCATTGGAGTTCTATACAGAAAAACTGGATTTTGTGAAAAAACATGACATTCCGGTCGGTGAGCATAGGTGGATTGCCCTTGTATCTGCAGAAGAAAAAGACGGTACAGAACTTTTACTAGAACCAAATGTCCACCCCGCAGCAAAAGAATATCAAAAGAAGATTTTCTCAGAAGGTATTCCTGCAACCATGTTTGGTGTTGCAGACATTCACAAGGAATACGAGCGATTGGTTAAAAAAGGAGTAACGTTCACGATGGAGCCTACAGAAATGGGTGGAGTCACCATCGCAGTATTTGACGATACTTGCGGCAACCTTATTCAAATCGCACAACAGTAATGTAGGTGGTGGGAAAATGGATAGTATAATGAAATCGCAATTTGAAAAATCAAAGTTCGGCGATAAAGAAGAGCGTTATGAAGCTTATCAGTATATCTTGAATGCCACAGAAGAAAAAGTGGATTGGACTTATGAAGTTTGGGATCAACTCTTAGCGGATTTAACGCATAAAGATAACCATCAGCGCTCTCGGGTAGCACAATATTTAGCGAATCTAGCAAAAAGCGATCCAGAGATGAGAATGATGAAAGATTTTCCTAAGTTATGGGAAGTCACAAAAGATGTAAAATTTGTTACAGCTAGGCATAGTCTTCAATCGATATGGAAAGTTGGGCTTGCAGGGACACCGCAAAAGGAAATGGTTATGGAATACATGAGCGATCGTTTCAAAAATGGAACGGAAGAAAAGAACTATACCCTAATTCGTCATGACATTATCCAAAACATGAAAGACTTACACGACCACTTCCAAGACGAAGCAATAAAACAAACTGCTCTAGACCTAATTGACACAGTTGATGACCAAAAATACAAGAAAAAGTACCTGGCTGTTTGGAAATAGGAAGCGTGGAAGTGTGTTTCTCGTTCAAAAAGAAGGAATCTGTACAATACTTAAAGGAAAAGCTTTTCTTCTTACCAGAAGGAAGCTTTTTCTTTTTGTTAGGCTCTTTTCTCAAAGATTGTTGCTATCACTGAGTAAAAAGTCGGCAATTGGACTTTTTACGAAGAAAAATCGGCCTTTGGATTTTTCACGAAGAAAAATCGGCCTTTGGATTTTTCACAGCTTAGGAATGCTAAAATGGCATGCGAGTTACCTTGTATAGCAAGGAAAAGAGCACGACAGCAAGGAATATAACGGTTAGTTTATAAATGCGAAAAAGCAACAAAGTATGCGAAAACAACCTTTCATTAAGATTTTGTGCACATTAATAAATAATATATATTTATTGAAAAACAATAAATTAAATGGTAAATTCAAATTATCACGATGAAGCGAGGTGCTTTTATGAAACAAGGTTCTACACTCTTTTTGAAAATAGCGGTATTTCTTATTGGGACACCGGTTTTTACTTTATGTATAGTTGGGTTGTTTTCGTTGATGAAAAACCCGGTAAGTACTGATTACGTTTATATCCTCTATCCTATTGTAACCGGGATGTTTTTGACCACCATTCCGTTTTATTTTGCATTGTATCAGGCGTTAAAGCTTTTAGGATATATTGATAAGAATGAGGCGTTCTCGCAATTTTCCGTAGAAGCTTTAAAGAAAATTAAATTATGTGCGATTGCAATCAGTTGCGTGTATGTAGTAATCATGCCTTTTATATTTCTTTTAGCAGACAAAGATGATGCGCCAGGGGCGTTAATTATTGGAATGGTTCCTATCTTTGCCTCTATCGTAATTGCCGTATTCAGCGCGGTCCTTCAGAAGCTTTTACAGGTAGCCATTGACATAAAATCTGAAAATGACTTAACAGTGTGAGGTGAAAACAGTGGCCATAATCATAAATATTGATGTCATGTTGGCAAAAAGAAAAATGAGCGTCACCGAACTCTCCGAAAGAGTCGGAATAACAATGGCAAACCTCTCCATCCTCAAGAATGGCAAAGCCAAAGCCATCCGCTTCTCCACCCTCGAGGCCGTCTGCAAAGCTCTCGACTGCCAACCAGGAGACATTTTGGAGTATAGACTCGAGGAGGAGTAGTTAAAGTGGAAAGCATTACGAGGATTATTACAATACCGTTGGTTGTTATACATCTTTTAATAGCATACTTTTGGATTTTCGATTGGGAGAAGTTAGTGACAGAAGTTGGTCTGATTAGTTGGACAGGGTCTATTATTATAGGAATTGTTATTTTTATAGTAAACCGAAATTCAATCACCTCTGACCCTAAGTTTAACCTAAGCAAAAAGATAGTCTCGGCAACAACTTTTATGACTATATTATTGGGAGTTTTCGCATTGGTGATTGAGTTTATTACTAGTTCAATGCCTTAGCATTATAATGTGATTCATTTAGGGAGGTTTCTATCGATTAAGCGGAGCGGTAGAAACCTCTTTTTTAAAAAGATAAGTATATAATTCTGTTGATTTCCGTTCCAGGCGCTTCGTTTTCCAGCGGGCGGTCCGTAAGCCTCCTCATTCCGTTGCGGGGTCTTACCAGTCCCTTCCTCCCGCGGGACTTCGCGCCTTCCACTGCAATCAACAAGTTAATTTCATTCACCGAAAGGAAAACTAAAAACTATATAAATGAGGTGATTGGTTTCTAGCTGTGTATTGGAGCAAATAGCGTAGCCTCCTTGAAAATGCGAGCATTTTCTGCGTGCGATGTATCGCTGCCGTAGCCTTCCTTGTCCTACGGGGGAGAAGCGACAATCTTGAGACCCCTCAAGCGTTGTGAGGAGGCTCAAGGTCGCCCTTAGATAAGCGAAGCTATTTGCGGAAAGGAACAGAGGCGATTAACCAATCAACTAAAATTTTTTGCTTTAAGGACCGGCGGTTTTTGCCCGGTTTTTCTTAGAAATTGTAGAACGTTGGTGTTGAAAGGTAGAAGAATGTCTGGGAAATGTAGAAGTAAACTCGGGAAATGTAGAAGCTGACCGTAAAAAGGTAGAAGGTGAAGGTTGAAAGGTAGAACAGTATGAAAGCATAGTGAAATATACAAGCAAGTAAGTAAGCCACAACCTCAACTGGCAAGCCCATCCCCCATATGGTACAATCGGAACAGCGATTTTAACGTGAAGGAAGAGAAAATACATGACAGACTTACCCGTACAAAAAAACGAATACTACGATGTCACCGTCCAGGACTTAACCCATGACGGCGCCGGTGTAGCAAAAATAGATGGCTTTCCGGTCTTCGTCCAAAACGCCCTGCCAGATGAAGAGATCAAAGTCAAAATCATTAAGGTGAAAAAAGGCTATGCATTTGGCAGGCTTGAGGAAACTTACAAGACAAGCCCTTATCGTGTCGATGCTCCATGCCCAATCTACAAGCAATGCGGAGGCTGCCAGCTTCAGCATTTGAGCTATGAAGGTCAACTTGTTGCGAAGCAAAAGCAGGTCAAGGATGTCCTCGAACGCATCGGACACCTAAAGGACGTTCCGGTTCATCCGGTACTCGGAATGGACCACAACCCATGGCGTTACCGCAATAAAGCCCAGGTTCCAATCGGTGAGCGCGAAGGCGGACTGATTGCAGGGTTCTACCAACAGCGCAGTCACGAAATTATCGACATGAAGGAATGCCTGATTCAGCAAGAAATAAACGATCGTGTGGTCCAAACGGTCCGAGAAATTTGCGACAAGCATGGCGTGCGTGCTTATAACGAAAAAACACATAAAGGTGTGCTTCGTCATGTCATGGCCCGATACGGTCTAGTCACCGGCGAAATCATGGTCGTGCTCATCACTCGAACACCAGATGTCCCGAATCGCAAGGCAATTGTGGAAGAGATTGCAGCCGCCCTGCCGGAAGTGAAATCCGTTGTGCAAAACGTGAACACTAAGAAAACAAATGTGATTTTCGGAGATGAAACGCACGTGCTTTGGGGCAACGAGTACATTTACGACTTCATCGGCGACATCAAGTTTGCAATTTCCGCCAGATCCTTCTATCAGGTCAACCCTGAGCAGACGAAGGTTCTATATGATAAAGCACTTGAGTACGCCGAACTGACCGGAGAAGAAACCGTTATTGACGCTTACTGCGGAATCGGAACTATCTCCTTGTTCCTGGCACAAAAGGCGAAAAAAGTGTACGGAGTAGAAATAGTGCCAGAAGCGATTGAAGATGCAAAGCGAAACTCTGAACTGAACGGGATAACAAATGCAGAATTCGGAGTGGGCGAAGCGGAAGTCGTCATCCCTAAATGGTATAAAGAAGGCATTACAGCAGATGTGCTTGTGGTGGATCCACCGCGTAAAGGCTGTGATGAAGCGTTGCTTAAAACAATCTTGGAAATGAAACCGAAGAAGGTTGTCTATGTATCCTGTAACCCGGCGACACTTGCGAGAGATCTGCGAGTGTTGGAGGATGGAGGATATAAGACGGTCGAAGTGCAGCCAGTGGATATGTTCCCACACACCGTCCATTGTGAGGCTGTTGCTAGGATTGAATTAAATCCCACTTTATAATATCTAGAACCCCATCAAACCTTTATGTAGAAGAGTTTGATGGGGTTTTTGCTTTAGGGGACAGGTCCCTTGTTTCCATTAATGTTGTGAAGAAGCATCGGGAACCGTCCCCGATGCTCCCCCATAATGGTTTTCAAAAGAGGAAACATTTTCAATGTCCCTCGAAACAGAATTGATTTTTCCTCGGTTTTGTTGAACCTTGCACTTCTTATCGAATAGTATATGGGCAGAGAGAGTGTACCCATTTTATATTTCAACTTAACTCATGGAAAATTTACCTAATGGGAAGTGAATATCATGCAGACTTTTTACACAGTACGATCAGGTGATACGTTATACGAGATTTCCAGGAGATGGGGAATTCCGACAGATTCACTTATTTCTGCAAATAATTTGAATCCTCCTTACACTATTCATATAGGTCAACAGCTCTCCGTTCCTCCTGGGGTTGACAAAGTGCGTGTTAGACAAGGAGATTCCGTGTATCGAATTTCACAATTATATAAAGTGCCATCTTCAGTGATAGTGGAGGCAAATCAACTTCGACCACCTTATGTCATTCAGATCGGTCAATTCTTAAAGGTTCCACCAGGTGTTCCTTATTACATCGTACAACCAGGGGATACACTGTATCAGCTTGCAGGGAGGTTTAATGTACTAACAAACGGGGAGCCGAATTATGAGCTTATTCGGAATGTAAACCAACTTCCATCCTCCCACCTATTTCCCGGTATGAAGTTAATGATTCCATACGCCCCTCCTGGTGACCAAGGACGGATTGCCTATACCTCTGATCGGGGAGGGCATTATGATATTTGGTTATATAATCCCCTGACGGGAGAGAACTTGCAGCTCACCAGTGGATTAGGTGATTCCTTCTCAAGACCTGAATGGTCACCGAATAGTAGGAGAATTGCGTTTGTAGGAAAGAACAGAATAATAAATGTTATTGAGGTTGCAACAGGTTCCATTGCTCAAATCGACCAGATGGAAGAAGAGGTTGAGTTCAAATTGGATTGGTCACCTGACAGCACCCAAATTGCTTATACAAAACAAGGTCACATTATCTTGTACGACGTACTGTCTCATCACGTGCAAAGCATTCAACAACCTAATTCAACAGATGTTCAATGGTTTCCGAATGGTATGGAACTGCTTTTTCAGGCACCGGATGAAACAGGAATTAGTCAGCTTTACCGAAATCAAACCGACGGGACAGGGAAACAGCAAATTACAAGTAACACAGAAGGACGGCTTAATAATCCCCAGCTATCACCCGACGGAAGCTTTGTACTATATACAACACCAGGTGTCAGTATCTCCATCATTCACACCATTGAGCTCTCAACAGGGAATGTGTTCGAAGTAAAAGGAGGACCGCTTGCAAAAAATTATTATCCGAAATGGTCTCCCGATTCTTTAAAAATTGCCTATAGCGCTACCGCCTTTGAAGATAGAGGGTATTTTTCGCAAGTTCGAACGGTGGGGAGGCGAGGGGAAGAGGATCGAATTTGGGCTATATCTAATTGTTTTGCATCACCTGTCACGTGGTCTACGGACGGAACAAATATTGCATATCTTAGTGGGTGCAGGGAACAGGAATTCGCCCATGAAATGTGGACTATCGACCTCCATCGGCCCGTTCCAATTCGACTAATTGAAGGAGTTAACATTCAGTCACTTCAATGGTCTCCCACTGCCATAATGGATGTAACCCAAAACACATATACGAACACTACCTACAAGGTTAGTTTCCAATATCCATCAAACTGGCGAAAAGTGAACGAGGAAAGATACGAAGGTGCGGACGGTTTTTTTCAAATATCAGCTATTTCAGCTGGTGAAAACTTGGATGAAGTGTGCCATGGGGAAGCTTTCCATCCATTAATGCCCTATGGATCCTTGCCAAGAATAATAAAGGCAAGAATTCAAAATCAAGAAGCATGCTACATTTTTCCCTCTGTAGACCAACCAACAGAAATGTTGAATCAATCCGCTTTAATCGTAAGGTATCCAATTCCTATTAAATTCCAGGGTGAAACTTACAATTACTTCATCTTATGGACAGACCAACCGCATATGAAGGAAATAGCTTCAAACTTAACCTTCTTATAGAACAATTATTTTCCTATCCCAAGTTCAAGATTAGTAAGAGAAATTGTTAACTCACCAACTATCTCATGTGTTGCTACATACACTCTGGACATTGTGAGGCTGTGGCGAGGATGGAATTAAAATCAAAATGATAATTTCTAATACTCCATCCAACCATTATCTAATAGGGTTGGATGGGGTTTTTACGTTATGCTAAGGTATCTTAATGACCTTCGAATATCCTCAAGAATAATAAAGCTTAAATTGATAATAATAACCCTTATCTGAACAAATACGGGAAGGGGTAAACCATTTTGCTAAAAAAAGCACTGATATTCTTTACTATTTTGGGACTACTTACTGCTTGCGGAGGCAATAAAGATGAAGCGGGTAAAGAAACCCAAAATGCTGCTGATAAGGTACAAGCGAAAAAGATGGCTAATAGAGGAGATTTCACTACAGCTGAAGAATTAGAAGAGATGGATTTTGATTCCAAGGATTTCAAGTGGGAAGACATTTATTTGTCAGAGCAAACGTTTAATGACATCCTTTACAGGTTTACCGAACCGAACGATCAAGGGGATGTACTACTGAAAAGGGCAGAGTTAGTAGAATGGGACACGGTGGAGCTAGTGATTAATAATTCTGAAGGAGATTCACTAGAAAATTCTCTTCAGGCTGTGTTTCTGGATTCGATTGTTCGGCAGCTATATAAGCATTCTGAGTTATATAATGGTGAAGAACCACATATCCGTACGATGGATTTAAACCGGGTAGTACTAGCTGAGAATAAAGAACCAATTAACTTTGGGCAAGGAAAGAAGAAGGGAAAAGGAAAAGAATAAGTTTAAACTGTAGTCAGGACTGCGAATTCCTTTTGTATAAATGGCTTGATAATAGCCCTTCATAATAAGATCTTCTGCAATTTTGCCTGTTGTAATGCTAGTTCAGGAATGAGAGAAATAAATTAAGCTAAAAATATTCCCCACAAACGTTTTGTCATAAATGTTTGTGGGGATTTTTATGTGTAAAAGATACCAGCTCGAAGAAGCAAGAATAATATCTTTAAGATCTTATTTCACATTATCCTCTCTCTTATCAATATAGATGTTTCCTAATTGGTCAATCTGGGCAAAAAATACGTCTTCCACATTAGAAATATTGTTCTTTTCCAAGGTTTGAATCACCCAATGCATGTCTTTACCTAGTGATTTCAAACTTTTTTGTAATACTTTTCCATCTATTATGAATGCCTGAGCTAATCCTCTACTTGCTTGAATATTAAATACGTCCTTCTGCATAACACTTAGAAAAGGTGGTTTGGCCAATACAGATACACTACCATCTGTTTCCATCATAGCGATCTCAACTTGATCCACATAGAAATATCCCTTTTTCCTTAGATTGGTAAGAAGTCCATCCATAGTCAATCGAACTTTTTTTAGTCCTTCCTCAAGAACTTGCCCGTCTTTGATAAGATAAGTCGGTTCATCCTCTAGAATTTTTCTTCCCCATAAACTTTTAATGGCTCCAATGCTAGAAAGAAAGGTGTAAAAAGCAAATAGGACCAATCCGACCATCCCTGTTAATACTGGTATATCCTTCATAAGCATTGAACTTGCCACAACCGACCCTATCGTAATTCCAGCTACAAAATCAAAAAAAGTCATTTGTGCAATCAGTTTCTTATTTAATATTCTACATAATATGTATAGGGTAATGAAGCCAACCGTTGTTCTTAGAACCATTTCAAAAATAGTCATATGTCGCACCTCCCTAATAAATTTAATTTTAGTGTTCATTATGGCGCGGCAAATCATGCATAAGTATTTTGGTGAACTATGTGTTTTTATAAGTATTTTTTCAAAAGGGATGCAGAAGGTGGCCTTGACCTATAATGCCAGGTTGATCAGAAAGCCCCGATAACTGACATAGTGGAAATAGATATCCATATATATAGGGTAAAAGCTAACAGGAGTAGATATCATTGGACAAACAAAATAGTAAATTTAGATGGGTTATATTTACTTCTGTATTGTTTACATATTTAATTATGTCGAGCCAAAGAACCGCTCCGGGGTTGATTACCGAACAATTGATGAAGGATTTTAGTGTAACAGCAACGACGGTGGGATTAGTGACTAGTATCCAATTTTTTGTGTACACTAGTTTGCAAATTCCAATGGGTATTTTAGCTGATCGTTATGGTCCTAATTTTCTTCTTATTATAGGGGCGACTCTTACAGGTATAGGTACCATCATATATAGTTTTGGCACACATGAATTTGTGCTGTTTTTTGCTAGAATCCTAACGGGAATAGGGGATGCGACCATCTGGGTAAATATGGTGTTAATTTTAAGCCAATGGTTTAATAAAAAGGAATTTACTCGATTAATTGGTTTTGCTGGAATGACAGGAAGCCTAGGTTTCCTTTTGGCAACTGTTCCGTTCTCAGTATTGATTGCCTTACTTGGTTGGAGGGGAGCATTTTTTTCAGCTGGAATACTCTTATGTTTACTAAGTGTTTTCCTTTATTATGTTCTCGTTAAAAAATCAAAGCAATCGTTATTTGTAGCCCCAAAAATACAACGGGAAAAAACAGCGGTTTTACTACGAAGAATACTTTCGAATCGGCAGGCATGGGCATTATTCTTTTGTCACTTTGGGATTGTCGGAGGGTATATTGGATTTATCGGTTCGTGGGCAGTGCCTTACATGATGGATGTGTATGGAATGACACGCTTAGATGCAAGTCAGCTTATTATGATTAGTCTAATTGGAGCACTTATTGGGGCACCCCTAATTGGGTGGGTTTCAAGTTGTTTAGGAACTATAAAACGGCCATATGTTGTTTTTCATATTACGGTTTTATTGTGTTGGTCCATCTTTCTTTTATTTAAAGAGCATCCACCATTTTACTTACTAATTATACTTTTCTTTATCATTGGCTTCGGATTTGGATCCAATTCCTTAACCTTTGCAGTCGTACGTCAATCTTTTCCTATAACAGAAACGGGCATTGTTGTAGGGTTTGCGAATACGGGTGGATTTCTAAGTGCAGTATTGCTGCCAAGTATTATTGGATATATATTGGATCATTTTCAGTCAACTCTAGGTAACATTAGTGATGGATACTACTACGGTTTCCTCACTCCAGTAATCTTCTCTATGCTTGGATTAATTGGAGTGATTTTTATTAAAGAAAAGTATGAGGATACAGGACATAAATACAAACGAAAAAGACCGATATTCCTCAAATAAATAAACAACAGTATCACATACACTCTGGACATTGCGGAGCCGTTGCGAGAATTGAACGTAATTGGGTACACTACAGCACTTCTCTTGCGTTGTAGTGTATTTTTTTGTTGCGTCAGAAACTATTCCAGATACTAGTGTTTGAAAATAAGTCAGGAAGCATGATATAAGTTATAAGTGTAAATTTTTTGAACCGGTATGAAAAGTTGTATTCATTAAGAGAGGATTTGAGTTAGAAATGATAGATAATTTTTGGCGTGAGTTACCGCGACCGTTTTTTGTGTTGGCGCCGATGGAAGATGTGACAGATGTAGTTTTTCGTACTGTAGTAAGTAAGGCAGGGCGACCGGATGTGTTCTTTACAGAGTTCACAAATTCAGATAGTTATTGTCATCCTGAAGGCAGGGACAGCGTGCGTGGTCGTTTGCTTTTTACAGAAGATGAACAGCCGATGGTGGCACATATTTGGGGCGATAATCCCGAGTATTTCCGTCAAATGAGTATCGGCATGGCGGAGTTGGGATTTAAAGGTATCGATATTAATATGGGTTGTCCTGTTCCGAATGTTGCGACGAGAGGGAAAGGGAGCGGCCTTATTCAACGTCCAGATGTTGCGGCGGAACTTATCCAAGCTGCAAAAGCGGGCGGTCTGCCTGTCAGCGTTAAAACACGACTTGGCTTTACGAAAGTAGAAGAGTGGAAGGAGTGGTTGAAGCATATTCTAGAACAGGATATTGCGAACCTATCTATTCATTTACGGACTCGAAAAGAAATGAGCGAAGTCGATGCGCATTGGGAGCTGATCCCGGAAATAAAAGAATTGCGTGACCGCATTGCGCCGGATACACTCCTGACCATCAATGGCGATATTCCTGACCGCCAGAAGGGGCTAGAACTTGCTGAGAAATATGGTATTGACGGTGTGATGATTGGACGGGGTATCTTCAAGAATCCTTTCGCTTTTGAAAAAGAGCCAAAAGAGCACAGCAGCAAGGAGTATCTGGATCTCTTAAGACTGCAGTTGGATTTACAAGATCATTATGCAGAAATAGTACCACGTTCCATCACAAAGCTTCACCGCTTTTTCAAAATATATGTCAAAGGATTCCGTGGTGCTGGGGAACTAAGGAACCAACTCATGAATACGAAATCAACAGATGAAGTGCGGGCATTGCTGGATGAGTTTGAGAGTGGGTTTTAGGGACAGGCATCGTGACCCACTCATCTAAAATAATACAAAAAGCCGAGAATACTTGCTATTCTCGGCTTTTGTGCGCGCTTAAATATTGAAAACTGGGTCAGCGTGCCTGTCCCCTCGACACCTCTTTCCGATCCAAATAATAACTTAGAAACGTAAGCAGACTAGCACATACAGCCACAATTCCACCAATCCATGTTACATGACTGAGGCCCACTTGATGGTACACGACTCCACCAAGAGCAGACCCGAAAGCGATGCCGACGTTGCTTGCCACAGGCATGAGGGAGGCGGCGAGTCCCGTTGCAGATGGCTGATAAATTCCAGCAAGGTCTATCAGGTAGAGCTGCGTGGATGTTGTTAAAAGAATGGCCATTAACGACATCAATCCAATGTTTACTAGTCCCAGTCCAAAATGATTGGTTGTCCAAAATAAGCTTATCAGTACAACAGCCTGGACGAGAAACACAAATCGAAGACGGCCAATTGGATTATGGCTGGCTATTTTACCTGCCAAGATATTGCTGAAAATCGAGATGAATCCGTATGCGAAAAGAATTAAACTGATTGAATAGGTTGGTGCTCCCATTCCCTTCAGGATCGGAACAAGGTACGTAAAGACGACATAGGTTGCCCCAAATCCGAGCGCAGGGATGAAAAAGGCGATTAGAATTCGCGGATTGGTTAACAACGAGAACTGATCCCGGATGGAGCTTCGAACTTGGCTGAGCTTGCTTGGCAACACGAAATAGGATGCAAGGAACGCCAAGACTCCCAGTATGGTAGTCAGCATAAAAGTGGAGTTCCAGCCGAACCAGGATGAAACGACAGTTCCAATCGGCACCCCGATGACGTTCGCAAGGGTAAAGCCACCGAACACGAATGAGATGGCAAGTCCGCGCTTTGCTGCCGGCATGGTTTCACTTGCCACTATCATGGCTAGGGAGATCAGAACCCCAGTCACAATGGCTGTCAAAATCCGAAAAGAAAGTAGCATCGTGTAGGATGATGAAACGGCGCACAACGCATTGAAGAGAATGAAAGCCCCTATTAAAAACAACATCCATTTACGCTTTGGAAAATGACTTGTTGCTGACATCACGAGCGGTGTGGCAATGGCAAACGTAATCGCAAACGCAGAAACAAGAGTACCTGCTTTTGCATTTGACATATCAAGGCTTGAAGAAATATCCGTCAAGATTCCAACAATAACAAACTCGCTTGTACCAAGAACAAATGTTAATAAAGAAAGTGTTAAGATGAGCAACCAATGTTGCCTCGTTAATTTTGTAGATTGCATAAAAGCCTCTTTTCTAAGCTGAATGGAAATTTGTTATATGGTAGAGAAACAACCTAGATATCATACCATAATGCTTGTTCTTTTTAAAAAAATCCTTGCAAGAAGCAAGCATTTACGGAGTGTGAGGCTCTTTCTTTACTTAATTAATTGTTGGTCAATCTCAGGGTTTTACATAGGGGGTTGTGGGGACAGGTTCCTTGACCCGTTGGTGCGTTAAAGTGGTTAAGTGTGTTGTGCTTCGAGGGCATCATTCGCTGGACTTGGAATACTGTTTTTAATTTTCAGCTTGTTGGAAATTTTAAGCCAAGTCCCTATTTAGGGCCTGGCATTTTATGGGTCGGCGTGCCTGTCTCCTCGACCCACTGAAACTTTTCTGATGAGAAATACGTAAGTAAAAGTAGGGGGCGATAATATGCAAAAAATATGGTACTTGGTGAAAGACTCATGAAATTCTATTGGCTGAAACAGTCCTTGGTAATTCTATTTCTTGTTTTGTTTGCGTTCATAGCAAATTTCAATATGGTTAATCCTTATCTGACTATGGAACATACACTACCAAAACAACTCGTAACCCTAGTGTCCATTTTACTGATCTTGTTTGCATGTACTCAATTGCTCTATAACTACGCCAAAAATAAAAAGCAATTCATGCAGCATCCTATTTGGGATAAAATGTTCATTATCCTTCTAGTTTGGCTAATGATTTCCTTTGTGTTGTTTATTGTGTTTTTTTTCACAACACCATTACAAGGCATTCTCAGTCAACATGCATGGCTGATGTTTATAGTTGTCTATTACTTTTTGTTCTTCACCAATCTCTTTATTTTGTCGATTGTACATAAGATGATGGACTCATCGATAAAAATAGAGAAGAAACTCGTCATCACATGGATCAGCTCTTCTCTATTAACTGTTATAATCCTATTCGTAGGTTGAAGGGACAGGCACTATGACCCGTTTTTGTACAGGGAGTAGAACACAGAAACGGGTTTACCTGTCTCGACCCTCACTGCTCGTTTTTTAAGTTCCTAATTTTCTTTGTAAGCGGTAGTGCTTGCTTGAGGAAAAACAGTCCAATGAGTAAGAGTGCAACATTTAAAAATACACCCGATTGGTCTATGTCTATCTCAATAAAAAAACTTACAATTAAATCAGATACTAGAAAAAATGCCGGTAATATAAATATAATAGCGAGTATATACCATATGAAGTTAACCCTTTGATAATGCGTTATCTTTGATTGGGTATCTGAATGAATATGAAATTCACCTAGTATGCTTTTTCTTCTAAAATACTGCCATCTGTTTATGGAAGCAATATGGTCAACTTTCATCTCATTGATAGAATCCAAGTAAGTGTTTTTTTCTGAGATTGTGCCTTGCTTTAAAAAGTCAATTCTATATGTATATTCCCCTGGGTCGCATGCTTCGAAATAATAATAACCATTTGAAATTTCACAAAGTGCGTAACCTTGTTTGCACATATTGTTAACCCAATTCTCTTCTTTTTCATAGTCAAGAAATATATTCTTGAAGATGTTTCTTCGTGCTTTTTTAGTAATCACTGATCCCCCTCCACCATTTCCATGACGTATAATATAGTTATTTTAACCCGTTGTAAGAACTCCTGTATCACGTAGTAATTCTAATGTAACATATTCCATGCAAAAAACAGTTGGATTTTCCCTTAAGTGTTAAAATATAGATAAAATACATAGATTTAATATCTCTCATCAAAAACTAATTAAAGGGTCGAGGGACCTGTCCCTTCGACACCAAAAAGGATATGGAAGCAAAAGGTCGAATATCATTCATAAGAGGAAGGAGTGAAGAAAAATGACACATGCAAAAGAAGTACTAGCAGATCAGCTATTAGCCAATGCGAATGCGTCTGTTTACTCTTTTGTTTAAGAATTTACTGAATTTTTATTCTGCAGAAATAACGATGGCATAGTGGGGAACTATGTCAAGATAGCTATTTTTAGTCAAACGTTTGTTGAATACAAATGTTTGTATTGTTGCAAAGGGATTTATAAGTGTTCGTGAATTCTCGACTATTTTTGCGTGCTATATTGGGAGAATTATTGCTGGTGGGTGGTTATGGTGCTACCTAGTAGAAGGGGAACCTGGATAGGAAAGGAACAAACTCCCCTACAGTTTATACATGATTGTACAAAGGGGCAACGGACCTGCACGTTGACCCTTTTAAAACCCTGACTTTCTTTGTGAGAGGTAGCGCGTGAATAAATAGAACGGTTAGTATATTCCATAGAATGTCTGTCCTTTGATAATGCTTAATTTTTGAGTGGATATCTAAATGAATAGTACTCACCTAGTACGGATTTTTTTCTTTAATACTGTCATCTGCTAATAAATTATGTCGGCGTGCCTGTCCCCTACTCTACCAACGAAAATTCACTCCTCCTAACCACCACAAATAGAACAGCTGTAATCAGAGTAGAAATCAAAAACAGAATAGGAATCGGTAAAAACTCAGCCCACAATCCTGCTATGAACAGTCCCAATGGAAGTGCCAGTTTCATGAGCATGGAGGAGGTACCTGCTACTCGTCCCAACAGATGATTGGGCGTGTATTCTTGGCGTATTGTAAAATACACTACATTGGACATGATGACCGCAAAGCTGCGGATTAATAATGACAACCCAATCAACCACCACGTGTTTGCGAAAATAAGAACAGCCAGGCCGATGATTTCGATAAACAAGCACCATGCATAAATTTTTCCGCGTCCCATTGTTTTTCTAAGTCTTGTAATGACAAGGGATCCGATTAATCCTCCCACTGCCCCAAAGCTGAACATGAATCCAATTTCTTTTTCTGATGCTTCAAGGACATCTGCAGCATAAAAGATGAGTACCCCGATGACGAGGCTGGCAGAAAGGTTGGAAAAAACCGTCACAATGGTCGGCGTGAGGAGTGTTTTATTGCCGAACAGTTCATGAACCCCTTCCTTCATATCTGCCCACACGGATGCTTGCTTCTTTTTCTCCCTTTCAACAGGAGGTACCTGTACGAAAAGTAAGAATACTAGCATTACAACAAGACAGATTAGATATAAAGAAAAACTGAATCCAAAAGAATAAAGAGCTATGATAATACCAGCTAATCCTGGTCCAACCAAGGAAACAAAGGTGTCCACAAAGGTTAATTTTGCATTCGCTGCAGTCAACTGCTGTTTAGAAACCAGCTGAGGTATGGCCGAATGCTGTGAGTTTCCAAAGGTGTAACCAGAAGTGGATAAAATAAATCCTAAAATATAGAGGTGCCAAACAGCGATTTCATTAGAAAAAATCAATAAAACAATTCCAGTTAAGGCTATGATCTGTAAAATGACAGCGTATTTCATGATACTTTTTCGATTAAATCGATCTACCATCACTCCTGCCAGCATTCCTATAAAAATATTAGGAAAAAAATCTATCGCACGCATCATACTCATCGCAAGCGCAGATTTTGATAGTTCATAGATTAAGAGCGGCAAGGCAATCGCGTAAATCTGAAAACCGAAGTTTGATATAACTTTTCCAACCCATAAGAACATAAAGTTTTTGTTTTTCCATAAGCCAGGCTCTTGAAGTACCGGCTCTAACTTTCTTTCCCCCATGATGATCCCATCCTTCCGTATTTCAACATCTTTAAGTTTATCTGGAAAAAAGGGGAGGAAAAAGTGTACTATTTAGGTAATAGATAGAGCACCTTTTATGGGGAGAGTGGCTGAACGTGAAAATACTAGAGCATTATAATAGGTTGTTGGATGAGCTGAACCTAGTTGATACACCGATTCCAACAACAATCGAGAAGCTGTCGACGGCACTTTTTTGCTCCAAACGGTACACAAAGCAGATTATTAAAGAACTGAAGGAACAAGGTTGGATTGAATGGGAGGTCAAGCCTGGTCGGGGCAATCGCTCCATTTTAAGGCTTTTATTGAGCTTGGAAGATTTGGAGTTGATGAAGGCACAAACGCTTTTTCGAGAAGAAAAATACAAGCAATCCTTCGAACCACTTCGTAAAATCTCGAACGGGAAAAGAGAGGAGTTCCTGCATTGGATGGAGGGGCAGCTGGGCTATGTAAATGATACGAAAGAGGACAAAGATATTCTGCGCTATCCTTACTATGAAGCTGTGAAAAACCTGGATCCAAATGGTTTGCTCTCACGGCATGATGTCCACATTGCCGATCAGATTTATGATACGCTTGTCAGCTTTAAACCTATGGAAAATGTGTTTGAACCGAGACTTGCACATGCATGGGAGGTAGATGAGTCAGGTTTGGTTTGGACATTTTATTTAAGAAAAGGGGTTTATTTTCATCATGGCAGAAAACTCGATGCGGAGGATGTGGTTTTCACATTTGAAAGATTGTTACAGATGAATTCAGAGGAATCGGAATGGATAAAAACATTGGTGGTGAGAGTGGAAAAGACAGGTTCCTATACCGTCCGGTTTTATCTAACATGCGAAAACTACTTATTTCTTAATTATTTGAGTGGTATTCGAGCAGCTATTCTTCCTAAGGACGGAAAGACAGATATTCGCACAATGCCGCTTGGAACAGGGCCATTTAAGTTGGTGAGAAACGATGAAGCTATGATGGTGCTGGATGTTCATGAAAGCTATTTTCTAGGGCGGCCATTTTTAGATAAAGTCGAGATAATTCATCTTCCTGACCTTTCACCAGAACAAATGCAGCTTTCTTTCTGGTTAAGTAAAAGGGACCAGGCATCTGAGACGAGCATTCGTAAACTGGAAAAAGGAGCAACCTATCTTTCTTTTAACCTTAGACGAAATGGACCTATGCAAGATGAAAAGTGGAGAGAGGCTATCATGGAAGTGCTAAACCCACATGAGCTTATAGAAAGTATTGGAACGGATAATCATGTTCCCGCTACTAGTTTTCTCCCGAAAAAAAATGGGTCGGCAGTTTGTGGTAAGAGTGGAGAAAAGCATCCGCATTTGGACAAACCACTAGTTGTTTGCGGTACGCAAATTAGAAAGGGAGCCAATGTGGAGAGGGAGCTTACATGGGTGACGAGTATGCTTAAGGAAGCAGGATACCAGGTGAAGGCGGAAATTGTTCCTATTGAAAAACTTGCAAAAGATGACTTTCTCGAAGGTGTCGACATGGTGATTGGAGGGATTGCCTTCAGTGAGGATGAGGTGCTCTCCTATGTAAGGTTTTTTCAAATGTCACAGGCCTTTATTTACAATCTAGCAGATGGTGGGCTCCAAAGGGTAATAAAAGAGACGATAAGATTGGTGGAAAAGACACCAGATCGCAGTGAGCAGCTTCAGCTTCTACTTGACCTGGAGAAGAAAGTGATCGAGAGCAAGCTCATCCATCTTTTTTACCACCGTGCTCAGCAAGTGAATATCTACAACTCATCCATTCAAGGTGTCTCCCTTAAAAATACAGGGAGGGTGATGTATAGGGATTTGTGGGTTAAGGGGAAAGGTTAAAAATTTTTTAAATAATACTCTCAGGATGATAAAAGCCAAGTTCCGAGCTAATGGACTTGGCTTTCCGTATGTATGAATGGACAGGCTATTATTGCGCTGGTTTTTATTAAGAGGTAACCTCTTGGATACCCAACTCTTCCTTGCAAATTGAGATTTTCTTGCTGCAGAGAATCTCTATCTAATTATTTCCACCAACTCAAGCATCACTTGATATACATAATGAAAGAAAAATCTTACAATTAACCTATCTAAAGCAAAGGGGTGATGGAAGTGTTCAATATGAAAAACATAGGGGTAAAGATTGCAAATTGGCGCAAAGCGAAAAAGCTGACACAGATGAATTTGGCGGATCAGCTTGGTGTAAGTTATCAGGCAGTTAGTAATTGGGAGCGTGGCGAGACGATGCCTGATATCGCAAAGCTACCAGAATTAGCAAACATTTTAGAGGTAAGTATTGATGAACTACTAAATCATGAAGAAGGAAGTGTCTTGATCCAACAAATCGTAGCAGGGGAACAGACAGAATTCAAAGCATCGGTGGAGGAGTTTTCCAATGTTGCGCCGCTGCTCGATCCCGAGAAAGCGGATGAGATATTCAAAGGGTTACCAGAAAATCTGACCATTCAAGATTTGGCAGCCTTTGCCCCATTCATCAGTCAGGAAGTGCTTGATGGATGTGCTAGGAAAAAGTTTGAAGAAGAAGGAGTTAAACCATTAGCGCGCATCGCTCCTTTTGTCAGTGGTGAAATCATTGATCAATGCGCGGAAAGTTCATTAAACGAACACGGGATCAAATCCATCGCTCCAATTGCGCCATTTATCAGTAAGGACAGGCTGGCAATCTTTGCAGAAAAAGCATATGAAGAGCAGGGCTTGAAGGAAATAAGCGCTATCGCTCCATTTCTAAAAAAAGAAGTGGTAACCTCGCTGGCCAAGCAAGGGTTTGAAAAAGAAGGGATCCGATCGATTGTCCCCCTTTGTCCTTTTGTGGATAAACAAGTATTAAACGACCTTGCACTGAAGGCAATCTCGGAAAAAGGGTTAAACGAAATCATGCCAATTTTGCCCTTCATCAATCAGGATTTGCTCAATGGATATGTGAAAGAAAGTATGGGGGTGTAAAACCACCTAGAGGAATTCGGGGGACCGCCTTGTTAAAGACAATAGAAAACACATCATTCAATTCTTAAATAAACTTTTGGGTGGAACGCTTGCACCGGAAGAAATAGCGGAAATGCTTTTCATTCTAGACCTTGGCAAACGAAATAATACAGAAGAGGCCGCTGGTACATAAGCCCTCTAATATACGGAAAAAACACATGTTTTGTTTAAAGCATGTGTTTTTTCCGTATATGGTTTTCAGGAACAATCACTATGAAGCGTGCGTGTGGGCTAGGGAGTCACTCACACTATTGGGTCGGCATGCCCGTCCCCTCGGCCCTTCCCGCTACTGAAGCGGCAAAAACGCCACCGCCCAGCTACCGTCTTTTTCCTTAATCATCTGAAAGCCCCACTTTTGCCCATAGATGTTAGTGTAACTTATATAACCATAACCATCCCCGTTGTCATGAAAGGTACCATCTTGTATGCCGAAAAAGATATCTGCGTCAGGATAGACCATTTCTCTAAAGTATTCCTCTTTTTCGATTCTCCTCACGTCATCACGGTCCGTATAAAGCTCGTATTTCAACTCCCATTCTTCATCGCGCGTTGCTTGCACAAATAGTTTCGCAATGCTGACAGGGGAGAGACCTAATAGTAGTTGCGGGTCGAATTCCAGTTTTAGCAGTTGATAAATTTCAAATTCCTCTGCAGTCAGCTCGAAATTTGCTGCGTTTGGATTTACTTCTTCCAGTACTGGAGAATCGCCATTTGCATAAAGAGTGTCAATGGAATAGATAATTTGCCCATCCCTAGTTAACCCATGTATTTCAAACATTTCGTCTGGATTTATATCCGCAAAAGCAAACCAATATTTCTCTCCACTATCTGAAATGATATTTTCTGCCGTATATTCTTGTTTACTTTCAACCTTCCTCACAAGTACTTCTGAAATATCCCGGTTAATGACTTTCCCAAACACTAAAGGAAACGGCGATGATTCTTCACTAGAGGTAGTAACTAGCTGATGACTTAAATCCTCCTTATCTAAAAGAGTATGCTCTGCGCCTTCCGTGGACTCTTCCCAACCGTACTGAGTTTTTTTGATGAAAGTTGCATTTAGCACTTCGATCCTAATGTCTTTTTTAATGTACTGGGTGAAAAAAACAACCACCCCCGCATCTACTTCTTCTGTATGAAGAATTTCATCATATTCATAAGGTGCAAGAATCTCCTCTAACCTTTCAGGAGGAATTTCTTCTGCTACAACAATATTGCTTGGCTTCTCCAAATTATTTAGAATCGTCGGTATTAAAATAAGCATAAATATCAGTGCTGCCGAAGCCAATGCAAAATAATACTTCCGTGGAGTGGAAATTTTTTTTATGACCTGTGGCGCATCCATTTTATTATTTATTAGCTGTAAAGTTTTACTTCGTTCCTTCTCACTCATCACAATTTTTCGATTTAAGGATTGGAAGTTAACATCATCTAAGTTATTAGATTGCTTCATATCTGAATCCCTCCTTCTCCAATTCTTTACGCAAGACTTTCAAGGCCCTAAATAAATCAACCTTGACCTTCGACTCAGAGCATCCAAGAATTTCGGCAGTCTCTCCAATCGAAAACTCCTTTATTTTACGTAAAATAATGACATCCCTGAATGAAGGCTTGATCTTACTTATTGCCAGATATAGTTGTTTTTCAGACTCATTCAATATTGCGATGTCTTCTGCTGACTTTTCATCCGAAAAGCCAAAAGGAAGGAAACTCAAATAGTTTACTAGCGTTTTTTTCTTCCTTATGTAATCAATGGTCAAGTTCCTGGCAATCCGAAACAACCAACTTTTCTCCCGTCCACCTTGAAAACTTTCCAGGTTGTTATAAGCACGAATAAACGTATCCTGCAGAATATCCAACGCCTGCTCCCGTTCCCCAATCATATAAAAAGCATAATTATAAATATCATTGCTGTATTTTTCATACCAACTATTTATCTGCTGCTTCCTAGAAAATGGCTCCATTCACCCACCTCTTTCTTTCTCTTTACTATTACAACGGACCGCGGGAGGAAAAGTTACAAAAAAAGAATCGTGGGGACAGCTAAGTCGACCCATTAATGGCCAGACTCTTGAATATAGCGTGAAAATTCAAAGGGAAATTATGCTATTATTTAGGTAAAAAGAAGGAGGGAATACCCTTGGAATTGATAACGGACAAGAAAGAGTTAATCTATAAAACTGTTTTAGACCATATGCATGAAGGGGTTATTTTAATAGATACTTCTACGAGAGTGGTGTATGTAAATGAATCGTATTATCAAATATTAGGAATAAGAAATAAGAAAATAATCGGCAAATATTTAGATGAGATTCAACCGGGGACAAATGTTAGCAAAGTAACTCGGAGTGGGAAGCCTTTAATTAATGTAGAGTTTACTTTTAGTCAAACGGGTGTGAGAGTTGTAGCTAATATATTGCCGGTATTTAACGAGGATAATAGTTTGTTTGGGGCTATCAGTGTGTTCCGTGATGTGACAGAAGTGCGGAATTTAATACAGGAAATTGAGCATTTAAAGGGCTATACAGAGTACTTAAAAGAAAGGTTAGAAACAAATTCGGACTCCGCATTCTCTTCAATGGTTGGGGAGCACCCTTCCATAATTCAGGTGAAAGAGAAGATAAAAAAAGTAGCAAGCACAGATACAACAGTTCTTGTTACTGGTGAGAGTGGTACAGGAAAAGAGGTAGTAGCAAATACTATTCATGAGGCTAGTAATCGAAGGAATAGACCTTTGATTAAAGTGAACTGTGCAGCAATACCAGAGTCTTTGCTTGAAAGTGAGTTTTTCGGCTATGCGGATGGAGCATTTACTGGTTCCAAACGTGGAGGAAAGTTAGGGAAGTTTGAATTAGCTAATAAGGGGACCATCTTTCTGGACGAAGTTGGTGACATGAATCCTAGTTTACAGGCGAAGCTATTGCGCGTTTTACAAGAAAAAAAGATTGAGAGAGTTGGTGGAGAATCTTCCATTGATGTCGATGTGCGTGTCATTGCTGCAACAAATGTAAACCTATACGATAAGGTGAAAAAGAAGGAATTTCGTGAAGATCTTTTTTATCGATTATTTGTCTTTCCGATTGAGCTACCCCCTTTACGAAAAAGGAAAACAGATATATTGGCACTAGCCCTTAAGTTTTTAGAGGAATTGTCGCTTAAATATAACAAGCAATTATCATTCAATGCAGATGTTACCAGACTTTTAATTAGCTATGAATGGCCGGGGAATGTAAGGGAGTTAAAGAATGTGGTAGAACACGCGGTGGTCATGAGTGATAAAAGTGGAAGAATTACGTTAGCTAATTTACCAACCTATTTCAAAGATTCCCCAAGAGGAGAACATGATGGAATCGATCATTTACACTTGTATAAAAACTTCGCACAAATTGAAAAAAGCGCAATAAAAGAAGCACTAATTGTTACAAAATACAATCGTTCCGAAGCAATGAAGCTATTATGTATGAGTAGAAATAAATTTTATAAAAAATTAAAAGAATACCAAATTGATTAAGATGTATTTTTTTAAAATGGATTGTATCGTTATGATACAATCAAGCGTTTTCATTGTATCTTTTTGGAACAAATAAGCAGAATATTTTTAAAAAAGTGACCAATAACCTAATATCCCTACTGATTATAACTTGGCACGGTTTTTGCAATAAGAAAATTATAGGAAGGAGGCGCTTATGAAATCAAGAGTAGAGAAATTTCATTTGTACACAATGGAGGAAAGAGTAAACTGGGTAAAGAACTTTGTTGGACTATCACAAGAGGACGTAAGCTTGTATGAAAATCATGGAGCATTGGGGAAGGATTTATCTGAACTACTAATTGAAAACACAATAGGTGTTATGGAAATTCCAATTGGGTTAGCGATGAACTTTATTATCAATGAGAGAGAAACGGTAGTACCGATGGCTGTAGAGGAATCTTCTGTAGTTGCAGCAGCAAGCAATGGTGCAAGGTTGGCAAGAAGATTTGGAGGTTTTCAAACAACGGTGGATGAATCCATCATGTTCTCTCAAATTCAAATTTTAGATTGTCATGATCCTTACGGTGCAATGTTTAAAGTGTTGGAAAAGAAAGAAGAGATTCTACGGCTAGCAAATGAGCAAGATCCCATATTGGTGAGTTTGGGTGGAGGAGCAAAAAATATTGAAGCCCGTGTTATTGGGCAGAAAAATAAACCGATGTTGGTTCTTCACTTGATTGTAAATACACTAGATGCAATGGGAGCAAATGCTGCAAATACAATGGCAGAAAAAGTTTCCCCATTAATAGAAGAAATAACGGGTGGTGATGTTAACTTAAGAATCATTTCCAACTTTGCAGACAAACGGTTAGCTCGAACACGTTGTGTTATTCATAAAGACGATATTGGTGGAGAACAAGTGGTCGATCGAATCGTCTCTGCATATGAATTTGCAGCAATCGATCCATACCGGGCGGCAACCCATAACAAGGGTATCATGAACGGAATCTCAGCTGTCATATTAGCAACTGGTAATGATACACGGGCTATTGAAGCGGGGGCTCATGTTTACGCTAGTAGAAACGGCCATTATACATCATTATCTCATTGGGAGAAAAATAAGGACGGTCATTTAGTAGGTACACTTGAATTGCCGTTAGCTGTTGGGATAATAGGAGGCACGACTGCACTGCACCCTAAAGCAAAAACAAATTTAAAAATTATGAACGTAGAATCTGCTCGGCAATTAGCAGAAATTATTGTGTCGGTTGGTTTGGCTCAAAATCTTACAGCCTTAAAAGCGCTCTCTACAGAGGGAGTGCAAAAAGGACATATGAAACTACATGCAAAAAACATCGCTGTTATGGCTGGAGCAACTGGTGAAAACATCGATATTGTTGCAGGCAAAATCGTTGAAGCTGGTAAGGTTAGGGTAGACTTTGCGAAAGAAGTTTTATCACACTTGCAAAAAGTATAAGGAGAGTGAACGTATGTCCAACTTAAAACCGGAAGTAGGCAGTAATACATCTCCAGAATTACAAACAGAGAAAGAAACGATTGAGATATGGGGAGATAATGTCAATATAAAGGATTTGCTCCTAGCGATTTTCATTTGTGTGGTCACCACTTTAGGTGGCTACTTAATTGCACCGGCGGAACCTCCTAAACCACTAGTTTTCGGTCTTGTAGGTGGAGTAATCGGATTTATTATTTCTACTATCATTATTAAGCCAAAAAGGACCATAACATATAGTGGGGAGGAGGAATAATGGATCCAATACTAATTTTACAAATGATCCTTGCAGCTATCATCGCTGCATCCCTTTATACATTGATTGGTATCGCTCCAGGGACCGATGAAACGGCAGTATTAGCCCCTGTTACACTTGTATTAGTATTAACCGGATTTCCGCCAGAGGTTGTATTAGCATTCTTTATGTCTGCTATCGTTGCCAAAAAATTAACGGACTCCATCCCTGTTGCAGTCGCTGGAATACCTGGCGGCGTAATGTCAGCTCCGATGGTCGACCATGCAATGGTGTTAAAGCAACATGGAAGGCCAGATGTTAGTATCAGAAAAATGGCTTCCGGTTCTGTAATCGGAACACTAGTAGCTGTACCATTAAGCATCTTTTTTGCAAGCGCTATCATACCGATTGGTGACTATATTAAAGATTATGCAAACCTATTATTCTTTGCTGGAGCCATCTTCTTAGCCTTGATTAGTAAGAATAAATGGTTAGCTATAGCATTAATTGTTCCTTTTGCATTGTTAATACAAGGTTTAAGGCACCTCTATTGGGGAATAGGCGCTGTTCCTGAAGGTACAAACGTCTTTGTATCCTTCTTCCTTGGAATTACCATAGGTCCTGTAATTTATAGTTTATTCCAATTAATGAACAAAAGCTTTAGAGAGAAGTTACAGCCATTAGGTAATAAACAAATCACAATGATGAAAACCGAAAAAGTGAAAGGCTTCCCAAATCCATTTAAAATATTGGATAAAAAAGAAATTGGTTCAGCAAGCATTGCATCCTTTTTTGGATCTATTACCTTCTTCATGAGCCCAGTAGGGATGACAATATTTATTGGAGAAACATTAACAAGTAAAATTAAGGATCCAATTAAACGAGCTTCCAGAGCAATCTCGAGTATGGATGGATTAACAAACGCTGCATATATAGCAGGAGTTCTAATTCCATTGATCGCAATTGGGGTACCATTGTCACCAATGGCCATTGGTCCTGCAAACGCGCTCTTTAACGCTCCACCTGTATATACTGTTGAAAACAATATTCATCATATTTTAAGTACATCAGAAATTGTGGTGGCAACCATCATTGGAGCATTTGTAGCCTTAGCTATTACTTTCTATGTTACCATCAAATACTCCCAACAAATCTGTGCTTTTGTATTTAAATATGTTCCACACGAAGCGATGTTAGCATTATTTGTAGGCTTAGTTGTTATGCTAGCATTCATGGATGCGGGATTAATCAACATTTTTGGTGTACTCCTAATTGGCCTAGTAGCTGGTCTCCTACACCGTTGGGGAATTAACTATGGTATTCAATTCATGGTATTATACGCTGCTCCTTGGATTGTAACGAAGTTAATGGGAATGTAATAAACGTAATTCCACTTGAAAGATTGGGAGGTAACCTCTCAATCTTTTTTGATGGGATGTTTATTGGTGGGCAAGTTCTCGAGTAAGTCTCTTTAACCTTTTTTAAAAATAGTAGTATTCTCGATTCGAATGGAATCTACTTCTCCACAGCTTAGACAAAATGTATAGATTTTATTTGCTCCTGTTATTGCCAATTTGCTGGTTCTAATAGGCATATAGTCTGTTCCTTCTGCAAATTCTGTACATCCACATTTAAGGCATTTTCTATTTTCCATATCAACTAATCTCCTTTCCTTGTATATATGTGAAAGTTAACCTAACTCTATCTACGGTTGTTAGCTTAGATATGTTTCAAAATTAAATAAGTACTTAAATAATGGGAGAGGTCACTTGAGCAATTTAGTGTAACTAATATGTAAGGGACATGCAGGAACAACCAACAAACCTCAATTTGATTCCCCTTGTTACTTGGAGTTATACTGAATATCGATATTTAAACAAACGTTTGTTGAACTAAGATTTTTGTATTATATTGATAGGATTAATTGTTGGTGGAGGAATTCGCCTCCATTCCCCTAAAAAGAAAACCTCTCCCTAATCACCCTAGCTACTTCCCCCGCACTCAAGTCTGTATTATCAATTTTAATATAGTTCTCAAATGTTATCTCCCCATCCAATGAATTCAACCGATGCTTATCCAGCGTCTCCATCAGATCTCTTTCCGACCACTCTAGGTCTCGCTTTTTCGGCTTATGTTCCAGTCGGTTTGGCGTTTTGTTTCGCTCCAGGCGCTCGTCTAGATCCGCCTCCAACTCTACGTAGTAAACAGTAGCTCCTCTAGACTCAAACAGCTTGGATAGATTTCTCACGTACTCCCAATCCGACTCCATATCGAACATCCAGACATAGGTAAACATCATGCCATACATATCACTTTTAGAAACCTCTTCGAATATTTCCTGCCGAAACAGATTCACTAACCGCTTGGCTTCCTTGGTGCTGTAATCAAAAAAATGACCAACTAAGTCAATTGTCATATGGTTATGAAATAGTTTCAAATCCGTTATTTTTGCTAACTCCTGGCCCACGGTCATTTTGCCAACCGCTTGCGGGCCGAATATGTGTACAAACTTCATGAGATCGCTCCTTATAAGTCTATTAGATTTGTAGTGAAAAAATTAATCTGCCAATCGATCTAACCATTCATGTACTAAGGCGTTAAAAGTTAGTGGTTGTTCAATTTGAAGATTGTGACCGGCCCCATCCAATGCTACAAAAGTTCCGCGTGGATATTTTTCTTGTAATTCAAGCGCGTCCTTATATCCGACAATAGAATCCTGTTTTCCCAATAGAAATAAGCTAGGCCTAATAAAGTCAGATTGATCCACCTCAAATGAAAATCCATAGTTTTTATGGACCTTTTCAAGAAAACGTTTATCTGCAATCTGGACACCACTCAATATTTCTTGGTTATACCTTAACCAAGTCGACTCATCAAGAACAACATTATTACTTCTGAAGTCCTCTAACTCGCTTTGTGTTAGTGTTTCAATGAATTTTTTATCTGTTTTTACTATTTGATGCTGCCCAACGGTTCTATCTTTTGCATATGGTTTTATAACCGGGCAAATAAAAGCCGCACCTAGTATTCGTTGAATTTGTGTATGAATGATGCCCCTAGCTATGTAACCACCATAAGATTCACCAACTACTACATAATCTTGATCGGGAATAATAGTTTGAATAAAATTCACTACAGCATTCAGCATTTCGTCGGAGCTACTAATCTCGTGATAATTTCTTGATTGGCCCATTCCTGGAAGATCAATATATATGCGGCGCCATCCATTCCTTTTTTCAAAGACCGGCTCCATGCAACCACTCATTAAACGATGGTCTGGTGAGTAACCGTGGATCATGATGATAGGTGTGCCTTCCCCTATATCTTCATAAAATAGTTCTGCTTGCCGAACTTTACAATAAGCCATATGTAACCCTACTTTCTTTATTTTTAAGTTTCTAAGTTTTTTAGTTTTTTAACCAAGAGGTCGTTTGTGGAATACCTGTTGTGCAGGCCATTCAATCTTAAAAGATTGAATCTTTTTAACATAATGTACCATATTTTTGTTTTAATAAATGGAAAAATAAAATATTTCTGACAGGTTATAGGTCTTTTGTTATGGAATTATATGTTAAAATATAGGTGAACTTAAGGGAATTTCACGGAAGAGGGGGAGTCAGTTTGTTTTATGAAAACTTTAATGTTTTAATTTATGGATTTTTGGTTTGGTGGGTCATACTCCTTGCTTTTAAAAGGTTTCCTAGCAGCTATCCTCACAATAATACTTGGAAAAAAGACATTTTCATTACGTTTATTCAAAGTGTGATTTTGTTTGCAGTCTTTCAAGTTATCATTTATTTTCAATAGCAAAGAAGGGTGTATGGATGATATACAAAATCCTATTATATATGGCAATAACCATTTTTATACTAAATTATTATGTTGGACCTACGTTCTTAAACATTGATAGTAGTAATACGGGCCTATTTATTGGATTAATGTTGATATGTATAGTTATTGGCCATATTCTAAGGCGAGAAAAATAAGGTGATTGGGACAATGGGTTAACGTGGCTGTCCCCTCAACCCGCTCAGAGTGTAAATCTCTGGGCATTTTTTGTTTATGAAAATTTGGAGAAATAATGATATTCTAACAATCGTTTGTTAAAAAACATTCAAAAATAAATGGTAAATACTACATTTTTAGTGTAAAATTACACTAAAAATAATAAGGAGGATGGATATGTCATTCTTAACAATTGTTGCGGTTCTTATAATTGGTCTTGTGATGCTAGTTATCGGCTACTTTACTAAAAAAAGTTGGATTAAAATACTGTCCCTAATACCTATAGTGATTTCCATGATCCAAATTATTCAATTACTGAATATGTAAGTGTTTGAATAAGCTACAATGGACCGAAGTGCTTGCCTCCTCGACTCCTCCTCCCCTCGACTCGCCCATTTTGCTGGGTACAAGTTTATAGACTCATGTCTCATGAATAGGATGGTTTGAAAGAACTTTAAGGAGTGTAGCGAAAAGTGAATATAAACTATAATTTTCGTCAGGATCAGCGAAGAATTCCAGGCTTTGGTTTAGGGGGATTTGGTTCAGGCTTTGGTGTCCGTCCCGGTCTAGGATTTGGTCGTCCAGGATTTGGCCGTCCCGGCTTTGGCTTTGGTTTTGGTCTTCCATTTGTAACAGGATTGGCAGCAGGGGCATTATTAACACCGCGACCATATCCGTACTATCCGTACTATCCATACCCACCGTATCCATACCAGCCGTATCCTTATTATTAATGGGGTAAAGTACTGCACAATTGAACGCCATCCTTAAATAAGGATGGCGTTATTTCAGCGCTTATCTTTTATAGGGTAAGTGTCTTTTTTATTCCTGAGAAAAAGATTGAGTTAATCATTCTCTTTTGAAATAATTGGTATTGATCGATGATTCAAGTATATGAGTGAGGTCAATAGCATTAGAGCGGAGGTAGGGTAGGTGACTAGTTAAATGGGCCGGCGTGCCTGTCCCCACGACCCGCCAAAAATAGAGGTGACACGATGAAGAAAACTAATCCGATTTATGTAGAAATACCAATTAAGGCTCCAATAGACGATGTATGGGAAAAAACTCAGAATCCTAAGCTCCATGAACAGTGGGATTTGCGTTTTTCTTCTATTACGTATTTACCAAAGGAAACAGAAGATAGTCCGCAATCCTTTTTATATGAAACGAATATAGGGTGCGGGGTGAAAGTCGCTGGTTGGGGGAAAAGTATCGGCACACATGATAAGAAGGATGGCTCCAAAACATCTTCTCTTCACTTCGGTACTGATCAAAAGATTTCACCAATAAGCGAAGGGAAGGGCTATTGGCGATACATACCGACTACTAACGGAATTACATTTTTAACTCAATATGACTATGATGTACGTTATGGATGGTTTGGGAGATTATTAGATTTCTTTTTCCGTCCTGTTATGGGTTGGGGAACTGCGTTAAGCTTTGATGTATTGAAGCGCTGGGTGGAGAAAGGAGAGACACCGCGGACACAATATGTGCGGTTCTTTAGTACCGTAGCCATGACGATGCTCTTTTTCTTTGTTTGGTTGTACCAAGGGCTAGTTCCGAAGATAATCGCTCAGCATCCTGAGGAAGTGGCGATGTTAGCAAGTTTAACGTCCGTAGAGGGAACTGCTGCAACAAAGGCTGTAGGAATAATAGGAATCCTCGAGATTTTATTTGGAGTGGTTTGGCTTCTTTATCGTAAAAAAAGACATTTATTTGCTCTGCAGATAATTGCTTTTCCGGTATTAATGGTTAGTGCCTTGATTGCTAGTTCGACAATCGCTACGCATCCATTTAATCCTGTCACGTTTAATGCAAGTCTATGGGTTCTTTCCCTCATTGGTTTCTTACTAGCGAAGGATGTACCAACTGCAGCAAGTTGCAAGCGCAAAAGAAAGGGGGATTCCCAGTGACAATCTACCAAGAGCTCTTAGGGGAGGATTTTCAAAAACTTCACCCGAAGCTACAAGCCCGGTATTCCCTTTCTGTTGATAAACCGTTCTCTGGGGTTGGAACGATGACAAAGATTGAAGCAGGTGCGAGCTGGCTAAAGCCTTTTTTAACACTAGCAACGCGCTGGCAATTTCTTTTCCCCGAAAGTGGAGAGAATGTGCCTTTTACGATAAAAAATACTTGCCGAACATTGCCAAATGGGGAGGCAGAAATATATTGGGAGCGGTCTTTTAATTTTGAAAAGGTGACGCGGAAATTTAATGCGTTCATGACCATTGATCCAAAACGGGGCGTAGTGAAGGATTATTTAGGGGAGCCGAGCTTATTTTATTCCGATTTAACATTACGGGTGACACCTGAAGGGCACATGCAAATTCTCTCCGGACTTCAGCGCGTCGTATTAGGAAAACTGGAGATTCCTATTCTTCGATTTTTAGAAGGAGTGGTGACCGTGGAGGAAGGTTATGATGAGGACAGGGAAGTATTTACGATTCAAGTGAATATACAAAACCCCATTGTAGGGAGGGTGATGGCTTATGAAGGCGAATTTACAGCGCAGTCTCTTTAATCCCATTACTCTTGCAGGGATGTTCTTTTTTCTAGGAAGTAGCCTATTGATAGCGGAACCTTATTTGTTAATGCTAACAGCTGCACAGTTGATTTTTGTTCCCCTTATGCTTCAGTTACTGATTAACGTAAAGAGAAAGCATATTATTTTCACGTGGATTGCCATGTTCTCTATTCTTCTATTGCAAGTGGTCACATCCACTACAGGGCAGATGGTTCTTGCTTTCATCTATTTGCTTTTCACGTTTTTTGTTGCACTTTACGGATTAAAGCGATTCTTTAAGCGCGGTTTTACGAACTGGGCGGAAATATCCATTGATATTGGGATGATGTATTTATTTGTAGGGGGACTATGGTTCTTTGCGTATGTTGCGGGAATTGATACTGGCTTTAGTCCGCTAATCACGTGGTTAACAGCTATTCATTTTCATTACTCAGCCTTTCTATTTCCGGTCTCGTTAGGGTTTTTTGGGCGTTTACACGATTCCAGATGGTATCCCTTCATTGTATGCAGTATTTTAGCAGGTCCGATGCTTGTTGCCATTGGGATTACATTTTGGCCATTATTAGAATTCCTTTCTGTCCTTGTGTACATAGTTGCTATTTATTGCTTGATTGTACTTTCCTTCCGGACAAGTTTTGCTTCCGGATTGCAGGCATTTTTAATAAGGCTCTCTTATAGTTCGCTTGGCATCACCATCGTCTTTTCCTTGCTGTATGCAGCCAATAGCGCGTTTGGAAGCTGGTTTGTTAGCATCGACTTTATGCTTATTTTCCATGGTTTATTCAATTGTTTAATTTTCGGCATGCTAGGTGTCCTCGGCTGGGTGATGGCACCTCCTACCTCGAAGCAGTCTGTCTGGAATTTTCCAGTGAGCCAAATACGGGGTGAACTAAAAGAAGCAGGTGAGCCGCGGGCAGGACTGGTGGAAAATTTACATGATTTTGTAGATGTAAAATCTATCCCCAAAACGGTCGTCCATTTTTATGAGCAGACAGAACGTTATCAGTTAGTCGCTTCGGTAAAATGGGCGACTTGGTTCAAACCTTTCGCATGGTGCTACAAATTAATTAGTACCCGACTGCAGCAACTAAACCTGCCGATCTCAAGTAAGCCTACTGAAATGACCTTTACAATCCGTTCTGTTGATCCCGCGCGTGATGGAAGAAAAAGTCCCCGGGCCTGGATTCGTCAGGTGAAAAACAATACCGTATTTGTGGCCATCTATTCTCAGCATGAGACTGAGGGCACAACGTATATGAATATAGCACTTCCACTTCCCTATTCATCTATGATTGGAATATTACAGCTACATACTGTGGATGGCTCGCTTGTGCTCACAAGTGAAGGTGAAGGGGACCAGGGAATATATTTAGCAGTTGGGAAGACGGTTTTCAAGCTGCCCTTATCGGAGTACTTTTTGATTAGGGAGACAAGTGAAGGGGAGCTCACCGCCTATCATAAAATGAAGATCTTTGGGGTGCCATTTTTGAGGATTGATTACAATATTATTCAAAAATAAACGTGAAAATATAATGAAATACTAAATGGAGGAGATCTGTTATATGTTATCGAAGAATGGACCATCAGAACAAGAGGGAATTAAAAAAGATAAAAAAATATCATTAATTCATTCTAAGAGTTTAGCTCCAGTTGATTACGCATATGCAAGTCGAGTACCTTCGGGGATGGATTTGCTATTTCTGGCAGGAGCCTGTCCACTTAATAAAGATGGAAAAGTTCCAGATTCAAGTAATTATGAGCATCAAGCAAAAATTTGTGTGGAGAACTTGAAAGAAGCATTGAAAGAGTGTGATGCTTCTTTGGCTGACGTTGTTTATACTAGAGTACTTGTTGCTTCTCAGAACCGTTCAGATTTAGTAATCGCATGGGAGGCAATTAGAAATGAGTTTGGCGATCATGATGTTCCAAGTACCTTATCTGGAGTTACAGTATTAGGATATCAAGATCAATTGGTGGAAATCGAAGCTGTAGCAGCTGTAGAAAAACTTTCGAAATGATCTTTTTAAGTAGTTTTCCTTTGAAGAAATTTGTGAGAAGGTTTTAATTGTCTAAAGCCTGGAGGTTGAGGGAGGAAATTAATATGCTGTTTATGTTGATTGTCAAAGCCTCGAAGAATTCGGAAACAGGAAATCGCCCGAACCCTGAGCTGAATGAAGCGATGACGAGGTACAATGAGGAATTGGTGAAGGCAGGCGTGAGGGTGATGGCTAAAGGACTTCATCCAAGTGCCAATGGGCTTCGCATTTCGTTTCCGAAGTCAGGGGAGGAGCGGGTTGTTACGGAGGGTCCATTTACGGAAACGAACGAATTGGTTGCCGGGTTCATTTTAATCGATGTGGAGTCAAGGGAAGAGGCAGTCAAGTGGGCCATGCGGATGCCGGACCCACAAGGTTATGGAGAAGGGCAGATTGAATTGCGTCAAGTGTTTGAGTGAGGCCAAGTGGTAATTATATTTTCTTCTGGGAATAGATTGGTATTTTCAGATGCCTTGAGTCCTTGTAGTATGTCAAATGCGATGGGCTTTTTTGGGATTCAGTTTATGTCGGTACCATTTACAGCAAGGAATGATTGGGAATCAACCTAGGCTGCTTTTTATTTTTATGTATGGAACCATGAAGATGATAGTCGTAGGTGGATTGACCCTTCGTTTGAATTCTTTATAAATGGTGCTTATCCTTTATTAAAGTTTTTTTCTGTCCATAAAAAAATATCTGTAATGAACTTAGCAATCGTTATTACAATTAGATATCCAATAAAGAGATACAAATAATTTGTATTTCCATATAGCCTGAATAACCCGAGAGCTACAAGTAAAGGTTTAAAAACAAATGATAAAATGGCAGAAGTAATAATCATATACACATAGTAATTTTTTTTACTATTTAACGTCCATTGGTAAACGAGCATAAAAGTAACAGGAATGAAACTTGAATCAAGTGATAAGCCTGGGATTATTGGTATAACTGGAAAAGGATAATTCAAAAAACCTAAGTTCTTTGAAAATGTATCAACATATCCAAATATTACATGGATGCTGTAACCAAAAAAACCCATAAAAAAGATTTTGTTTTTATCAATTTTAAAAAATAGGTAGGTTAAAGGCACGATAAGAAGTAAAACCATTAAAAAGTATTCAAATGAAGTATAAAGTGCAAAATCTATCCAGTAATTATTTAGCGCCTTTTGCGCTTCTTTACCCATTTTCACTATTTTATCAAATTGCTCAAGACGATTAGCAGCCATAAGTTAATTCACCTTTTTCAGGAAATAAGTATATGGATATTATTTGTTTGTATGTAATTTTATATTCTCAATATTGGTTAGGATTGATATGACTGTTATAAGTCATATACTACGTTTGAAGAAAAAGTAGTTGGCTTTTTAATGTACTATTCTGTTCAAGAAGAACTTGATGGATATTGGGTATATAGAATAATGGTGGATATGGAATTCTAAGGCAAGGGAATAGGCAAAGCGAGTGCAGCATAGTGGCTCGTAGTCGTCTTTTCTTTGCTTTTGGGTCCGGTATCGTATTCTTCATTCATAGGAGACAAGAGTTGAGGATCTAAGCTGTCGTGAAGACAGCTTTTTCTTATTGAGCTAACAAGGTAGGGGAAATTGATATGCACCTTTTGTAAGGGCATTGAATATAGACTACGATGAACTTAATTAGCTCATTAACGATCAAATAATAATACTTAATAACAATTTTGCAATGTTTTTCATTAATGATTTTAGATTTTTTACAAGCTGAAGGGCTTCAAAATAAATTTTATTTTAAGCTTTAATATGTTCATTAGATAGATCGATAAACGCTTTTAAAAAAGAATTTAACGATTTGTCTTTATGCCAAGCAAGTTGAGTGAAAATGGGAGGAAATTGCTTTTGGAATTTAATCTTTACTAAGGTTCCCTCTTTAATTTCTTTCTCAACCACCATAAGAGGTAGAATACCGATTCCAATCCCTGCAATGGCACATTGTTTTATGGCCTCAATGCTGACGAATTCTAATTTATTGATATTAAAATTACTTTTTTGATCTAATACTTCTTCAAATACTTGTCTATATGAACAACCTCTTTCAGTCATTAAGAATGGTGTATCCATAAGTTGATCGAAGGAAACATCAGAGTCAAAATTAATAGACTGTTGTGGAGAAGCAACTAAAACTAGTTCATCTTGAATCAGTGATTCAATAACCAAGTTCTCGATTTGTTTAATTCTATCAGTAAAAATTGCTAGATCTAGCTCTCCCTCCAACAGTTGTTTCTTTATTATATCTTCAGAGTTTGCAGGTTTGAAAATAATTTTGACATTTGGATGATTTTTTTGAAATTCTTTTAATATTGAAGGTAGCCTGTAGGTGCATTGACTCTCTTGAGCACCAATTTTTATAAGTATACTTTTATCACCATCTTTAATTAAAAGCTCTGCTTCATCATGCGTATCAATTATTTTTTTTGCATATATTTTTAATTTTTCACCAGAAGGAGTTAAAATTTTTTTTTTCCTAACCTTTCAAAAAGGAGACTTTCCAATTCAGTTTCTAAACTTTTTATGTGAGACGTTACACTAGATTGTGCGAAATTTAACTTTTTTGCTGCATGTGTAAAATTTAGTGTTTGACTCACAACTAAAAAGGTTTTCAGCTTTTTTATTTCCAATGTGCTATTCCTCCGATCGGTTTTTCAAATGATAACGATCTGAATAATCAGTTTTACTGATTGTATCTACTAGTTTAGTATTTTATATAAGAAAGTCAATAAGGAATGAGGTGTTGAGATGTCTATCATGAAGAAAAATTTCTCTTTCTTTTTTCTCGCTGATATTATCTCTGGTTTCGGAGTCGGTATGGCAACTATTGGTGCCAACTGGTTTTTGATGGAGGAGACAGGTTCATTAAGTGCAGTAGGGATTATGTTATCGTTAAACGTTATTTCTGGGTTTTTAGTATCCCCTTTTACCGGTACGAATACCGACACGTTTACCGTAAAATGGTTATTCAGGCAACTTTTTTATTAAGGGCACTATCTATAGGGATTTTGACTGTATTATTTATGAATGGAGGTTTCGAACTAAGTTACATATATGCTTTTGCTATCATTAATGGGATCGGTTGGAGTATATACATGTCTGCATCAAGAAGTCTACTACAGGAATTAGTAGAAGAAGATAACCTTTCTAAAGGCAATTCTTTTTTAGAAATAAGTTTGCAAGTAGGAATGTTTATGGCTGGTGCAGCATCAGGATTTATTTATAAATTTGCAGGATTTGAAACTATCCTTATGATTAATACATTTATATTTTTAATCAGCAGTTTGCTCATTACTTTTGTGAAATACTCATCGATACCACTTGAGAAAAACGGCGAAAGTTACCTTACAACATTTAAAAAAGGACTATTTTATCTAGGATCCAATAGAGTAACATTCGCATTAGGGCTTGTCTCAATTGTCCCACTTGTCGGTACAATGATCTACAACGTTGTTCTTCCTGGCTATGTAAGCGATACGCTTAATGCAGACTCCATTGTTTTTGGTTTTTCTGATATGGCCTATGGTATAGGAGGATTAGCATCAGGATTCATTGCAGCCGCATTTGCAAAAAAGATCTCGGAAAATAAAGCGATCAGTTCTATTTTTATTTTAGCCGTTTTAACTTTATTAATTATCTCACTCAATAAATTAGTCATTTTAATTTATATAGGAAGCTTTTTAATCGGGTTTTCCAATTCATCTTTAAGGATTATTATGAATACCATGCTTATGGAAATTGTACCGAAAGCGCTAATGGGTAGAGCATTATCCGTTTGGATGGGAATTGCATTACTTCTGCAAGCCATTCTTGCTAGTGTGATGGGTGTATTAATTGATCTATTCTCACCAAGTATAGGTTTCCTTTGTATGAGTGGACTCATGGCAACTGGCTTACTTATACACTTCTTAATTACAAAAGATATGAACAAAATATGTCTTAAAAAAGAGGCGATATAAATGAAGATAGGTGTTATATATGGAAGTACTAGAGATCTTGGGAATACCGAGTTACTCGCAGAACATGTCATAAAAGGATTGAATGTAAGAAAGATTTTTTTAAAAGATTATGAGATAGAAGATATTGAAGACCGCAGGCATGAACCAGGGGGATTTCTTGACGTAGAAGACGATTATAATCAGCTCGTTGAAATCATGCTAGATTGTGACGTACTTATATTTGCAACACCAATCTATTGGTATGGAATGTCAGGGATTATGAAAACGTTTATTGACAGATGGTCTCAAGTCATGAGAGATGAAAAATATCCTCATTTTAAAGATGAAATGTCTAGAAAATCTGCTTATATTCTCGCAGTTGGTGGAGATGACCCTCAAACGAAAGGGGTACCTTTAGTCGAGCAATTCAAATATATTTGTAGATTTATAGGTTTGGAATTTCAAGATTATATCTTAGGTGAGGGTGTCAAACCAAATGATATTCTAGAAGATAAAAATTCTATAGATAAAGCTCTGAAAATAAATGAAATATTAGTCACAATTGAGAAAAGAATACAAAATTAATCAAAAACAGTAAAGACTAATTGTTCTTTTAACTTTGTTCAGCAATCGGGCCATTTAATGGAGTACAGGGCAGGAATATTTTGTGGGGAAGTCGAAGTTGTTTTATCGAATAGTATCTACGGTATCGAATTTTTGAATTTGAACATGATGGCATTCACGAAATAAGGTTCGCGAATATTCGAATAGTAGAGAGTTTACAAAGTGTTGCTCGTTAACAAGATGTTAAATGACATACCCGAAAGCCCAATTTCACTTTTTCCTAAACTGAGACAAGGTGTTTGTTGTTTGGAAGGAATATGAAACTTTTTAATAGAATAATTATGAAGATGATCAGAAAATTAATATTTATACATAAGGAGAAAAAACTATGGCAAATAACAAATTACTAAGAATGGACAATGTCGCCATCGTTGTAGAATCCCTTGATGACGCAATCTCTTTCTTCGAGGAGATTGGCCTGAACCTCGAAGGGCGAGCCACTGTCGAAGGTGAATGGGCTGGTCGCGTAACCGGATTGGGTTCTCAGTGCGTAGAGATTGCTATGATGGTTACCCCAGATGGCCACAGCCGACTTGAACTTTCGCGATTTCTCACCCCACCTACTATATCAGATCACCGGACTGCTCCTGTAAACGCCCTCGGTTATCTACGCGTCATGTTCACCGTTGAAGACATTGATGAAATGGTATCCAGACTCACTAAGTATGGTGCTCAGCTCGTTGGCGAAGTGGTTCAGTACGAGGACTCGTATCGGCTCTGCTACATTCGTGGAACCGAAGGACTTCTAATCGGTTTGGCGGAACAACTCGGTAACAAATAAATAAGTGACGGTTATACCAATGTCTCTCGCAGGTTACTATTATTAGCTACTGAATATTCGATGGGGGTGGATTCTGTTGAGCATGAAAGTTGAAGAAATTATTCGCCAAGTACCAGAGCTAAGCAATGAATTCTTAAGTTTAGAAAATCTTAGAGGAGGGCTGTGCAACCAAACCTATAAGGTACAAACGAAACAAAGTTCATATGTTCTTCGCATCAATAGCAGGCAAAATGAGTATTTGAACCTGACACGTCGCTCTGAAGTAGAAGTGATGAAGAAGGCAAACATCGAAGGGTTTGCTCCTAAAGTGATTCACAGTAATAACCCGGAACAATTTATAGTGACTGAATTTCTTGAAGGGCGAATGCTTGAGAAAAATGACCTGAACTCCGATAATATCAAAGGAATGATTATGGATCGCCTCAAACGAATACATCGTATAAAAGGTAAAAGTAGAACATGTACCCCTTACGATTTAATTCATGGATATTTGAAAGGAGCAGATCAGTTTCAAGTAAAACATCCTGATGGATTAAACCGAATTTTGCATCGAGTAGAGAAAATTGCGCATAAGCGGAATAATGACAAAGAATATAATAACAAATTCTGTCACAATGATTCCTTTTTATGCAATATGATCTATACAGGTCAACAGTTGCAAATTATTGATTGGGAATTGTCGGGAGTCGGAGATATATTTTTCGAATTGACGCTTATACCGTTTACAAACCAGTTCAGTGAAACAGATGAGCGTGAGTGGTTGAAGTTATACTTCGGATATTTCGATGAGGAAATGTTTCATATTTTTCAGGACATGAAATTTGTGGCGATGGTTAGAGAGGTTGCGTGGGGGATGTTTTACAGCGGTCTTACTAAGGGAGAAAGTCACAATGACTTTGATTACTACAATTTTGCCGAATATTGTATCCAGCGAATAGAACATGGGATTTATCAATTATGATGGTGTAGATGCTCTCACTTCATTTTATTAATAGAGACAAAAATGAAGTTTAGTATTTAGTAAGGCATGTTCTTCTGTTAAAGGGCGCTATTCTGGAGTAATGATAAAGGTCCAATTTCTTAATTTTAATGTTAAGAAATTGGGCTTTTTATATTTATTTATAGTGCAAAATAGCGCTTAAAATAGGTGCAAAATAACTCCTAAAGTGACAGTTGTATATTCTGGAATTACCATAATTGATTTTCATGTCAACCGGTTGACATATGAAAACGCTTACTATATATTGGTTTGTAATAAGTTGCTTTCATATATGTTAACCAGTTGACTTGTTGTGGTGGAACTACTTTGTCTAAGTGAAAATGTGTGGTGAAAAGAAGTTGATTTGAGGTAAAGCAAGAGGAGCAATCAAATTTAATATGAAAAGGAGTTTTGTTTTTGAATCATGTAATGAAAAAAGAAAATGTCGTTCGCATTTGGTTTTTATTCATTGGAATCGGTTTAATCATGAGTTTACTAATTTTCAATAAAGTAATGGCAACAGAGCATGAGGAGGTTACAGCCATGAAAGCTACAACAAATTTAACCGATTGGGTTATTTATGGTAAAGGTACACTCGAAGATACTATACAAGGATTAAAGCTTACCTCTGAAACTAATGAGAATGTAATGGCGATTTCAAGTGTGCAATCAGAAAATTTTGTATATGAATCTGATATTCAAATATTGGATCAATCTTCAGATGTAACTTTGTTACTCCGGTCTAATGAAGAGGGCTGGGATTCCTATATGGTTCAAATCGTACCGGAAGCAGGTTTGATTCGTCTGCGTGATGCTCGGGACCAAAGTAGATTACTAGAAGAAGTAAATGTAAACATTCAAGAAGGGGGAATCTATCATTTAAAAGTGAAAGTAGTGGAAGATAATATCAAAGTCTACTGGGAAGGTCAATATACCCCCGTGATAGATTCCAATGTATCGCTTTATGATTACGGATACCTTGGCCTTCATGTGTGGAATGGTTCTGCACTATTTCAAAACGTGAAAGTGAGTGAACTTGAAACGAGTTTGGGGCAATCTCTATTTGAAAAAGGGAATTGGGAACCAAACATAAAGGGATTAAAAGGAATAGCTGCACAGAATGAAATAGCTAAAAAAGTGTATGACACACAAACCAACAATTTCGTGTTAGAAGGAAATGTCTCCTTTGATGAAGAACAAACGGAGGCCGGTTTTACATTTCGCATGAATGAGGATGGGACAGAGGGTTATCAAGCTTTGCTTAAGAAGCAGGAAGATGAAGTGGTAGTCCAGTTACAAAAAATAGATGGTACGATACTTGGGGAATCAAGTCGAAGTTTTAAATCGCAGATTAATACCAAACACCATCTGGAATTAATAGTGAATGATGAGCAAATTACAATATATTTAGATGGCTACACAGATCCTGCCGTTGAAGTAACAGACAGTAGCTATAAGGATGGCTTGGCAGGGTTAGCCGTTTTAAACGGTGTAGCGTATTTTCAAGATATTTATTTAGTACCTGCGGAGAATTATTATAAAGAAAATTACAGACCCGATTATCATTATACACCAGCTCGAGGATCGGTCAGTGATCCAAATGGTCTTGTATATTTTGAAGGGGAATACCACCTATTTCACCAAAATGGCGGAAAATGGGCGCATGCAGTTAGTGAGGACCTCATTAATTGGAAACATCTCCCTATCGCTTTGCCTTGGAATGACTATGGACATATATGGTCTGGATCTGCTGTGGCAGATTTGAATAATGATTCCGGGCTTTTTTCAGATTCAGGGGGAAAAGGATTGATTGCCTACTATACTTCTTTTAATCCAGATGCTGATAATGGAAATCAACGAATAGGACTTGCTTATAGTAAAGATAAAGGTCGTACGTGGGAATATTCAAAAGAGCATCCTATTGTTATAGATAATCCTGGAAGTAATGAGGAGGATCCAGGTGGATGGGATTTTCGTGATCCAAAAGTGGTACGTGATGAAGCAAATGATCGCTGGGTGATGGTTGTTTCGGGAGGAGATCATATTAGATTTTTCACCTCTCATGACCTTATACAGTGGGAGCATACCCAGAACTTTGGGTATGGAGATTATATTCGTGGTGGAGTATGGGAATGCCCTGACTTATTTCAGTTGGAAGTCGGAGGTACAGGAGAGAAGAAGTGGGTTCTCATGCTCAGTACAGGGGCAAATCCGAACACAGAGGGATCGGATGCCGAATATTTTATTGGAGAATTAACCCCTGACGGCCAATTTATCAATGACAATCTACCTGGAGAGGTACTAAAAACAGATTACGGGAAGGAATTCTATGCATCTATGTCTTTTGCAAATATGCCGGATAATCGTCGTGTTGCAATGGCGTGGATGACAAATTGGGACTATCCCTTTTCATTCCCTACAGAAGGATGGAATGGTCAATTAACTATTCCGAGAGAATTACGGCTAACCTCAACAGATCAAGGCGTTAGGCTTGCACAATCTCCAATTGAAGAACTAAACACAATTCGAAAATCCGTTTTTGAAGTGAATAATAAACTTGTATCTCCAGACAACGCTCCCAATTTATTAAGTAAAGTAAACGAAGCTTCCTATCAAATAGAAGCAGAAATAGAAATCCCCTCTGGCAGTGATGTAACAGAGTTTGGTTTTCAAGTTCGGGAAGGTGCAGAAGAAAAAACGGTAATTGGATATAATAAATCGGAAGAGCAAATATTTGTTGACCGCTCCGAATCAGGCAGGACGGATTTTTCGAATAAATTTACAACAATTCATTCGACAGCTTTACAACCGAAAAATCAGCGGATTAAATTGAATATCTTGGTGGATAACGGGTCTATTGAGGTTTTTGCAAATAATGGAGAAATTGTTTTTTCAGATCTCATTTTTCCGGATCCCACAAGCAGAGGAGTTAGCTTCTATACTGAAGGTGACAATGTTCAAATTATTTCTTTGAAAGTACACTCTTTCGAGGATATTTGGGATCGAAATAATGATGATGGAGCTCAGATTGTGCTCGATACACGTGAAAAAGAAATGAATATTGGGGATACGCTTGCTGTTAATGTGGCAACGACAGGTTTTAATGGAAAAGGATCGAAAAAACTTAAATGGAAATCATCGGATTCGGATATTGTGAGTCTTCGATCTTTCACTAACAACAAATTTTTAATCGAAGCTTCTGGTGCTGGGAAAGCAACCGTTACAGTTTCCACGCCAAATAACAAGGTGTCCAAAAGCTTTGAAGTGAATGTATTTGAGGGGGATTTTAAGACTAATCTTAGTGGTTGGAAGTCAGATCTTGATAAAGTCAAGTGGATTGCCACTGAAGAAGGAATTCGCGGGTTACATACCGGTGATTCCAATTATATGGCTGAGGATACTGGTGGTGACTTTGTTTATGAAGCAGAGATGACACTTCATGAAACGGGAGGTGCCGGATCCATTCTTTTTCGTGCAAGTGAAGACGGTAGAAGTGGTTATTATTTTAATCTAGATCCTAATATGAACGCTTTCCGTCTTTTTTATAAAATAAATGGAAGCTTTGAAGAACGGATGGTCATCGGTAACGTTCCAGCATTCATACAGCCCGGGAAAACCTATACTGTGAGAATAGTAGCTAAAGGTCCCCATATACAAATTGAAGTAGATGGGAAAAAAGTTATGGATTTAAAAGATGGAACCTTTGCAGAAGGACATTTTGGTTTAAACGTATTTGGGGGCAAAGCTACTTATCAAAATGTAAAGATCAGTAACGTTTCTGAAGCTGCCTTACAAGAAACGACCTTTTCAAATCAAAAAACAGGTCAATCACTTTATGTAACTTCATCACAAAATGGAATACCAGTCACTGCTGACGAAGAGAAGACAATGTGGACTCTTATACCTACCGGTGATGATCATAGCTCGTATTCTATAAGAACGGAAGCAGGTAAAGCTATTGATTTTGATGCAGCCCAGAAGAAAATTCAATTATATGATTATCTCGGTTATGATAACCAAAAGTGGATCATTAAAGAAAACGATAACAAAACCTTAACCATCTTATCTGTGTTTAATGAGGAGGCATTAACACTATCAGAAGAAGGGAAGATCACGATTCAACCATATGATCCAGCCAACTCACGCCAACAGTGGCTACCATCGTATTAAGCCAGGATTCCTGTGTGGCTTGTTAAACAAAATGGGAAGTGATTAGAGGAGGCCACTGAAGAACTATCGCCTCTCAAAGAAAGTTAAATAAAAAAGGCCCGTTTGGTATGAATTTTTTCCAAACGGGCTTTTTTTAAGTGAAAAGGAGGTTTCCCTCATTCTATTTCGTTTTAGGTTTGTGGTGAATATGGCCATGGCTCCTTGTATGCGCATGCCTTCGAGACCCGAAGATGAGGCGACCTCATATCCGTGTCTATGCTTCAGTTCACTATTTTTCGCTTCGATCTTGTACCGTTCTTTTGCTCTCTTCTTAAATCGCTCACTATTTTGAAATTCGATTTGTTTCGTGTGTTCTTCTGATTTTATACTGACGGAGTACGATTTTGTTTTGAACGGTTTTCATAATCAATAAGTCTAATAAGTCTTGATCCTTTAAGCGTTTTCGTCGAAAGTAGGCCATCAAACTTGGATCAATTACATCATCTTCAGGTGCCATTTTTAAGAAGAACTTAAATGACATATCCACCTTGGTTCTTTCAATAAGGTCCACATCGGATAAGGTGTAAGGAAATATTTAAATATACGAATGGGGGATGGGATGGATGGCATTTCGACCATTCGTATGACAATATTTATTCTTTAATTCATCATAGACAAAGCTAAAATCCACAAGTTTATTGATCTTTCGTAAAAGATGATCTTGGGGTACAACAATGTCATATAACCCTTCATATTGACTTACACTCATTGATAAGTGATGGTCAAGCATCCAATCCCTCACTTATATGTAGTACCTCCTTTTTACAAGAAAGATACGCTATTTTGAGAATTAGGGACTTTTTCAGTGGCCTCGGTTAGAGACTTCCCATTTTCTATCTATTACCTTGAGTTCCTCCAATCCAAGCTTTAAAATATGTAAAACAAAACGTTTTAAAAAAATGAAGGGACTGTGACTGATTTATCTGGATTGAAGGTTCTCCCACAGTTTCTTTGCAGCAAAGATATTCATCCTAGAGGAGGAGGCCAATAATAATGGGTATGTCACGCTGGTATATTTGGTTTGTTGTTGTACGTGTATTTTCAAGTTGTTCAGCTTATTCCTCACAATCAATTCCAAAGCGCTTTGGTTAATATAACGGTTGTTATGAGCGTAGTCTACTTCATTACATTATTGTACGTCTTTCCTTTATTTGTTCATTTTGACCAGAAGGATTTTCAGTACCTGAGAAATGCTTTAATATTAGCAGTAGGCGGGCCGATACGAACGATCATGATGCTCCTAGGCTTGGCGGTGTTATCGTACATCTGTACACATATTCCAGTGCTCATTCCTGTAATTGGCATTAGTTTGTCTGGCTATGTTGCCATGTGGACGGCTTTGAAATCGCTACCAAAAGAAATGCAAACTACTGAATTTAGCTATTATCTAAATATAAATTAGTAATTAATAGGGTGTAGACGTGAGGAGAATAGATGATGAAAAGGGTAAAATTAGACGATGTTGCAAAAGTAGCAGGAGTAACGCGAACAACGGTTTCAAGAGTGATTAATAATCGCGGGTACATAAGTGAATGTACGAGAAAAAAAGTAAAAGAAGCGATGGAAGAATTACATTACTATCCGAATGATCTGGCACGGTCGCTTTATAAGAAAAAGACACGCTTTATTGGATTAATTGTACCTACTATAAGTAATCCTTTCTTTGGAGAATTGACCTTTCATGTTGAAAATATTTTAGCTGATTTAGGCTATAAAGTGATTTTGTGTAACAGTTTAAATAATCCAGAAAAAGAAGAATCTTACTCGGAAATGTTAATACGTCACCAGGTCGATGGAATAATAGTTTGTTCCCACAACCGGGGAGTTAGTACGTACCAACGTCAAAATATTCCTGTTGTGGCCATTGACAGGTATCTATCACCAACAGTTCCAGTCATCTCTTCGGATAATTATAAAGGTGGGAAAATGGCTGTCGAGCATTTGATCGATAAAGGTTGTAAGAATATTGTACATATCAATGGTCCTTCTCAGCTTGAGACGCCTACACAGTTAAGGCGAAAAGCCTACGAGGATATTATAACAAACCCCATTACATATGAAATTCAAGATGTATTTAATGGGCAGCAAGCTATAGAACTCATACGAAAGATATTCTCAGAGGTCCCTCAAGTAGATGGCATTTTTGCAAGTGATGATATGATTGGTGTTTCTTGTTTAAATGTAGCTAGGGAAAAAGGGATAAAGGTTCCTGAGGAATTGAAGGTTGTTGGGTATGATGGCACAAAAACACTCATGAACATTCAACCTAATCTAACAACTATTAGGCAACCCATTGAAAGCTTGGCGCAGAGCACGGTGAGTACCCTTTTGAAATTAGTTGATGATCCGGAAGCAACCGTTGAGTTGGAAACCATATTACCTGTTAAATTATTGGAAAATCAAACAACTTAAATTTTTATTCAGCGTTTTTATTTCAACGGTTGACTTGGAGTTTGATTTATATGAGGGGGGGAGTTTTTTGGAGAATAAAAATACACTATCTAGTATTTTTCCTACAACCAGCAAAGCCACAAAGTACAAAGAAAAGACGCGCAGCTGACGATGGGAAAAAGGGAGGGGAATTCTATACCCCTTCCAAAGTGGTAGAGTTGATCGTGAAATTGATTAAACCGGAAGAAGGTGTCAAAGGTGATACCATCCGTGAACCGAAGCTCTAAACTAAAGTTCAGTATTAATATATCGAGCAAGAAATATTTAGTGGTTGTATATAGGCTAACTAATTATTAATAAGTTCTTTTTGCTTTTTGGCTCGGTTTTATTCTCAACCTATATCCGGATTTTACTAATCGATGAAGTTTGTCCGTTGCTTTCCCGTTTAGGACTGATACGACATACGTATTATCAAGAGGTTCGCCGTTCTGTTGAATCATGCCTGCAGCACCCCCCTTTTTAACGACTTTATTCTGAGTTTTCAGTTATATACCGAATTAATTATTGTCGTTGCAAGTTTAATTCCAACACCGTTTGCAATTTCAAATATTAAAAGCCGCTCCTGCAACCAAAAGATCAGCTATTTAGATTAGCTTTGGCTAGCTCATCTCTGTCTGATGCTATTGGAGGCTGTTCTAACCATTTATTATTTATCATGATGTTGGCACCATCCTCAGAATATAGCTGGATTTCTACCATCAATCTGCTATACATAATGCCTATATCCACTCTGGGACTTTGAGCAATAGCTGTTCCATAATACCCAATACTCAACCCGATTAAGGATGTTGTAAAGAACATCATTAGTTTATCCGAAAAAGTATAAACAGTGCTATTCGTGATTTCTGTTGCCCAAGTCGTAGGAACTGAAAGGTAACTTTCTTCAAATTTTTTCCCGAATAATTTAATGTGCTTTTTGGAAATTTCAATTCCTTTGACAAAGAATTGTTTTACTTGTTTATCCTGAGCAACCTGGCAAAATCCTGCTAAAGTCGCTGCTCCTAAAGTATTTCTTTGAAGATTTGCAAATATATTGGAAATTTCAGATGCTATTAATGGTCTTTTTTCACCAATAATATCCCATACAAAACGCTGCTTTTTCACAAAATCTGCTTTTTCCAAATTTGGCAAATACGGAGACCTTATATAAAGACCTTTTGACAAAAGCAGGTCTTTCGACTTTTTAAATAATTGCATGGTTTCAGACAGGCACTCCATATAGAAATCTGTTATGTCAGATCTGGTGGACCCTGATAAACTTGCTGCGTAAGTTGTAAGCCCAACCATGGACATTTGATGAATAAAATTTAATGCAAAATTGTCGGAATATAATCTAGGAGCCTTTAAATCGACATCTTCGTCTACTCTAAAACCATGAGGGATTGCATGTTTTTCCTCAGTAAAAATTGAAGTCAGTTTTTCTATATGTTTTTTTGAGAGTCCTAAAGCGAATTCAATAACAGGCTTAATCTCTGCATCTTCAGCCTTTTCTAAAAAATATGTAAGAATACACATGCTTCCGCTATCATTCAAATATTGTGCCCAGAGTTGATTAATTTCCATTGATGTAATCCTTATCTGTTTTCCATTCTCCATTATAAACCCTCCGAGTGAAATATATTATAAGTATTATTTCCCCAAATTCTCCTCCTCATGTATGTTTGTGCTAATAACGCTATTTCTGTTTTAAGGTATTCGGCAAACTGAATCGCTGTATTTAAGGCGTTATCAAACAAAACTAAAGATCTATATATATTTCACATTTTTTAATAGCTAAAGTTTCAATTCTAAAGAGGAAATGCTACTTGGCTACGGCCTCTTTTGGACGATTTTGTTGGGAAGGAGAAAAGGTGTGTATGGAGAATAGAGTACTACATAGGTCACATAACGGAAAATTTCAGCACATGATTAATTATAAAGGTCGTATTTGTAGAGTTTGTTGATTTTGATAACTAAAATCTATTGGGGGGGTGAGTAAGATGAAAAATATACATGATAAAAACACATGGCCTGTTTGGGCTACCGAGACAATAGACATTGTGGAACCGAATCCAAGATGGATCAAAAAAGGTGAGCATGAAAAAGCGTTACTTCTAGAGATTCTTTCTCCTTTTGGTATAACTGAAATTCAACATTATGGAAGTACATCTATTCCGAATTTACCAGCGAAACCAATCATCGATTTAATGGCCAAAATTGATTCATTCGAAACGGTAGAAGACATAGCTTCATTGTTGATTGATTACAATTGGCATTATGTACATCCCGATTTAGATCAACGTTCGTGGCAAAGGTTTTTGGTGAAAGTAATTAACAACAAGCGAGAAGTACATCTACACCTTTTACTTGAGGGGGATGTACGATGGGATAACCAGCTACTGTTTCGAGACCGGTTACAATCTAATCGGAACCTAGTAAATGAGTATGCTTCCCTTAAAAAAAATTTAGTGAAAAAATATAGTAGTGATCGTGAGTTATTCACTAAAGCTAAGTCAGAATTTATTAATTCAGTTCTTAAATTGTAATTATGAACCAAATTAATTGCTGCGATTCTTTAAGGTACGGACCTGAATTTTTCAACGATACATAATTGAGCTGTCATGCTTCATGTTAAAAAAAGGTATGGAACAGGAATATGAATAAGTTTATCGTAAGGCATCTAAAATGATGTAACCAATCTCAGGAGCTGTAATATTCGCTGTATGAGGCGACTTCTCACTTTTGTTTTGATTGACGATTGACCATTTCTTTACTCCGATTTATTATAATTCCTTATTTTTTCTTTGCTATTTCATTACGGTCAAGTGCCCGTGGTGGCTCTTCTAACCACCCATATTTAATCATTATTTTAGCCCCATCATCTGCATATTTTAAGATTTCTCCTATAAGTCTGCTGTACATGATCCCAATATCTCTTCTAGGACTCATTGATATACTAGCTCCGTAATAACCAACACTCATTGCAGTTAAGGCTGTACAATAAAACATCATCTTTCTGTCAGAAAATGTGTATGTGGTTGAATCTGTAACTTCTGTATCCCATGTCATAGGACTAGGAAGGTCATTTTCGTTTAAATAAGATCCAAATATCTCGCAATGCTTTTGTGCAATTTCTTTACCTCTTAAAATAAATTCAGTTACATCATTGTTAACTGCAACCTGACTATACCCAATCATAGTGGCGGACCCTAGTGCATTTCTTTGGAAATTAGTGTAAAGGTTCGTAATTTCAGTTCCAGTTAATGGTCTTTTTTTCCCAAAATACCCTGCAAGAAAACTTTTCTTCTCCACAAAATCGAAGTTTTCAGGGATAGGAAGATACGGTGATTTGATATATAATCCCTTTGATAACAATAGATCGTTGGATTTCTTAATAATATCATCTGACTCACGTAAACAGTCACTAAAAAAAGTATAAACATCTTCTCTCACAGCAACAGATAATGCCATACTATATGATTTCAACCCAATTTTTCCTAATTGGTTAATAGCAATTAACGAATAAACATCAGAAAATAATCTAGGAGAGGTAGTATGTACATCTTCGTCTAATTTAAAACCGTGTGGAACAGGGTAACCTTCTTTATTAAATAGTTCTGTTACTTTTTTGATATGTGATTTTGATATGGCTAAAGCATGTTGAAGCACAGGTTTTATTTGTTCATCTTCAGCATTATGCAATTCGTGTTCTAAATGACAAATATTCCCGCTATCATTCAGATAAATATTCCATAGTTGAGTTATCTCAGCTGAAGTCAATCGAATTATACTTCCATCAATCTTCATTCATTCATCCTCCAATATAGAGCAAAATTTAGAAGTTGTTGAACCATTAGTTACAGGACATGAACTGATTTTTAAAAAGTTTGGTGAAGTTGGTTTTCAATCGGAAAGAAGAGGCAAAGCAAGAACTGGTCGTCCACTACTAAAAACCGTTCAGCGGAATAGAAACTAAAGGCCGAAGCTAGAACTAAGTATGAGTTCATTTTCAATATTTCGTACAATTCCACAACATCTTTAACGACATGCCGTTTCTCTTCACCTTGAAGCCATGCATAATAACCCCTGCGGCTGACATTCTTCATTACTGCTACGTCTCCACCTAAAGAATTATAAACTGGAGTATGCGTTCAATTGAATATAAATGACTAGGTTCAAGTAGGTGTACTTGTTGATAAATCCAATTTTTTATTAAATGGATGACTCTTAACTGACACTATCTTTTATTTTCTTTATTTTCAGTAGACTGCCCGTCAAGTGTTCTTTTGTCTTTATCTGTAGCGTAATGGAAATTGGTTAACTTTCCTGTATCTTTAGGTTGTTGATTGTTCTTTCTCATATAGACCTCCTAATAGTGGTAAAATTTTTCCCGTTTTTAGTATGAATTTTCAAGCCAGTAAATATTCAGACTTATAAATGGAATATATTTCATTAACAATGCAACTATTTAAAAAATGTATGAAAATGCTAAAAATTTTGAACATGTCCCTTTAATTTCTTTGACTTAATTTGTCCAAAATCCTGCTATATAACGTTATGCAAAAGGGCCCTCCTTTAGCTATCTACACTTTTGATTGCGGGACAGTTACTAATTACCTATTTAACCGATTTGTAACTAGCAAAAAGCGACATCTTACTCGCAGATGTCGCCTTTTAAATGGAACGGGACGGTTACAGTTTCCCCTGGAAGCACAAGGACCTCTCCGCCTTTCCTTGTACTATTAGATTTTCTTATCAAGTATTTCCCTTAGTTCTTTGAGTTCTTCTTTCGATAAAGTTTCGTCTTCAATAAATTGGACTAGCAGGGATTTGGTTGTTCCTCCATAAATGCGGTCGATGAAGGATTGGGTTTCGGCACGTTGGCATTCATGTTCAGAGTAGAGCGGTGTGAATGTGTAGACGCGCTGTTCTTTGTTGACTGCGACGACTTTCTTTTTGGTGAGTCGGTCAAGGAGGGTGCGGATTGTTTTTGGGTTCCAATCTTCATGCGCCTGAATGGCGGTGCAGACCTTATTCGCTGGCAGTGGGGACTCCTTCCAGAGGACTTTCATCACTTCCCATTCTGCTTCGGTGATGCTTGGCATTTCCTTCGACATTTTGATACCTCCTTAGCAGATGACGCCCATTCGGGCAGTTAATCCAAATACAATCCTTTGTTCTCTAATATCGACAGGGTGATTTTAGCAGCTTTACTGCCGTTGGCAGTGTCATTATCTTGGATGTTCGTAGCAAAAAACCAGGTATCCTCATTTGTTTCAACAAACCCGATGAACCAACCGTTCACTGTCTGGTCGTTAACGATGCCGGTACCAGTCTTACCATACAATGTCGTATCTCCCTTCTTTTCAAGTGTGAGCGCTGATTTTACCGTTTCGATGTGCACAGGTTCGAAATGATGCTCATTTGTATAGAGGCTGCGCAGCAATTCAACTTGTTCCAACGGCGAGATCTTCAAGGATGACTCAAGCCAGTAATTGCCGACACCGCCTGAAAGGTTCTCGTTCCCGTAATTCAGCCGTTTTAGGTACGTAGCCAGAGTTTCTTTACCTATTTTTCGGTCAAGGCCTTGGAAGTACCAGTTCACAGAGTGCTTCATGGCTGTCTCCAGAGTTTGATCCCTATTCCACTCTTGATATTCATTCTGTTTGCCATTCCACTTCATGCCTGAATCACTTGGAGTAATAGTTCTTTCCTCAAGACCTATTAGAGCGCTGTATATTTTATACGTAGAGTCAGGCGACACCCTAATCAAACTCTTCTCCTTATTGTAAATGTGGTATCGTTCGTCCTTCAAGCTGAATAGAACGAAGCTCCCTTCGATTCCGGTAAAATAAGTGCTTAAATCCTCATAGAGAACCGGTCGATCCTTCACGTCAATACGCTCCTCTACAGCGGATGCAACCGTGAAGAACGGAAGTTGGGTCAGGAGCAAGATCGCCATGGCAATAAAGAGGGAGATGCTCTTAATGATTCTGGCACTGGTATCTTTCTGGAACGATGTGATATTTATGATCCGCCTCTTAATATGTTTTTTTGACCCGGACAGCTTGCTCGTCAGGGAGAAAAAGCTCATATGTTGCTTTTGCTCTATGAAATGAAGAATGGTATGGCCATATTCTTTATAAGAGACTGGGTCGAGAGTTTTAAGGACTGCATAATCACATGCCAGCTCCCGGTCAAGCCGCATCTCCCGAAAAGCTATCCAGACGAACGGATTGAACCAGTACATGATTTGATAGATAAGGAAGAAATAATTGGCCTTCGTATGGAGACTCTTTTCGTGCTGAAGTTCATGAAGAAGAACATATTTCACTTCGTTTGGGGAGAGGTGAATATCCATTCCTTTCGGCAACAGAATCGTTGGCCTAAAGAAACCAAACGTCATCGGCGAAGAGGCATAGGATGTCTCCAAGAGAGCAACCCGCTTCTTTATTCCAAGCTCTTCCTTACACTCTTTGAAGAGGAAATTAACTTCTTTGCTCCTTACCTTTCTGGCAGTCGCTGAAAGACGGTTCAGTTTCAGGTACGAAAGAAGTAGGAAAAAAGAGAAAGTGAAGATTCCGCCAATCCATATCACATAGAATACTGTATTAAGATGTGTATAATCGAACATATTTACCGACGTGCCAAAGTCCTGCATCCAATTACCGTCCATCAAGCTTCTTATTTGAGACTTATCGGAAGAATCGGTGGTGAAGAAGCTTTTGGCCGCGATGTCAGCTTGTTCTTCAAATGGAAACCAACTCTTTGGCATAAATGGCAGCGTCAACGCAGCGAGAAGCAGAAACCAAAGGTTATAGCGCCAAGTGGCAGACAGTTGAAACTTCCTGACAAGAAAAATTGCGGCAATGGTGAGTGTCGATATTCCAAATGTCATGAGCATTTGAAGCAATAGCATCATCTGTTCCCTCCTTATAAAAATTCTTCTTGGCAGGCTTTATATTATTATACATTTTGAATTTTAAAAAAGAAATTGACTTTAATTGATTACAATTGTAGTATATGATTACAAATGTAATCTTCCTTTGAGCTCAAGGAGAATTCCATCAAAAAAATGAAATGAGGAGTGTAGATATGACTTTTTCACAAATAAAAGTAGCTGTTGGTACATTGGCACTAGGTACTTTCCTTCTTGTCGGTTGTTCAAATAGTCAGAGCGAGACGCAGCCACAGAAAGAGGAGCCGGATGTGGCCGAATTCAAGGATTTAGAGAAGGAATATGATGCCAGAATTGGTGTGTATGCCCTCGATACAGGATCGAATAAATCGGTATCCTACCGGGCAGACGAACGATTTATTTATGCATCTACTCACAAAGCTTTGGCAGTAGGTGCTCTACTTCATAAGAAATCTATTGAAGATCTTGAGGAATTAATTACTTACACAGAAGGAGACCTTGTCAATTATAATCCCATTACTGAGAAGCACTTGGGTAAAGGGATGACCTTGAAGGAACTGAGTGATGCCTCCATTCGTTACAGTGATAATACTGCAGGGAATCTTATCTTTAATGCAATCGGAGGGCCAGAAGGCTTCAAAGAAGTTCTTCGAGAAATAGGTGACAATACGACAGAACCCGAACGAATTGAACCGGACTTGAACAATGTAAAGCCAGGTGAAACAAGGGATACAAGCACTCCTAAGGCGCTCGCAGAAAGCCTGCAGGCATTCACACTTGGTGATGCACTCCCTCCGGAGAAGCAGAATCTCTTGATTGACTGGTTAAAAAACAACACAACAGGTGATGCCTTAATCCGTGCAGGAGTTCCCGAAGGATGGATAGTAGGGGACAAAACCGGTGCAGGCTCCTATGGAACACGCAACGATATTGCTGTCATCTGGCCGCCAAAAGGTGCACCTATCATCCTCGCTGTACTCTCCAGTCGCGATGAAGCAGACGCAGAGTATGATGATGCACTAATTGCCAAAGCTACAGATGAAGCGTTGAAACAGCTAGAGAAAAAATAAAGCAGTTAAACTTGGTAGTGGAGAAATTTCAACAAATCGATTAGAAGATCAGAAGGTTGCAATACTTTCCTAGTGTTATCTATCCTAATTGTGGGTCGGCGTGCCTGTCCCCTCGACTCTCTTCCCTCAACCCTCTTGAAAATGATAATCGTTTTCATTTATAATGTTAGGGAGGAATGAAGGGAGTAACATTCTTATATGCTGAACGACCAACCAATTGATTTTTATAAGACTGCTAGATTTAACTTGCGTGAGGGCCAATCTGAAGCCATTAATGAAGAGCGCGAGCATTACTATATACTTTATGTTTCATCAGGTAGTGGCATTATTGTCAGCGGGGAACAGGTGATAAGGGCAGAGGAGGGCAAAAGCTACTTTCTTATGGATGCTAGCGAACTCACATCAGCTGCTTCTGACCTTTTATCGGTGTATATGCTTTCATGGCCAAAAGAAGGAGACATAATCTCTGGATTCCTATCAGGTCTGCTTGCGGAACAGGCACCTGTAAAAATGATGGCTTTGTGGGAAGAATTGCGGAAATGGAATAAAGGAAAAACCATATCGGCAAGGTGCCGATTTCAGTCCCTGCTCTGGGAACTGCTGTCTGTTCTGACAGACGAGGCGGAAGTCGACAGAATGGAAGAAGCGGCAGAACTGCTCCGCAACAACCTGTCCACGCCATTCACCGTGGCAGAGCTTGCTTCTAAAATGAATATGAGTCCTGTTACGTTTTCGAGAGCTTTTCGTAAAAGAACCGGAATGACACCGAAGGAATTCTTGAATGCGGAAAGAATGAAGGCCGCTAAACAACTGATGCTCCAAAAGAAAGGAATCACTGCCAAGGAAGTGGCACTCCAAATTGGGCTCCAGGATGAATTTTATTTCAGCCGTCTTTTTAAAAGCAAAGAAGGCTTGCCACCATCCTTTTTCATGAAAAGAGTCAAGGAAAGGATTGCTGTTGTCAGCCAACTGTTTTTGCAGGATCATCTACTTTCACTTGGAGTCCAGCCTGTTGCAGCTCCATCCTATCCAACCTTGTATCCTGCAAGTAGAGGGGTGCCAAGCTATCTTCAACAAGAGCTAGAAGGAACCAGGCTGCTAAACGCTGAAAAACCGTTTCAGCCGGAAGATATTCTTTTGAGCCAGCCCGATCGCATCATCAAAACACCTTTACATAATCATCAGCTCCAAAACGTGCTGCTCTCACAGCAGGAACAGGTCCATCATATGCCATTGCAACAAGACTGGCGCCAGTATCTGTATCAAATTGCTTCGATGGTAGGCAGTGAAAGCAGGGCCGAATGGATAGACAAAGACATTCACTGTCTGGAATGCAAAGTGCGAGATGAGCTGTGTCCGTTAACAAATAAGGGAAATTGGGCAGTTATTTGGATTCGCTCGGAAGAAATTCGCCTTTACGGGCAGGGAAATCATGCCTTACTTGATCTGCTTTTTCAAGGCCTGGGATTCCAGCCGCATCCTGCTCTGCACGAGGAAGGCTACCGGATTGTGAGTTTGCAGGACATAGCGGCATTAAACCCTGACAAGCTTCTCATTTTATGGAGCCATGAAAGGGATGTCTGGAGAACGGCTCATACTCCGGAATGGAATAAGATTCGAGCTGTCCAAACAGGAAAAGTCTATTATCCTGAAAGTCATGAGTGGGATCCGTGGGGGCCGTTAGGGAGGAAAAGGATGCTAGAGGAGTTCTCCTCAAGCATGTTCAAAGCCAAACTGAAAGCTTAAGAGTTTTGGAGATTAGCAGCTGGGAGACTTACAGTTGTTTTTCTTGAAAAATAAGTATATAACTTTGTTGATTTCCGTTCCAGGCGCTTCGCTTTCCTGCGGGCGGTCCGGAAGCCTCCTCGGGCTACGCCCTGCGGGGTCTTCCCTGTCCCTTCCTCCCGCGGGAGTCTGCGCGCCTTCCACTCCAATCAACAAGGTGGTTTCATTCTCCGAAAGGATAACCAAAACTATCTTAATGAGATGACTGATTTCTAGCTGTGGATTGGAGCAAATGGCGGAGACTCCTTGAAAATGCGAGCATTTTCTGCGTGCGATGTATCGCTGCCGTAGCCTTCCTTGTCCTACGGGGGGGAGCGACAATCTTGAGACCCCTCAAACTTTGTGAGGAGGCTCAAGGTCGCCCTTAGGATAAGCGCAGCCATTTGCGGAAAGGAACAGCGGAGGCTAATTCAATATTTAGCATTAAAGGACCGGGTGGGTTTGCCCGGGTTTTTTCTTATCTAAATGTCATTTTGTCCATGAAGGAAGTTATAATTGTCCATGTTCACTTTGGTTGATAATGATTATCATTGAGAATGAATTTCATAATCCGATTGAACAACAAAAAAACTATAATAAATCACGTCAAATTTTTTTAACCGCTAGTGAGAATGGTTATCAATTACTAGGTCTAAAGACTCGGTGAAAGGATGGAATTATGCATCATTCAGCCAAACAAATTGCAGAGAATGCAACGTTTCAAGCTTTTATAAATAGTTATTTAAAAGAAGTAGACTGCGGACATTGGATGAAAAGAAAGGAATGGATGCAGGAGCAGCATCCATCCATAACGCTTTCAGGTGAGTCGGTAGTAGAGATGGAGCTTCCAGGGCAGTCTGCCAAGTTTGCAGTAGAAGTGATGTACCAATCACGAACGGGAAGGCATGTGATCGGCTGTTCTCTTAAATATTGTGACCAAAGTCGGGAATGGGTTCACCAAGATAGACTGCCGATGATGATCGCCCTTATTCATGAACTGCACCTTATGGCCACATCAAATGGCTGCCACGAGCTTGCATCCCATTATGATGAGCTGGTGCTCAGGTTGATTGAGAGCTATCAGACGATGGCGACATACATTGAAGCTAGAATGGATGATGAAAAGAGCCTTTACTCGGAAGATTGTACTTTCTTGGAAGCAGAGCAATCGCTGTTGTTTGGCCACTGGCTTCACCCTACACCGAAAAGCAGACAGGGAATGGCTGGCTGGCAGCATCCAAGCTATGCCCCGGAGTTGAAGGGACGTTTTCAGCTGCACTATTTTCAAATAGACCGGGATATGGTGAGAGAAAGGTCCAATAACTTGAAAAGTGCCAGCGACATGATTCTCCAATCCTTAACAAAGTGGCTGCCGCATCTGACTGTTCCCCAACATGCTTGCCTCATTCCAATCCACCCTCTTCAGGCTCAATGGCTGCTTCAGCAGAATCATGTCAAAGAGGCAATGGAAAAGAATCTTATTAAGGATCTTGGGCCAATGGGTGCATATTATTCAGCCACCTCTTCCATCAGAACCGTTTACAATCCTGAAGAAGAGTGGATGTACAAATTTTCTGTTCCGATAAAAATCACGAATTCGTTACGAACGAATCGACTCCATGAGCTAAGGGCTGGTACCGCGATGGCGAAGTTGATGGATAAACTGAGCTTTACGGAAAAATACCCGAGATTCCAGATGATTGAAGATCCTGCCTATATTACTGCAAAATTACCGGGAGAAAAAGAATCTGGATTCGAGGTCATTATTCGATCCAATCCATTCCCTGAAGGAAATGACCGAGGAATTAGCACTATCGCGGCATTGGTGCAGGATTCCTTGCCACAAGAGCGCTCAAGGCTGCAGCGTACTATGGAAAGATTGGCACAATCGGAGGGGCGTAAACAAGAGGAAGTAAGCATGGATTGGTTCGAGAAGTATTGGAGATGTTCAATTGAGCCTCTTATCCGTTTATATGATGAACACGGAATTGCACTTGAGGCCCATCAGCAGAATAGTGTCCTCGACCTTACATCCGGCTATCCGGAAGCGTATTACTACCGTGATAATCAGGGGTATTATCTATCAAACTCCTACCGGGACGCTTTATGCGGGCTGCTTCCCTCCTTGGAAGAATGTCCGGAGCTTTTTTATGAGGATACGCTCATTCAGGAAAGGTTTACGTACTACCTTTTTATGAATCAGCTCTTTTCTGTGATCTGCCGGTTTGGGCAGGAAGGTCTCATTAGTGAAGATAGTTTGCTAGAGTGGTGCAGGCAAAAGCTTTTTCTTCTTGAAGGTGAGTTGACTGGAGGGGGGAAAGCATTTATCCGTCATATCCTCCATTCGGAGAAACTGTCCTATAAAGCCAATCTGTTAACCCGTTTTCATGACGTGGATGAGCTGATGGCGAAAAATGAACAAGCGGTTTACACGCATTTGCCAAATCCTTTTTATCTTGTGAAGGAGGAGGAGAAGTATGCAGAAGCTGCAACCGCTGCCGTCTAGGAAGGTGGAAAAACGGGTAGTCAGACAGCTGATCGAGGCGATACTTTTTGAAGGATTGATGGATGTGGAAAAAACATCTGCCCGGCTAGAAGACCCTCTAGTAACCTTTACTATTTTCGGAATAGGACGGACCTACTGCTGCGAGGGGAAAATCACTGCGTTTGATCGTGTGCGAATAGAAGAGGAAAGCATATATACCTTGCACCTTGATGGCTCTAGCGCGGAAACCTGGATTGAGGAACTCGCCGAAGACCTCGTATCAGATCCGGAGAAAAGGAACTTGCTTATTCGTGAGCTTGAGCAAACAGTTCTGCTGGTGCAGTGGAATGAAGCGAATCTCATGCCGGCCCTTTCTAGGCGAGGATTCTCCTACGAGGAACTGGAATCGGAGATATGGGAAGGTCATCCGTATCATCCATGCTTTAAGGCAAGAACGGGATTTACGCTAGAAGATCATGCTGTGTTTGGCCCTGAAGCAAGGCAGTCTTTTACATTACAATGGGCGGCTGTCAAACGGGAGCACAGCAAGATTGCACTCCTAGAGGATGAGAAGAGCTTCTGGGAAAAGGAGCTCGGACCTGCCGTATTCGATCATATGTTGGCTGAGCTGCAAGCGTGTGGCAAAAGCTTAGATAAATACACCTTTCTCCCAATCCATCCCTGGCAGGTGAAATATGCAAAGGATGAGCTGGACAAAGGAGAAATCGTTCTTTTAAAAACAACAGGCGATTCTTACCGGGCAACACAGTCCGTCCGAACGCTATGGAATGTGTCAAACCCTGAGAAAGCTCATATAAAACTATCAATGAACATGGTGAATACCTCATCGCTAAGAACCTTGGACTCTCACGCCATTTGTGCTGCCCCTCCTATCTCCAAATGGATCGCGGATACGGTGGAAAGTGACCGGTATCTAAAGGAAGGGGCTTCCTTAATTATCCTCAAGGAATATGCAGGGGTTGCCTATCAACCTAATGAAGAAGATACACAGACCAAGATTGGAGCCATATGGCGAGAAAGTGTACGGCTTTATATGGATGAGGACGAGGAGGCTGTGCCTTTTACGGTGTTGCCACTAATGGAGCGGGACGGCATGCCGTTTCTTGATGAGTGGCTGACGCGCTACGGAACTGGAAAATGGCTAAAGAGATTGATCGCAGTCAGTGTGGTTCCAGTCTGGCATTTGCTTGTCTCCCATGGGATTGCCGTGGAGGCCCATGCGCAGAATATGATTCTTTTGCATAAAAACGGCTGGCCGACCCGGGTTGCCTTAAGAGATTTTCACGACAGCACAGAGTATCATCATGCCTTTTTGAAAGAGCCGAGCAGAGTCCCGGATTTTTCAAGGATCCATGAACAGTTTAATAATGGCGAACCTGACGAGTATTATTGGATGTCTTCTGTAGAAGGCTTGAGAGAGCTTGTGATGGATACGTTGTTTGTTTTTCATTTAAGCGAACTGTCCTTTGCGCTCGAGGAGCAGTACGGATACAGCGAAGAGAAGTTCTGGGAGATTGTCCGTGAAGCAATAGCTGGGCACATGAGTTGCCATCCGGAGTTGTTATCCCGGAATAACTTGCTTCAGCATACCGCGCCAACCGTTTATGCCGAGTCGCTTCTGAAAAGAAAGACCCAAAGTGAAGATACTGGCGGGTTACGCCATCTTGTCACAAATTCTTTAGCAGATAGCCAAAGGTTGTTTTCGTAAATTTTGTTGCTTTTTCGTCTTTGAGAAAGGCTGTTTTCGTAAACTTTGTTGCTATTTCGTATTTTTACAATGACCGTAATAACGGTTGCTGTCGTGCTCTTTTCTTGGTTATTCGGAGAGATTGCATGATATTTTGAAAGTAGATACACGGTAAAAAGTCCAATTGCCGACTTTTTGCAAGCGAATAGCAACAATCTTTGAGAAAAGAGCCTTGAGAAAAGAGCCTAGCTAAAAGGAGAATTGAGATGTTTTTTGTAAATGAAAAGTACTATACACTGAATGATTTGGAAAAACAATATACGGAATTTGAAAATATCCCCTACTTAAGAGATTGCCGGAATAGAAGATTAGCAGTTTGTATGCCGGATGTATTACAATGGCTGGCACTGTGCTTATTTGTGCGAAAAAAAGGGGGATCCATCGTGCCGATCCATCCTTCGGTCCCTAAAGAAGGGGCAATCCGAATGGCGAAGTCCGCGGGAAGCCATTTCTTGCTTTTTGAAAATATCGCCTGCCCACTCCACCTGTCAGATCAACAAAACGCCAGGGAAGGTGTGTTGGTGCAAATGAGCTCTGGTACAACAGGAGCACCTAAATGCATTGAACGTACGTGGGATTCGATCGAGAACGAGGTTGAAAGCTATGTTTCGGTATTGTCGCTTGAGCAGGATACGACTTCTATCGTTGCCTGCCCGGTCACTCATTCCTATGGCCTGATTTGCGGGGTATTTGCCAGCATTAGACGCGGTGCGGAACCGGTCATTCTGACAAACATGAATCCAAAGTATGTGCTCAAAAAACTGAAAGAGCATCATAAACATATTCTCTATGGAGCGCCTGCCCTGCTATATACCTTAACAAGCCTAATCCGTGATGATCAGCGACTAGATGCGGTAATGACATCAGGTACACTCATGCCTTCTGCTTGGCTTGCAGCATTAAAGAGGGTTTCCAACCGCGTGCTTCAACAATATGGCTGCTCGGAAGCTGGTTGTGTGGCAATACAGCCGGATGTGAGCGAAAGTTGTGAAATGGGCCATCCACTTCCACATCTCAAGGTGGAGGCCGGAAGCGTGGACACTCCTGGTGAAATTATCATCGATGATGCGGAGAAAATCATCCATACAAAAGATCTTGGTTATATGGAAAACGGAGTCCTGTCCTTTTTGGCAAGGATGGATGACACCATCAATGTAGCTGGTTTGAACGTTTATCCGCAAGAGGTGGAGGACGTTCTAATGGCAGAACCGAGAATCCAAGAGGCGGTTGTGTATAAAAAGATCCATCCGCTTTCAGGGGAAAGAGTATGCGCACAGTATGTCTGCTCGGGTCCGGTGGAGGAACAAGAGTTACGGGAATGGTGCAGAGATTATCTAGCTCCCTATCAAGTACCGATGGAATTTATTCAGGTGGAAGCAATTGAGAAGCTACCGAACGGCAAAATCAGCCGAAAAAAGCTTGGCGAAGGGGTGCTTACATGACAAGGCAAGAAATAGTGCAAATCATTCACGATGTTCTGCAGCACCATATAAAGCTACCTGCGACGGCATTGGTGGCTTTTCATGAAGATGCCCGTTTAAATGAAGATTTGTATATGGATTCTATCATGATCCTGCAGATGATTCTTCATTTGGAAGTGGATCTTGGCTTTGAGATCCCGGATGAAATGCTTGTGTCAAAAGATTTTCGGACAGTGGGTAGCTTGGTGGATTTTCTTTTACACCAGCAGAAGCCAGCCACCGCAAAGGGGGGGATCCAATGATTAAAGTCCATTGCTTTGTAAGCTGCGTATGTGAGGCGGTGAAAAAGAAAGAAGGAGCCGATCACAGACCCTATTATTTTGGGGTATGGGATGCTGATTTCGATGTATTGGAGAATGGAGTCCTGACCTATCACTCCGAGCGGATCGACCATGATTTTTTCCACCAGTGGTATGAAATGCTGTATGGCATCAAGCTACATAGATGGTATAACGAACAGAAAAGCAAACAGGAAAACATAGAGGAAATGCTGAGACTGCTTGAACATAAGACATCTGATCAATATGTAATGGTCATGTTGGACTTGTCGAAGCTGCCAGAACGGGAAAATAAATTTCATCAAAGCCCCTTTCCACATTATGTGATGCTCGAAAAGACAGAGAACGAAGAAGAATGGATGATGTATGATCCGGACTTTCGCTGGGAAGGGGTGCTTCCGAAAGATCGAATTCTCGCAGCCATCGAGGACCCTTCTGCAAAAGGCGGCTATTTCTTTGATGCATCGACCCTTATTGTGCCATCTGCAGAAACGGTGGAGGCTTATTTCAACACATGCATCAAGCATAGCAGCAACCCGATGACAGAGGCCATTGGCAAAATCATCGACCTCCACAGTGCCGGAGATGAAAAGTATCCACTGTCAGCGTTGACGCTCGCTTTAAGGGAGCTGCCGGTACTCGCCATTCGGAAATACGCCTATGAACACGCCTTTGCGTTTTTCTGGAAAGCGCTTCGGTATGACGAGGACAGCTTTGAAGCCTGGTGCGATGATATCGAAAGGCTTGTAAAAGGCTATACGGCCATCCAATACCGAGCCATGAAGCTTGCCATGACTGGAAATATGCTTTTAAAAGATGAAATCACTGCAAAACTTGAGGAACAGAATCTCCTAGAATTCAAAATTAAGAGAGGTTTGCAGGAAAGCTTTGAGGCCTGGTTAAAACAGGAACAACCCCAACAACATATGAATATGAAGGAGGCAATTCTATGAAACTCTCTCTCTGCACCATCTCATTTCGGCACCACCTACAGTCCATTGACCAGATTGCCCATTGGGCCCAAACAAACGGGTTCCAAGGCATTGAACTATGGGGGGTCCATGCCAAAAACTTAGCGGAAGATATCCATTATGGAAGTGAGTGGCTAAGCTCCTACGGGTTGGAAACGAGCATGCTTAGTGATTATTTGCTATTGGATGCGCCTCTCCCAGTATTAATAGACGAAATGAATAAGTTATGCTCGCTGGCACATCGTTGGGGAACAAATAAAATACGGACTTTTGCAGGAAACAAAGGCAGTGCGGATATCACGAGATTAGAGCGAATCGAGCTTGTTTCCCGTATGAAGATGCTCTGCAAAATGGCGGAAGCAGAAGGAATGCAACTCCTTGTAGAGACACATCCAAATACGCTAACAGACAATCCGTCTTCCACGCTTCAGCTTATCGAAGAAACAGATCATCCGGCACTCCGGGTCAACTTCGATGTGCTTCATATTTGGGAATCAGGCGTCGACCCTGTGTACGCTCTCAAGCAACTGCGGCCATACATTTCCCATTTTCATTTTAAAAACATCGAATCACGCACCCAACTTGGCGTGTTCGCTCCTACAAACGTCTATGCAGCAGCCGGCAGCAGGGAAGGAATGGTCTCCTTGTTTGAGGGTGCCGTGGACTACCGCCTGTTTCTAAGAGAAGCTGCCGACATGATGGAAATAGAAGCATCCCTTGAGTGGTTTGGAGGGAATGTGAAAGATGTTCTTAGTAGGGATAGTAAGGAAGTGAGGAGAGTTGAGGGGACAGGCTCGCCGACCCGTCCGCTTAGCCATATACCTCAATTGTGAAAAACTTAGAAAGAATGGATAAATGTAGAGCGAAAGTTTATCAGCATTAAATGGAAAAACGACTTGGTTAATTATGGAAGGGAAAATCAAGGGGTAAACTCTGTTATTGCTGTACTTAACATCATGGGAAGAAAAGAACTTTCTAGGAGTAATGAGAAGAAGTTGGAAGAGTTAGTATAGAAGTACCTTGGAGAACTAGACAGAAATTAGGAAGCACCCGTAATGACTCGTCCCAGAAAACTCGAATACACATTATGAAACGATTCACTCCCTTACTATGTACTACAAGTCAGGGAGTGGTTTTTTATGTATTTTTCTCCAAATAAACAGTGGGTCGATGTGCCTGTCCTCTCGAACCAAACCAGATTAAGAAGCGGGAGAACCGTCCCCTTAAAAAAAGGTATTCTTTGAAGTTTAACCGAAGTTAATAAGGAAGATAACTACAGATAATGGAGAGGATAATATGAAGGTTATTGGTCTTATTGGCGGAATGAGTTGGGAATCTTCTGTTGAATATTATCGGATTATCAATGAAGAAATCAAAAGAAGATTAGGGGGATTACATTCAGCGAAATGTCTATTATACAGTGTCGATTTTCATGAAATTGAACGATACCAATCAGAAGGCGCATGGGATAAGGCAGGTGAAGTGTTAGGTAATGCCGCGCGTTCTTTGGAAATGGGGGGAGCTGATTTTATTGTCATTTGTACTAATACGATGCACAAAGTTGTAAATGACATCCAGTCGAAAATAACGATTCCTCTATTGCATATCGCAGATGCAACCGCAGCCCAAGTTAAAGAAAAAGAATTAAATTCTGTAGGATTACTAGGCACAAGGTACACTATGGAAGAAGATTTTTATAAATCACGCTTGGAGAGGAACGGAATAAAAGTTGTTGTACCAAATGATAAGGAAAGAGAGATTATTAACAAAGTAATATATGAAGAGTTATGTTTGGGCAGGATTCATCCAAAATCAAGGGATTATTATAAAAAAGTTATCCAAGGCTTAATCGAATCTGGAGCTCAAGGGATTATATTAGGTTGTACAGAAATTGGATTATTGGTTAAACCAGAGGATTCAGATGTTCCTCTATTTGACACGGCTTACATACATGCTTTTGAAGCTGTAAATATGTCCTTAGAATGAAAAATATCATGCTAGGTACTATTATGTTTCATGTGATAAAGAAATAAAAACCTACTATATAGAAGGAACTGTTTTCTTTGAAAAGTAATTGTCCAACGTTAGGCAGAATTCTGGTTAAAAGTGAGTCGGCGTACTGTCCCCTCGACCCAAAAGGAGTAAATATAACAAATGAATAATTTTATCTTTTCAATTCTTTTTATAGGGCTATTAATAATAATGATTTTTTCTAAAAAGAGACGGTGGAAGGTTGGCTTAGTAGTATCGGTACTGACGGTCTCTGCTTTGTTGGTCATGGGATTCCGTATTACCGCGGGCAGTGCATTACCTATGGGCTCTGAGGTGATTAGAACGATAGATACCGATTATGGGAAAGCTATACTTTATGAGGATAGCAGCGATACCACGTTTGGTTTAGCAGAAGTTAACAGAACGCTTGGGCTACTTTATTATTATGGAGGGGGGACAAACTCCTACAGTGTGGAAGATGGAGTGCCCTTCCAAGCGGCAGGGTTCGGGAATGAGGAAAGTTTTATGGTGGGGGTTAGGACAAATGATCCTTCCATAAAGTATATAGTAATCGGGAGTCACCTCGAAGACCTTCAGGAAATGGAAAATGAAGACTTTTCTATGGATAATGTAAAAAAATACCCTGATAGCTACATCATACAAGAAGTAGAGGAGCAGTATGTCTTTCTCGTTTTAGACGAGTATTCCCACTCAACCTGGACAATCAGAGCACTTGATGAAAATGAAAAGCTTATTGGTGAAAAGTTGTATGGTGATGGCGATGCACGGTATGTGGAGGAATCTGAAGCACAGGCACCGTGACCTATTTACGGGAAGGAGGCATTCCCTCCTTTCCCAAACACCATCACTTGTTCCCTGAAATTGTTTCAAACTCTGTCTCATTTCCATTATGAAAAAGTTTAACGGTATCATACTCATTGTTGAGGTTCACTTTATAAATAATGCTATGTTCAGATGGCGAACTGGAAAGATCAGTTGTTTCTTCACTCTTATAAAATAAGTGTAACGTGTCCTTCTCGCTTTCTACCTCAAAATCAGTAAAGATCTCGGCGTTTTCACCTTGTGCCACATTGGCCGCATTTAAATATACAAACATGGAATTATTCTCCTTATCAAAGTAAAGATGGACACCGTTCTCCTCTTTCACACTCTGAAAATAGGACTGTATCTCCTCGCTTAAATTTTCTTGATTTACATTTAAATAGGATAAAGAAGAAGCAGAGTAACTACAACCAGATAAGAACACAATGCCAAAAAGTACTATCCATATTTTCTTCAAAATAATTCCCCCGTTTCTGATAAGATGGATGGGCTCAGGGGTCGGTTCCTTGACCCGCAGGTATCTCATTCTTCAGTGCTTTATTAAAATAACTAAAATTAAACAAACGTTTGTAGAATTGAAAATAAAACATTACAACGGAAGCTCTCAAATCCATTCGCCAAACCTCAACCATTTTCTCAACCTATACCGGAATAAGATTCCCTATAAAACCAAAGGGAAGATCCACTAAAAAATTGGTTACTGTCCCTGTCCCCTTAAACCTACATCTTGCCTCTCTTATACGTCTAGAAATAAGGAAAGTTCCATAGTTCTTTTATTTCTAAAAACCTAAAAATAGATCGTCGTTCAATTCCCAGGATCCAAAAAAATGTTTATTCCCCATCTCCTAAACAAATACTATCCACGTACATAAAGGATAGGAGTGTTAAAGATGCCTCAAGATATGAACTACAGTCATGACAACAAATTCATCCCCGTAACCTCTATTTCTGCACATAGCGGGGAACAGGTCACCGCGGATTTATATTATTTCACGAATCAAGTGGTGAATATTTGTGTCTACGGAAACTCAGAGGGCTGGGTACTGATAGATACGGGAATGCCGAAGTCCGCAAGAGAGATCCTTTCCATGGTGGAGAACCATTTTGGTAAAGGTGCCCGCCCGAAAGCCATCATTTTAACCCACGGTCACTTCGATCATGTTGGAGCATCGGTAGAACTTATAAGTCATTGGAACGTTCCAGTGTATGCGCATGAACTGGAGATTCCGTATTTAACCGGCAAAAGCGGCTATCCAGAGCCAGATCCGAGTGTGGAAGGTGGGCTCGTTGCGAAAGTGTCCTCCTATTTTCCCAACGAATCAACCGATCTCAGCGGGCATGTTCATCCGCTACCTGCAGACGGGTCTGTACCGGGTATGGAAGGCTGGCGCTGGGTCCACACGCCAGGTCACGCACCGGGGAATGTGTCTCTTTTTCGAGAAGCAGACCGCACCCTTATCGCTGGGGATGCTTTTGTCACCGTAAGGCAGGACTCGCTATATAAAGTGCTCGTCCAACAACAGGAAGTCTGCGGTCCGCCACGATATTTTACAACGGATTGGCACGCGGCATGGGAATCGGTAAAAAAGCTAGAAGCGTTAAAGCCGCGGGTTGCTGTCACCGGACATGGACCGGCCATGGCTGGCGAGGAACTGGCCAATGGACTAACTAAACTCGTGCAAGACTTCGAAAGCGTCGCGATTCCGGACTATGGAAAATATGTATAACAAAAGGAGATCATCATGAAAGCAGTTACCTACCAAGGCAAAAGTACCGTTGCTGTCAAACAAGTAGAAGCACCCAAAATTCAAGACCGAGAAGATGTCATCATCAAAGTGACGTCCACCGCCATTTGTGGTTCCGACCTCCACCTGTATCAAGGAAACTTCCCGTTGCCAATCGGCTACATCATCGGGCATGAACCAATGGGAATCGTGGAGGAAGTAGGACCAGACGTCACAAAGGTAAAGAAGGGCGACCGCGTTGTCATCCCATTTACCGTCGCATGCGGGAGATGTCATTACTGCGAACACGAGCTCGAAAGCCAATGTGATAACTCTAATCCACACTATGATTCAGGCGGATACTTCGGCTACTCCGAGAAATTCGGAAATCACCCGGGCGGACAAGCGGAATACCTGCGCGTCCCGTTTGGCAACTACACCCCCTTCCTGATCCCTGAGGACTGCGAGCTAGAGGATGAATCACTCCTGCTCTTATCGGACGTCTTGCCAACTGCCTACTGGAGCGTGGTGAATGCCGGTGTAAAAGAAGGAGACACGGTCATTGTCCTAGGCTGCGGACCAGTTGGCCTAATGACCCAGCAATTTGCCTGGCAACAAGGCGCCAAACGAGTCATCGCCGTCGACTATATCAGCAACAGACTCGAGCATTCCAAGCAACACATGCAAACAGAAGTCTTCGATTTCACTAAATATGACGACATGGGCGAAACCCTCAAGGAAGTGACAAAAGGCGGAGCTGACGTCGTCATCGACTGCGTCGGGATGGACGGAAAAAAATCTCCGCTGGAATGGGTCGAGCAAAAAATGAAACTTCAAGGTGGAACACTAGGTCCAATCCAGATTGCAACCAAAGCGGTGCGAAAAGCAGGAACCCTGCAAATTACTGGTGTATATGGTGGATTGTATAACATGTTCCCGCTAGGGCCGTTTTTCACCCGAAACATCAATATCAGAATGGGGCAGGCGCCTGCCCGTCATTTTATGCCTCATCTGTATGATCAGATTAAGAATGGGAAAATTGATCCGACCAAGATTATTACACATACCATGTCATTGGAAGAGGCAGCACATGGATATGACATTTTTAACAAAAAAGAGGATGACTGTATTAAGGTGATTTTGAAGCCTTGAGTGTGTCCGTTAAAGGTATGTGGGGGGTGGGGTCAATAAAACGTACACCTTGTAGAGGACAAGTTGATTAAGGATCAGGCAGCTTTAAGAAAATGATTACTAGATAGTGCAAGGACTTTGGCCGACTTAGGTCAAGGTCACTGTCCACAAAATATAAAACACTTGGAATATATAGCTATATATTGTAATATATTCATATGAATATCCACTAGGGGAGCCAATAGGCTGAGACGGCGCTTTACGCGACGGACCCTTTGAACCTGATCTGGGTGATACCAGCGGAGGAAAGTGGCGCATTGAGTTTAGTACGTACATATTCTCATGCTCCTCTTTCCCATGGAAGAGGAGCTTTTTTCGTTATGAACTAGATAGCGATTTTACTAAGTTATGTTCTTCTGTGGGAAAAGGTGGGTATTCTCCTAAATAATTTTGAGGAGGAATACGACATGAAGTTTTCTGAGCAGTTACGAAGAGAGGCAGATCCCATTTTTCAGGCTATTTTTGAACACCCGTTTGTTAAAGGGATTGGGGAAGGAAATGTACCAAAAGAGGCACTTATTCATTATGTAGAGCAAGATTTTGAGTATTTATCGACTTTTTGCAGAATTTACGGGCTAGCTGTTTCTAAATGCACCGACCGGGGAGATATGGCATTTTTCCAACAACAAATTGGGTTTGTGTTAAATTCTGAGGTACATCCACACAATAACTTTTGTGAAGTAGCTGGCGTGCGTTATGAGGATTTACAAAAAGCACCACTTGCTCCGACTGCCCACCACTATACTCGGCATATGATGGAAGCAGCAGCAAACGGGACACTAGGCGAAACACTTGCTGCCCTCGCCCCTTGCCCTTGGACATATTGGGAAATTGGGAAAAAGCTTATCCAAGAAGTGAAGCCAACACCTGATCACCCTTTCTATGAATGGATCATGTTTTACGGAAACAAGGAAGTGACTTCGATTACACAAGTGTTCATGGACAAAATTGATGCTTGTGCATCAACTGCAGGTGAAGAAGAAAAACAACGTATGCGAGACCACTTTATAACGAGCACACAATTAGAACACCAATTTTGGACAATGGCTTATACGCAGGAAAAGTGGCCTGTTGCTTTGGATCGGGTTAGGGTTTAGTAGATAGACTAGGACAGTAAGGATTCATGGCCCCGCTAGTATAATGAAAGAGAAGATTTCTCATGACTGGTTTTAGAATGAGAAAAGTTAAAAAATGCAGGTGATCTTTATGATGACCTGCATTTTGTCTATGTTCTAGTGGTTTTTTAGGATATTAAAAATTAAACAAACGTTTGTTTAAGATGAAAAATCGCCTTGTGACGAAAGCTTTCCTAACCATTCGCCAAACCTCAACCATTTTCGCATCCTTTATCAAAATAACTCTAGCTTAACAACAGAAGCGAGCGGCTCAAAAACTGGGCCACCGTGCCTGGACCCTCAACCCCAAAACACCTTGCACAAATATGTCGCACCGTGATATACTCACACCATGACATATATCACACCGCGACATAACAAAAAGAACAGAGGTGACCACATTGGAACTAGCAAAAATCATAAAAAAATACATCCCCATGACAGAGACAGCGTTCTACATCCTGCTCTCATTAACAGAGCCACGCCATGGCTATGGAATCATCAAACACGTGGAAGAAATCTCAAACGGCCGAATCCGCCTAGGCTCCGGCACCATCTACGGAACACTGACAAAAATGCAAAAGGACGGGGTCATTACAGTGTTTGCGGATGCGGAGCGAAAAACGCTGTACGAAATTACCGATAGCGGCAAAGAGCTGATCACAGCAGAGATCGAGAGACTTAAAGAGCTTCATAGAAACGCATTGAAGTACGAGGGGGAATTCAAATGAACACTCACATCAAACCATTATGGAGCTACGATGTGCAGAAAACCGAGCAATGGCTCACAGACCAGGCAAAGGAAGGCTATCACCTGAAAGAGCTGCACCGCTTCAAACGCCGCTTCACATTCGAAAAGGGCAACCCAAAAGACGTCACCTACCGAATCGGCTACGACAAATTAAAACCCGCTACTTTATCCAATACAATGCGCCATGACGGCTGGGAAAAAGTCACCAAAAGCGGCAAGTGGTATGTCATCGCAAACGAAAGACCACAGTCAGAAGTAACCACTTCCACGAGTCGCGACGCCATCATCAAACGCAACAACTATATCTTTTACGCATTCATGGCCATACTCATCTACATAACAGGGGCAATGCTGACGAATGTGGCCATCTTCTCCACAGCCTATATCGCAAGTGACGGCAACGTGGAAGTAGTGGAAAGCCCATTCTGGATCATCACCTACACCGGCGCAGCGCTAGTAACCGCCTTCTACTTTTTCATGATTTACTCTGTCTGGAAAATAAAGAAGACAAACAAAGCGCTATCCAATGAAAACCAAACAACACATACGACTCAATACACCCTAGAAAAGAAAAACCTTACCAAAGCAGAAGAAAAACAACTAAAACGCGAAGGTCTACTCATCAAGCGCCGCAAATTTGGATGGATGTACTCACCAGATAAACTCGAGGACTGGCTAGAGCAACAGGCAGGAGAAGGAAACCGTCTCCACCGCGTCAACAAACTAGGCAACACCTTCTACTTCCTAAAAGGCGAACCACAAAGAATCAAATACAGTGCCGACTACCAAAACCTCTCGAAAAACAGCTATTACGAGATTCATAGACAAGCAGGCTGGAAGGACGAATACAGCTCCAAATCCGCTCTCCAAAAATGGACCATCTGGAGCAAGGAATACGAAGAAGGGGAAGCAGCCCCAACCATGTACAGCGACAAAACCAATAAACTAAAACAAGCAAGGAAAGTCGCCCTTTCCTATACCGTACTATTCCTGCCAATAGTTCTAATGTACATCTTCATCGCCAGCATGAACATCAGCTTTCTGTTTCGACAAGAAGAGGCATGGACCTTACATGATACGAATACGATAATATTCTTCGTTTGTATCCTAGTGTTTGGAACATTTATTGCAAAGGGTTGGATGTATTACTTCAGGTTGAGGAGAGCTTGAGGGTAGAGAAAGAAGAAAAAGACCATTAACCCCCCGGTTTTAATGGTCTTTTTATATTTATAGTTTTCATCAAAGTTCCTCACTGCTTTTTTCAGGAGTAAATGCAAATATTAACCCAATGGTACTTGGTGGAACGCTGGCAAGCAGGAACCACCAGATGCCGGTAGTAATAGATAGGATTGCAAAACAAATAACTGACACGGCCACAATGAAAATGCCGAATATGACTCTAGAAGGTTTCAAAGGCTCTGCCATATTCATATTGATGGACAAAATCATGCCTGTAAAGCCCCAGCTCGTCATGTGAACAACCATAATGACGGCAAGAACTATCGCGGCTCTTAATTCCATTCCGAATATGATCAAAGTAAGTAATATATAGATGGAAGCAAGGGTGAAGAACCAAGAAATAGACCGGGCCTTTTGCCAAATATGGTCATGCAGTTCATCCAACCCACGTTGCTTTTTGGCCATACGGCGACCAAACCACCAAGCTAATATCCCTATTACAGCCCCTCCATATAATCCAATCAGCCCACCTATTTGTACCTCCATTATTCCTCTCCCCCTTCTTCTAAAATAAAGACCTCTTCAATGATGCAATCGAATACTTTTGAGATGTTGTATGCTAGTTCGAGTGATGGATTGTACTTACCCGATTCAATCGCAATGATGGATTGTCTTGAGACGCCTACCTGTACCGCTAGATCCTCTTGCGTCATTTTCGTAGCTTTGCGCAGATCTTTAATTCGATTCTTCAACTTTTCCACACCTCCGATTATTTTTGTAAAGCTAGCTTTACAATCGGTTGTAAGTAAAGCGTACTTTACATTTAATGAAATGTCAAGGATACTTTACAAAATATAAAGCAACTGGATTAAAGAAAAACGCTTGGGTGCAGTGTAAAGGTGCCCAAGCGTTTTTCTTATAGGCTCTGTTAAACGCCGCTGTTGATTTCCGCAATAGGCTCGCTTTCCGCGGGGCGACCTTGAGCCTCGTAGGGCTTTTCCCTGTGGGGTCTCGAGATTGTCGCTACTCCCCAGCAGGAGAGTCTACGCTTTTTGCTCCAATCTACAGCTAGAAACCACTCATTATCAACAGTCAACTTCAACAGAGCTCTCTTATAAAAATATCCTGATTACTTACTCATCCACAACCTCAATGAATTCCTTATATATCCCCACAAAATAAGTCTCTAACATATTCCCTAACTTACCATCAAGCTGCCAATATTCGTTATCTGCTTTTTCAATAATATTATAAAATTCTTCTTCAGGAGCCTCTCCACTTTCTAATGCTTGATATAGCTTCCATAACTGCACGCCATACTTTTCTTCTATTAAAGCATAATCAGTTGCGTTTATTTCCCTAAGAGCACGAACAAGCTCTTCAAAGTAACGGGCTGCACCTAACTCTTCTATATAAGAAGAACACCAATTGAACAACCCCTCATGTCCTGCACTTTCAAGCTCCGAGTAGTAATGGTACACCATAAAAGCTTGATTAGCAGTTTCATTGTCAGTTGGAAAATCATATTCGCTCATTAAAGAAACCATCGCATTCCAAATATCTTCATTGGTCGTTAATTCTGTATTTTTCACTTTCTTATCCATCTGGATACCTCCTCTGACCAGCTACATTATATAAAAATACATTAGCATAACTTTCCTTCTTGATATACGATTAATACATAATATTTACAGCTACATAGAATAAAAGGGGGCTTTGCGTTGTACTTATTACTAGCCATTATTTTGACCATTATTTTAGGGTGTGTATCACTCTTGATGGGGCCAGTGGCAGGCGGTTTACTGGCATTCGGAATTATTGCGGGCATTTTACTTAAAGGTCTTTTCCTGCTAAAAGAAATAGATAAAAGACTCACAAAGGATGAACCTAAATACGATCCAGTCAAAGAGGCTTATGAAAACTATATGAAAGAGAAAGAAAGCAAAGCTCAAGGATAAGGGTATGCACTGCAAAAGTGGGTCGCGGTGCCTGGCTCCATGGAGGTGTCTATGAAAAAATACGGTTTGTTCTTTATTACATTCTTCGCTGCAGCGTACATAGTTTTAGTTATATCGGGAGTCGGGGGAACTTTCACAAAAGGTATCCATGTTTTCATCTTATCTATTATTGTCACCACCATTCACTGGATGTGGGATAACTCCCAAAAACCATTCAAACAGAAAAGGTCAAAGTAACGTACAACAAAAAATGGGTCACGGTGCCTGTCCCCATGAACCAAGGAGGTGTCACATGAACAACATCCCAATAAAAAAACGACTAACCGAACTATTAGTAGACTACATAGTAATTGTTATCTACCTGCTCCTATTACTACTCGCCAATTTAGCCATTAGCTTTCTCATCCTGGACGGAATTCCAGCCTACACGGAACTACAAACACAACTGATAGCCACACTCACATCCGTCATCCCCATTATCCTGCTATTTTCCTATCTCGATTATTATAAAAAAGGATCCATTGGAAAGAGAGTAGCTGGATTGAAAGTGACTTTCACAAACGATAGGTTCAGCTCAAGTCTAGTAAGAAATGTTATCAAGTTCTTACCTTGGCAATTAGGTCATGTTGGTGTGATTCATGGGATGTATAGTGAGTTTGATATGACGGCCATTATTATTACAAATGCAGGATCGCTGCTTGGATTGGTTATGCTGTTGATGGGGTTATTCAGAAAAGAAAAGCGACATTTAGGTGATATGATGGCAGGGACGAGAGTGGAACTGAAATGACAGGTAAAGGAGAACACCCCTATGAGAAAAACCATCATACATCCATGGACCAAAGATTGGGAGTTGGTTTATGACCAAGAACAGAATCTGCTAAAAGAAATACTGAAAGATGAATTAGTAGATATCTTTCACATCGGAAGTACATCTGTACCGGCAATCGGTTATGCAAAGCCCATCATTGATATTTTGATTGTTGTAAAAGAAATTGAAAAGGTTGATCGGTACAATGAAACGTTACAAAAAGTGGGATATGAACCGAAAGGCGAGAACGGTATAGCAGGGAGAAGGTACTTCCCAAAAGGCAAGCAAAGCAGAACACATCATGTACATGTTTTTCAGGTCGGAAATGAACATATACAAACACATCTGGATTTCAAAATTTATCTCATGGCGCATCCAGAAGAAGCGAAAGCGTATGGAGAATTGAAACTTAAGTTGGCAAGGCAGTTTCCGGAAAACCATTACAAGTATCAAGAGGGAAAGCAGGAGTTTGTGAATGAGTTGGTGGAGAGGGCGAGGAGTTGGGAGGCTAATAGATGAATGATTTGTTACATGATATTCGAAGCCCGGTAAAAATACCGCTCTGGAAAAAACTTGTACCATCGTTATTACTATTTAGCGCAGGGGAATGTTGTAATGGTATAAAAGTAAGTCATAAATCGCTCAGAAAAAATAAAGGCCGTCGAGAAAGTCGATTGCTTATGACTTTCTCGATGGCCACTAAGACAAATTATTTAAATTTATCCGGAAACTGCTTCACAACTCCCGTAGAGATGGCATCTGACATTAGGATGATATGTGTGAGCCCTTCGTCAATGGCAACGATTCTTGCGTTCCAATCTTTTGCTAAGCTTGCAGATAAATCATTTGCCACTAATTCCAGATGCATATACATCATAATTTTCAGGTCTTCATTCTTTAAATGGGGGTTCGCACCGCTAAGAAAAGCTGATATGTCATCAGCATTTCTATACCATTCTTTGTTTTGCTGCTTCACCAAGGATTTATTTCCACCTTTAGCCGCATCTACAATCTTTCCTGCAATAACAATATGCTCCTTAAGCAACTCGGTAAGCTTGTTCCCAGCTTTTTCTCCATATACTGGCTTTATAGCATTACCAATATCCTCCTGATTTTTTAGAAGCCTGCTCAGTACCTCTTTTTGATCCTCCGCGCCTGCTGTTGTTGCACTTGTAATATAATTACTTGTCCACATTACATGATCAATCCATAGCCTCCTGAAATCATTTTTGAACTTCACTTCAGATTCGCTAATTCTTTGTACATGTGTTTTAGCGGAGACACTGGTTGTTCCACCCAACATGTTTAGGGAAAATAACAAAACAAATCCGATCACCAATAATTTTTTCATAAAACTTTCTCCTTCCAAAGTAAAAAGTGTTCTCTTTATTATTGATATTTGGGATGTTATTATTCCTAAAGCTTGTTCTACTTACTATTTTAATTTGCTGTTCCTGTCACTGGTCTAAGTTGAATGTATTCCTTTAGGTGGAGGAGGTATTTAGCTTAGAGAAGGAAATTCAGGAATAAAGCATAAAAGTATAAATAAAAAGGGGACTTCTTAGGGTAACGGGTCCCGTTACCTAACGAAAACATTAAAATTGTAATTTAAAATGACCACCAAATTGGATGCTGATTTGGTGGTCATTTTTTATTGGTGCAACAGTATTTTCTTTATAATATACGTTAAAATTGTAGTGTGTTTTGTACCCCTATTTGTTAGATGACAATAGCCAGTGTATGTCTACATTTTCACCTGCAAATTCGTATGAAAATTAGCATACATATTTACAATACATTGGAAGATGTTTTATTTTTACTTAATTTTATAGGGTATTCTGAATATATTTATTTCAATATTTAGGGTATAAACTAATTTATTCTTTATTTTATATAAGTTTACTTTACTTTTATAAAAGAATGGTTTAATATAAAAATATAGTTCAAAAGGGAGGTGTTGACATTGAAAAAAGAAGTAGAGGATTACGTTGAAAACAAAGTGTATGAGCATAGAGTTTTAAAAAGGATGACGCAAAAAGATTTGGCTGACGCTGTCGGCGTGTCTAAGCAAACTATATTTGTTATGGAGAAGAATAATTACTCTCCTTCTCTTATTTTGGCTTTTCGAATAGCTGATTACTTTAACGTAGATGTTAACGATATTTTTACTTATGTGAAAGGAAGTGATTTATAATGTGGAAATCTAGCACAGAAATATCAAATTCAATCTTTTATCCTTTAAAAACTTGGGCGGAAAAATCACCTGGTAATTGGAATATGCTTCTTGGTAGCGGTTTTGTATTGCTTTTAATGGGGTTGGTTCTGATATATGTTTATCAAAGAAGAATAGGAAAAGCTGACGAAAGGACAAATCATATATATTTAAAAAGTGCTTACATTATGTTATGCGGAGTAGTTTTGTTCGACTTGATTTTCCCGAAAGAATATATGTGGCAAATTTTCTTCATGTTTAAATATGCTTTTGTATTCATCGCTTCAGGAATATATCTAGCTGTTCGACATAAAAAGGAACTATCTTAACTAAGGAAATAAACGGGAAGAATAACGGGTTCCGTTACCTATCGCAAAATACGAAAATACATTATGAAATGTATCTAGAATTGTATAAAGTTATATTTGTAATTAAAATTTTAAAAACCTCAGCTCAAGCGAACTGAGGTTATTTTCAAGTGCTTTTTGAACGGGACCATGGAGTTCTTCCACTCAAAGATCACACTTTTTTCTCCTGCATGCCCAATGGAAAATAGCTTAAGATGTTTCTCCACTAGGATGAGGAGGTATTTAGCTTAGAGGAAAGCGCAGGGACGGATCTCTGCTTCTTTCGAAGTTCGATGGAAGCAGGAAAACCGTCCGAGACTGATGAAAAAGTCTCAATATAAAACATATTTTAAAAGGAATTATTGACCATTTTATCGAAATGAAAACTTATTGAAGTAACGAGGCAGTCTAATGGAATTAACATTTTAATAGTTGATGGCTATACTTTTAATAATGTTCATAATTTTATGTATATTACTAAAAGGATTAAAACAAAAGATGGAGGTGTAAGGAGTCTCTTATGAAAATTCATCCAAAAGTAAGAAGTGTTCAACAAAAATATAGAAAAACAATTGAACACAAAAAAGAGAAGAAAAAGCACACAGTTGAAGCAGTTGTTGTTATCTTCTTTTTTATTATTTTACTGGTTCTGTTGAATGAATTCCAGACAACAACAGACAAATATATACCTATTGATGCAAGCTGGATGGAAGTGATACCCCAAATTGAAGAGACTCTAAAGCGTACAACTGTTGAATATAAAGGAATCGCAGTCGATTTTAATCCTAAACCAACAAAATACATTTTGAAAACATCTTTTGAAGAATCTACTCTTAATGTTGAGGATAGTCTTACTGAGCTAATTAATATCACTAATGAATTAATAAGATTAAGTAACATACCTAAAGATGAACCTTACGTAATCATCGTAGAAGGGGACAATAAAGAAGAATTAGCACGTAAAGTGTTTAATAACAGTAAAGGTTTGTGAAAGTTTACACTTAAAGTAACAGGTTAGTTCAATAACACTCTTCAGCAATCTGGAGCGATTGCAGCATAGCTTATCGCATCTTACTTAGGAAAAGGGCAGGATTAATGACTAATGTGATTATTTGAAAAGCAAAGGGGATAGGTTATTGAATAACAGAGTGGCAGGACTTTTACTATTAGGCTTAAGTTTTTTAACAGCAGTAATTGTTTATGCATTACGCGAGTTAATCGATTCCATAAAGGATTCAGCAGGGTATTTAGGAGGGGTAATTTCAGGTCAAGGTAGTTCTAGTCTTGCTTGGGGAAGCAACATAATATTATCGAATGTACCAATCTATTTATTACTTTTAGCAATATCCATATCAATTTACCTTATTTGGAATAAGAAAGAATAGGTATTCCGTTAAATAGGAGCAATTGCAGCAAAGGACTCGCTCATAACATAAGGATTAGGCAGGATAGTATCAGATGAAAATTAGGAGGAGGTAAAATAATTGGATTTTGTCTACTTAGCATCAATTACTGTCGCGGTTTTTTGTATGTCCGTAGCTGTTTTTCAGGTGTTCCTTTCACTTGGCTACCCTTTTGGTGAATTTGCAATGGGGGGATACTATAAAGTTTTGCCTAAAAAGTTACGAATTGTGAGTGCGGTAAATGCTTTAATTCTCCTATTTATGGGCTTCGTTTTTCTGCAACATACTAATGTTTTAAATAGTTTAGATTTTTTATCTACAAATATATTAGTCTGGGTCATTACAATTTTCCTTGGATTAAATACAATAGCAAACCTAATATCTCGAAGTAAAAAAGAAAGACTTTTTATGACGCCGTTATCGGGTTTTATTTTCATACTATGTTTATTTATTTCTTTAGCATAAGGAACTGGGGGTACTTATGAAAACACATTATTATTTAGGTTGGTTCAGTAATTTCATTCCTGAGAATTTGGGCAGAGTGTTGCAGGAGGATATTACGGATAGGAAATCGATTGCCATGATTAGCTCAAATCCAGATATTTATGAAGAGGATGGTGCTACTGAACGTTTGTGGCTTGACGAGGTCGGCATTACATTTGATGAGTATCATTTAATTAATTATCAGCTTCAGAAGGATGATGCCCAAACATTGATTCAGAAGGCTTCAGTTATTTTCTTATTGGGGGGAAATCCGCTTAAACAAAATGATTTTCTGATGGAATATGAATTGTCGGAGTCAATTAAACAAAGCAAGGCAGTTGTAATCGGAGCTAGCGCTGGTGCAATCAATATGTCCGCTAAATGGTTATGCTCGAAAAAACTTGGATTTGAAGCAGAAACAAACAAGCTCTATTTACACTGGAATCGGCCTTGACGATTTTTCCGTCCTATCTCATTATGACTTAGAAAATAACACCGATCAGGTACTAAGCGAATTGTCTCCGTTATCCCATGAAATGAACATTTATGCGTCCAACAAAGATTGCGCTATCCGTGTAAAGGGAGATCAAATCGACATTTTTGGTAATGTGTATATAATTTCTAATTCAGTCATTAAGAAATTGGATGCGACACTCTAAATTTATAGACGAAAGACACCATATCAAATAACAGGCGCTATTCTTGTTTCAAGGATGGTCGCTTATTTTGTATAAAAGGTTTTGCAGAAACCTATTTTGAAAGTCCACCATGTATCTGATGAAACTTTTCATATTGAAACTCGTATATATCTCAAAGATAAAGATGTAACCAAAGGAGGAGTGTTTACATGGCAGATCCATTTTATGTGGTGGCTGGTGGTGATCCTATGTTTCAGATTGTACCTATTTTTATTGGCATTATTTTTGTGATAGTTATCGGTAGTATCTTATTTTCCGTTTTCAAAGGGATTGGTCAGTGGCGGAAAAATGAGCAGTCTCCAAAGCTAAGTGTGCCAGCTATTGTTACATCAAAACGAATAGATGTTTCCAAAAGGTCCAATATGCATCATCACAACGACAACCATCATCACCATTCTTCCAGCACACACACAAGATATTTTGTTACGTTCGAGTTTGAAAGTGGTGACCGTTCGGAGTTTCATGTTGCCGGTAAAGAGTATGGTTTACTCTCCGAAGATGACCATGGAATATTAAGCTTTCAAGGGACTCGATATTTAGGCTTTGAAAGGAACAAAGTGAGTATATCGGGGGGAGAGGAGTTTGAAGGTGACTACATCAAAAACACATAATGCACAAGGTATCTTTCTATACGGAAAAGGCAAGTGTACGAAGATTAATAATCGAAAATCAAAATAAGATGAGGTTAAATTATGGCAGACATCGGGGAATTTTCTTTCGAAACAGCATTGGATACAATTTATTATGGGATAGATGAGCTGATGAGTGCAAAAGAAGAGTTATTTATTGATGATTTTCAAAGGCTCTTTTATGAAATGTTAAAGCTTGATGATGAAATGGAATCTTTTAGACGAAAGAAAACTGTAATTAGCGAAGATATTCCATTAAGTCGTCAATCATTTGCACTACCTAGAAAAGCTATTCCGGATTATAGCTATGTAAGGTCACAGATTGAGGGAGTAAGAGTGGATATTGATGTACAGTTGTGGATGATTGATCATGTTGGATTTCAGGAGAAGTTAGATAAGCTTGATTTGGAGTTAGAGAAGTTATGTAATAAAGTAGAAGCTGCGCATATCCTGGTAAACTTCAACTATGACGATAAGATAACACCTAAAGCTTTCAAAGTGCTTTTTCCTGACTTTACACCTTTACTTGATAGAATCTTTGAAGAAGTTAATAGGCAAAAAGTTTACTTTGAAGCTAATCCCTATAAAAAGAACCTACCCAAACCAAAGAGCGGCCACAGAAAACAAGGGATATTCTTTGAAACTTTTTCTACAGGCTCTAAGGCACGTGTTGACGAACAAGGGAGAGGTAGAAGTGCGGATTTAACAAAACTTCCTTCTCGTAGAAAGAGGGCAACAATCTGAAACCTAAAAAAGAGCTGTCACAAAGACCAGTGGGACGGTTCTCTGCTTCAGAAGCAGAGGACCGTCCCCGTGCATATTGGCATTATTTTTGTGATCGTTATCGGTAGTATCTTAATTTCAGTTTTCAAAGGCGTTGGGGAGTGGCAGAAGAATGAGCAGTCACCAAGGCTAAGTGTACCTGCTGTTGTTACATCAAAACGGATAGATGTTACCAAAAGGTCATCATCACAACGATACCCATCATCACCATTCTTCCAGCACACATATAAAATATTTTGTGACGTTCGAGTTTGAAAGTGGTGACCGTTCGGAGTTTCATGTTACTGGTAAGGAGTATGGTTTGCTTTCCGAAGATGACAATGGAGTATAAAGCTTTCAAGGGACTCGGTATTTAGGCTTTGAGCGGAACAAAGTGAGTATATCGGGAGGAGAGGATTACCAAGGTGACTACAAGTGAAAAAGACATTCTACTGATGAATAGTGACAAAAACTTTAATAGATTGCTTGAAATTATTGAATCCGTACCTAGTAGAAAAAGAGGCCTCTCCATTGAAACGCTAGAAAGAGAGAAGAATTTCCGTGATGTCGTCATGCACCTGTATGAATGGCATGCCATGCTGGAGAGATGGTATAGGGAAGGAATGAATGGGGATATCCCGTTCATGCCGGCACCGGGTTATAAATGGAGTAAGATCGGGCAACTCAATATGCGAACCTGGGAAAACTACCAAGAGGTATCATTAAATCAAGCGATGAAGAAATTGAAGTTAAGCCATGAACGAGTGATGGAACTAATTAAATCACATTCCAATGAAGAAATCATGACCAAAAAATATTATAAATGGACCAAAACAAGTAATTTATATAGCTATTTTGCAGCGAACACTTCCGACCATTACATTTAGGGGATTATTTACAAAAAAGAAAGGTCAGAGAAGAAATAAAAGAATAGTAAAAGAGTATGAGCAAGATCGTTCATAACAAATTTATATTAAAGTTGGTGGCGCAGTAACAGTAATATAGATTAAACTGCATCAGGATTTCTAGACACAATAAGACAACAAAAGGGACCCTTTTTTGGGTCCCTTTTGTTGTCTTATCCAAACTCTTCTGCATGTTGGCTTATCTGGCAATAGTGGTTTAATTTGTTATCTTAGACTGTTCTTCTGTATTTTTGATATTTTGAACAAATCTGTTATAGTCCTCTAGAATATAGAAGCCATTTTCTTCAATAACTGATTCGACTTTAGAATATTCATATATAGCCTTATACCATAACTCGTCAAATCTGGAGGCTGTTTTATGCACTTTACATAATAGATTACGAACTTTCTCTTCCATCAATACTTCATCGTCATGACTATTCTCTAGGAAAGAACGTATATTAATTCTAGCTTTTCTTATAAACTCGTCAAGTTGAATATTCCGCTTTTCTGGTCTTTTTCGTGACTCTTCACTTTCAACATACATAGCATGCAAAACATGTTCTATAAGTAATTTTTCACTAACTAAATTATAATTACGTTGCAATAGAGCTAGTTCTAAATCATAATACTCATAATTCTTATAGTATTGTATTAAGTTATCGATATTATCTGGTTTCTTTGTATTTAGTATCCAAAAGCCCGCAATGGATATTCCTGTCCACTTTAGGCTATCGATGTGTTTGCTTGATATTAATAACTCGTACAAATCTTTTTTTTCATATAATTCCAAGAAGAAAGAGAGATTTCCTCCAACAAGGAAATGTTCTAAATGCTTTAAATTATTTTCGTCTCTTAATACCTTGACTGTGTAAATACTATAAAACAGTGATATTAAATAGTTCTCAGTTAGAGAGATTTTAGCACTAATGATATTTACTGTGTCTAAGTATGCTTGCACTATTGATTTTGCTTGTCTAAGATTACTCCTTCCGCTTAATATCCATAATTCATTAAAATCATTAATGATTTTGTTATTAACAAGGAGTACAAAATTTTCTATCTCTTTATTTTTAAAGATTAAATTTTTAAATGAACTATTAAAAATACTTTCTATTGAACTAACATCTATAGATTTATTGTAAGTTATACAATCTAGTTTACCTCTAAAAACCTTATCTACATAGTCATATCCTAAAATATCTACATTGCACAATATAATAACTTTCAAACTATAATTTTCGATAAGTTCGTTAATTAACCCCGTTGCTATGTTATATTTTTGTAAATTATGCATAATGGATGTAATTTCGTTTTCTTTGGAGTATCTTTTGAAAGCTTTTTCAATTTTGATAAATTCATCATTTATATCTTCAAATTCTTTTATCTGGGTTGTTCTGCTATAACCTCTATTTCTTAAAATCGATCTATCTTTTTCATACATTGCATCTTTTCGATTGTTAGAAATTCCTAATGATGTTATCCTCTCAAAATCATCGAATATAAGAATTGAGCCCTTAGGAATGCTATTTAAGCTATAAGAATCTTTTAATATACCATAAAGAGGTTTCCCTATGGCGGGAATATATTGAATCCAATTTAGAAAAGATTCATCATTTATTTCAATCTGGTTTTTGATTTCATTTAAGATAAGCTCTCTTGAATCCAGCCCAAAACAAGAGATTCGATATATAGGTTTTTTAGAAAAACTATAAAATTTATTGAAGTATTCTGTAACTATGTAAGTTTTACCACTGCCCCATTCTCCTGTCACTAAATAACCCTTTCCATTTGGTTTATCTCGAATATACTTAGTTAGGCTTTCCTCAAATGTATTTAAAATATAGTGTTTAGGATTATTATGATAATTTCTTACTTTTAAATAAAAACTAATTATAAAAAATGAAATAATGCATAAAAGTAAATAAATTAGTGCAATTTTTTTAAAAAGAACATACATTTCACTAATATGTGCAATTTTGATGCCCAACAAAATATTATTTTCTTCAGCAAACATCAATAGACCTATTATAATACTTCTAAATGGTACAATCTCAAACAATAAGACAAATGCAAATACAAAAACGAATGACTTTTTTAATAAGCTGCTAACCTTTTTGTAATTCTTAACCAATATAATCCTCCTTATGTTCTAGCCCCTCTGTGTCTTTACCAAATTCATACGCTTGCTTTAATTGTATTTTATTTATCTAACAAAAACATTAAGAAATATATATAATGTAATCAAATTGAATTATCAAGGCTTAAGTGGTATCTATAAGTACTTATTAAAAATAGAAATAATCCCTTCTCCAAACTCTTCCGCTTTCTTTGTTCCGATCCCCTCTATTTCCAATAATGTTTTAATGGTCTTCGGCTTCTTTTCTAGAATAGCATCCAATGTTTTGTTGGTGTAAATATAATAAGGCTTTACGTTAAGCTCCTGGGCACGAGTTCTACGATATTCAGTTAAGAGAGAACGGAAATCTTCATTTTGTACTTTGACAGTTGTTGATACCTTCGGTGATTCTTGGAACCTTTCGGCTTTCTTAGTCTGTAAAATGCTCAGGATATCATGTCCGTAATCTTCTGCTTTCTTCTGTCCGATGCCCTCGACTTCTAGCAACTGTTGCATAGTCTGGGGCATCTTCTCTAGGAGTTCATCCAATGTTCTGTTGCTAAAAATAAGATAGGGCTTCACTCCTATTTGTTTGGCTTTATTGGTGCGGTATTCCGTTAAGAGCCTTTTTAATTCGCTGTTTGCACTAGGCGCAGCTGATATCTCCTTCTCTATAGTGGCTGCCACAAAAGCGGATGCCCCTACTTGTTCATCTTCCAATAGATATTCCCGTTCATTTAAAGGTTTTAATTGGCTAGTTCCCAAGATAGCATTAGTAATCTTATAAACAAGGGGAGCATGCATCAATCCATCTGTGCTTGATAATCCTCAAACTCAAGATAAATATCATGCAGAATCAGCATCGGAACCATGGAGTTCTTCAACTCAAACATCACACTTTTCTCTCCCGCATGCCCAATGGAAAATAGCTTGAGATGGTTTTCTACTTTTTTGAAGTCCATAGAAGGATTGTTGCTTTCTGCAAGACTTTTAAGGTTTTCTATTAGAATAGGATTTTCGCTGATATCCTTATGAAGGATAGGTTGCTTTATTTCTCGATTATCTTTAAAAGCATCAATGACATTTTTGAAAAAAGACATGGGTTACCTCACTATTAGTATTTGTTTAACTGTGGTAATATTGTAACATTATGTAATATTATAACAGATGAGGTTAATAATATTTTTGGAAAATAGAACAGTAGAAATAAATAAATAAATAAATTATTTAATAATGTTAGGAGAGAAAATATCATGGCTTGTCCAATTACTATTTATAAAAATGGAAATGAGTTCTTCCAAGCTGAAAATATACAACAAGCTGCTACTTTTTTTGCTGAACAATTCAATTCTTCAAAGTATAAATACTATGATTACATCGAGAGGGGTTATGTTTATAACATTCCTTACTATAGTGGAATGGATGAATATCGATTTGTTGCACCTATCAATATTGCTATCAACCGAAGAAGAGAGCTTGAAGAAAGTGGACATAAAAATGCTCGTAGATATTGGTTGATTCCGGCAAACCCAAATGATTATGATGTTGAAGGGGCATTTAAATATTATGATACGTTAGATTGGAAGCGCTCATTTAACTATGAAAATGGAGATGTATTATTTATATATGTATCTGGTACTGTTAGGAGAATTCGTTATAAAGTAGAGGTGATGGAAGGCCTAGTACGAGAAACACAACTTACATATGATAATGCTTTCTGGATAGATAATGAAAAATTTGAAAAATCACAAGGGTACGATCGTTCACGGGTTCGATTAGTGGATGTGGCCAATACTCCTGATTTATCTCTTTCAAAATTACGTGAATACGGATTAAAAGGTAACATTCAAGGGTCGATGAAACTAACAGGAGAGCTTAGAGACTATATTGCATCTTTCTTTGAGCAGGATTTGACGAAAGATTTTTTTCCTGAAGAAGTTCCCGCCAGTTTAGATGAAGGAAAGCGTAAGACTATCAATGTAAATGTATATGAAAGGAACCCAATTGCTCGAAAGCAGTGTATCGACTTTTACGGTGTCCAATGTCAAATATGTAATATTAATTTTGAAGACACATATGGGGAAGTCGGTAAAGATTTTATACATGTTCATCACATTATTCCTCTTCATGAGATACAGCAAGATTACACAGTAAATCCTAGAGAAGATTTAATTCCTGTTTGTCCAAATTGCCATGCGATGCTACATCGAAAAGAGAATGGTAGTTATTTGTCTTTAAAACAGTTAAAAAGCCGATTAAAAAGTAACAACTCTGCTATAGTTGTATAAGTTTCAGCTAAAACTACCTAAAGATGATTTCATACCTAATTATGTACAAGAGGCCTATGAAAACTATTTAAAAAAGAAAAAGTGAAATCTAGGATAGAGAAATTAAGCTATCTTTTTTAATCAGCATTGGCTTGCGATGCCTGTCCCCATGGAGGTGGCATATGAACAACATCCCATTAAAAAAACGCCTAATAGAACTACTGGTATACTACTTAGTAATCGTGTCTACCTGCTCCCATTACTACTCGCCAATTTAGCCATTAGCTTAGACTACACAGAACTACAAGCACAACTGGTAGCCAAACTGACATCCTTCATCCCACATCACCCTGCTATTTTCCTATCTTGATTATTATAAAAGAGGATCGATTGGAAAGAGGGTTGCTGGATTGAAAGTGACTTACATAAAAGAAAGTTTAGCTCCAGTTTACTAAGAAACGTCATAAAGTTTTCCATGGCAATTAGGTCTTGTAGATGTGATCCGAGGCATGTTTAACGAGTTTGATAGGACGGCGATTGTTATCACAAATGCGGGCTCGTTGCTTGGATTGGCGTTGCTTTTAAGGGGGTTATTCAGAAAAGATAAGCGTCATTTAGGTGATTTGATGACGGGTACGAAAGTGGAACTTTAATGACAGGTAAAGGAAAACGTCACTTTGATAAAAACCATCATTCAACCATGGACCAAAGAATGAAAAGTGACATATGACCAAGAACACAGGCTGTTAATAGAAATACTGAAAGATGAATAGGTAGATATCTCACATCGGAAGTACATCTTTACGGTTATGCAAAACCGATTATTGCTATTTAGGTTGTTGTAACAGAAATTGAAAAGATTGATGGGTACAATGAAGCGTTACGAAAATGGGGTATGAACCGAAAAGCGAGAACGGTATAGCAGGAAGAATGTACTTCCCAAAAGGTAAGCAATACAGTACACACCATGTACATATCTATCAGGTCGGAAATGAACATAAACAAACACATCTGGATTTCAAAAATGTATCTCATGGCACAACCAAAAGATGCAAAAGCTTACGGAGAATAAAAACAGAAAGGAAGTATCTTGAAAACCACCATATGTATCAAGATAAAACAATCCTAAACAAGGGGGAATTAAGGGTGAAAATTAATTGTACATTGTGTAGGTGTAAAATCAGTTTAAAAGAAAATGTTGTATTAGACATGATAAACTCCGTATATCACGCTAATTGCTATAATGAAATTACTGACAATTTGATTGAGTGGAAGGACTTTGGTACATTTCATTATATAATTAAGAAATATGATTGTTTGAATAATTAGTGCGTGGATAAAAATGATTCTATATATAATACATCAAAATGCTTTTAGTTTTTAATTATAAGGAAGTAAGGAGTTTTTAGAAATATAGAGGTTAGTCGAATTTGAATAAAGTTTCTTTCTTTCAAAATTGAGTATTTCTAAGCTGAAAAAGACTGGCTTAAGGTTGATCGCAGTGCACCTCCGTTTTGAAAACGTTAAATATCAACGTGTTTCGCAGAAGGTTAATGTTATTATGCATGAACTAAATTCTAAGTGAAAATAAACAGATACCTCGAAGTTGGGGTATCTGTCTTTTAAAATATCATTCTACTAAAGTCTACCTCTATCATTAAAGATCCCATAAATATTTTGCTGATGATAATGCAAATTATCAATTGAAGGTCTGAAAAATTCCTGTGTTGGAACAAAAATACTTTCCCTATTTAGGTTATGTAACAGTTCACTTTCTACTTGTGGATGAACTCTAATAGTATAGTCGTCATTAATTGTAAAACAACCTGTATCAAATGCCCAATGTAGGTCTCTATTCATTAGTATTCCATTATTGGGGCTGAAACTACCTCCATGACTACGAGGGTAAACATGTGCAGCTTGTAAATTATTATAGGGACCACAATTTATTACTTGTCTTGTAATTGCACAAAGATTATCATATCCAACAGCAACAAAATCCCGAAACATTACTTGATTGGAAAATAATGAATCAATATTTGTTTGACTACTATTATTACGGGTTATGATATCATTTGATACTTGGATAAGACCCGATACATTGACTTCGTTTTCAACTCCGTAATTATTTTGAGTCTGCATTATTTCTAAAATTCTATTTTCTATTATTTGGATTTCTTCATGTACAACAGCATAATTGCCTCTAATAGGGGAAGCAGCTATCTCATTACTTAATTGATTATATAAATTACTAGAATGATCATTTACCAAGTACGCGAAATAAACAGTTTCGATAAATGTTTCATCGTTGTTGTTAAATTCTATAGTCTGTGGCTTTAAAACAATTATATCGTTTCTTTGAAATAACCATTGGTTATCTTCAAGGAATCGATTCGAATAGATCCGGTATTCATCTCTTGGTTGCCCACCATTTCCTCCCATGTGATACCTATCGTTATTATAAACAAATGTACAATAATTTCTTTCAAAACGATCTTTATATAAAGGGATTAAAGTAAGTATACTATAATCGTTTAAAACTGTTTGTGAAAGAAATGGAAGATGTGATAGGAAATCTGGGTTTTTAGACATGAATAGATAACGCCCCCTTGAAGGGGTGCCGTTTGCATCATTAATACTACCAAGTTCTTGGTGTTGTAATCGTTTTACTAAGTAAGTCATAAAAAACATTCCTCCGTATAATCATTTAACTAATTATACCAATTATACCAAAAATACCTCCATCAGTAATTGATTGAGGTACTTTTGACTAAATATTTATAAATTCCACTAGAGCAGATGCCAATTTTTCAGCAAATAAAGGGGGAACAGCGTTTCCTATCATTTTATAGTTATCTCCCAAGCTTGAGATAAACTTATAATCATCCGGGAAGGTTTGTAGACGAGCAGCTTCACGGACAGTAATACTTCTTGATTGAGTAGAATCTGGATGAATATGCCTTAAACCATCTTTATATAGATGTGCAGGAATTGTATTGCTTGGCTGATTCCAACGTAGTACATGATATTTATGGATATTTGATTTGTGCCCAGTTATTTTAGTATATAATTCCTTTAAAGCATGAGTTGTAATATACTGATTTGTACCAGCCTCAATATCTTCACATAAAATTTTAAATGTATTAATATCTCTTCTGTTATGATAACGTGGAATATGATTAGGAATATTATTTTTAAAAACATGAGAATATCTCTTTCCATTTAAAATGTAATCAGATTCTGCTGGTATAATCGAAGGCAAGTTACTAATTGCATCTTGAACGGTTCTTATATTTTCACGATATTGTGGTAAAATGTCGAGATAAAATTGATGTAAAGCTTCCTGAATATTATTTTTATAACCCTTTCTTACTCCGATTATTATAACTCGTTTTCTTTTCTGAGGAACACCGTACTCAGATAAATCAAATTGGGCAAATGATTTTAAATCATCTGCGATTTCGTAACCAGAGTTAATAATTTCATCCCTAATCAAATCGGTTACAAGGGTTTCTCCATTTGGTCTTGCACTAAGAATACCTGGAACATTTTCAAATACAAATATATTAGGTTGGTAATGTCTAACCAATTTCATATAACTTTCAAATAAGAAATTTCTATAGTCATTTCGCATACCATTTCCATCTCGTATTCGACCTGCAACTGAATATGCTTGGCAAGGCGGTCCACCAATAATTAAATCTACGTTTGTATCTCCTATTAAGGCATCTAATCCAACATGAGAGTCATATTCCACATCATTATCCCAACCGTTGATTAATTCTTCAGTGCGCTGAATATCAAAATGAATGACACGTTCATCTGCGTCATTCATTTTGTAGTTGTTTTTTAAATGCTTTCTAAGGTTATTAACTTGGGGTTTCTCCCACTCAACAGCTCCTAGCATAGTATAATGGGGGTTTTGTTTAAAGCCTTCAGATAAACCACCACAGCCTGCAAAAATATCAATAAAATTCATTTAGATGAACTCCTTTATAAATAGTCTTTTAATTTCTTACCTAGGTGATAGCCTAATAAAGGAGGCACAGCATTTCCGACCTGTTTATATTGTTGAGTTTTATTTCCAAAAAAACGGAAGTCATCAGGAAACGATTGTAATCTAGCATTTTCTCTTACAGTTGGTACACGATTAAATTCATAATGGAAGTGATTTCGATGTCCAGTATCAATTGTTTTTGAAGGTTTATTACGATGATAGCGAGTCCATGCCTCATTAAATTTCCGACTATCACCTATACCGGAAGGTAAATCTTTATGGTTTCCGCCTTCAGGGACTTGAGAGATTACATCGATAACATGATCAGTATGCTTTGTACCAACATGATTCAATAATTGAGTAGAATTTTTGCGCATATATATTTGGTATTTACTTTTAGGAGGAAATTGATATTCACTTACCTCTTTACCTAGATCATCTGTAAAGTCATGTAAATCACTGATAGCATCTCCACATGTAACATATTTGTCGGGAGTCAAAATAGGTTCAGGAAATTCAAATTTCTTTCCATTTAATAGACCAACGAAAAACAAACGTTTTCGAATTTGCGGTATGCCGTAATCAGGTGCATAAAGAACTTGTTCGTTTACTGTATAACCTAATTGACTAAATTCTTTAATGATAGCACTACGAGCTTTCCCTTTATATAAAGTAGCAAGACCGGTGACATTTTCTAAAACAAATGCCTTGGGTTGGAAGAATGCTACTGCATTTACCATAGCGTTAAATAGAGTATTTCGTTCATCATCTTCTTCACGTTTCCCTGTTAATGAAAACCCTTGGCAAGGAGGACCTCCAATAATCAAATCAATTTGTTTATTATCGGTTAAGCTAGCCATTTCTAAAATCGTCGACCCTTGGAATAAATCCCCGTTCATTGCAATTGCTTTACCATGATTCGCTTTAAAGCTCGTTAATGCATCTGTGTTGTTATCGATACCTAGAAGTACTTCATAGCCTGCGTCCATGAATCCCCGAGACAAACCTCCGCACCCACAGAACATGTCAATGACTGTTGGTTTTTGAATTTTCATAATTTCAACTCCAGTTTAGTTCTTACAATTTCATATATAATTGTTGATTTGCACTGCTTTTTTTAGCAACAATTACAATACTTTTTAATGTACCGTTCTTAACTTCATTTAAAAATAACGAACCTAATGTTCGACGTTCACCAATACCTAGGCGATTCCACTCGTATCCTTTAAATAAGTCTTTAATTAAAAACTCTTCACCTATTTTAAGGTTTGGAATTTCTCTAATAGCTCTATTTAGACAATCCAATATTAAACCTCCTTTTAATAGAAATATGTATAAGTATAAGCATAAGCTTATAGTATAGTTAAAATAGAAAATAGTAAATAGTAAAATGGAATGTTTGTTCTTATGAAAATAAGTAAAGGAAAATCTTAACGACATACTTTATAGCAAAGTTTTTATCTCGTTCTTAATAGAAGCACAAAAAGCCTGTCAAACTAGGCTCTTCGTGAATGATGTAAATCCTTTTTTTAATATTTAATATATATGAAAGAGCGTAAACTCTTATTTATTAAAAATTTTTGGCCAGAAAGAGTACCAAACATTGGACATTATCTTCAATTATAAGTAGGAATTGTTTAACCAAAGAAAAAAACTATTGGTAGAGAAGTATTAGCTAATTATAAATATAGATGTGGTGTATGTGGATTTTCTTTGGTTTATTAGTATTCCATTTGATATACATGAAGTATATGATATTGGATCGCATAGGGTAGCCTCAGCATTTTCTATATCAGTTGATAAGAGGTATGATAACCGCATTTGGGAATATAATCTTTCAATAGGATTGCTTTATGCGTTTTATATTGAGTCTCCCTAACAGAGTATCGAATAAGTAGGATACTTTTCTTCTTTTCTTGGTTTAATTCCCCAATCCCCTAGACTCTCTTATTCTCTCCTCTAACAATCCCTAAGTATTTGAAATATTAGTAATTGGCAAGTGGAAATAGGTAAAATTTAAATTTGATCGCGAAACTCTCTCTATTATAATGATGTATATAATTCGTACTCTGAAATAATTTTCAAAAAAGGATGTAGTCTAATAATTATTACAAATATTAACTTATTTTTTGCTATAATGTGTATAGAATTCAATTTTTGATTTATGCAAGACATATTCTTAACAAAATTTTAATTAATTTATACTTTTTTTAATAACGAGTGGGGTGTACTATGGCACATATCAATCTACCATTATATGATGATTGTCGAAAATGGATCACTAGGGCAAGAAGGCAGAATAGAAGCTGGGAAAATATTAAATATGCTGGGAAAGGCAGTGAAGCCGTTCTCGTCACATTCCTCCAACAGCAAATAGAGGATAATTTCTGGCCCAACTTAGAGGCGGAAACGTGGTATAAGTTGGTGGAATCGGAAAAAGAAGCTGAAAAGAGAATGGTTGAGCTAAGTGAGCGGCAGCCGGCTGCTATTCTCATTGACAGTTCTCAGGACAGTGAAGTTACGGTTCCGGAAGATCCGCGGTCTTCCTGGCAATTATACAAAACTCATCTTCTTGCATCAGGATGGAAAAAAGATGCTGTAGAAGAAATTGAAAAAGCAACAATCGCTATCTTAAAAAGGTTAAATAACGATACAATTGAAACAGGACCGATTAAAGGTCTTGTAATCGGGCATGTTCAATCTGGTAAAACAGCCAATATGGCAGCTCTTATGGCGATGGCAGCAGATTGGGGTTGGAACTTTTTTGCTGTTCTTTCCGGGACCATTGAAAATCTGCGAAAACAGACACAGAGCAGATTGTTAAAAGACCTAAACCGTCCGGGCAATATTAATTGGTCAGGACTTGAACATTTATCCAAAAATTCCCCAATGGGACAGCGCGCACAGGATCTTCGTTTAGAAGAGAACTCAAATATGAGATATTTTACAGTCTGTTTAAAAAACGGATCAAGACTGAAAAATATGATTGAATGGATGCAATATGATACAAACAAGCATAAACAGATGAAAATCATTATAATTGATGATGAAGCTGATCAGGCAAGTGTGAATACAGGGGATATCAGCAACAATGAGAGAAAAAAAATCAATTCATTGATTGTAAATCTAGTAGAAGGCCGAACAGCAAAAGGTGGCTACTCATATAGCAAGGCAAAAGCGATGAATTATATCAGCTACACAGCTACGCCATATGCCAATGTCTTGAACGAAGCTTCTGAGGAATCATTATACCCAAGAAACTTTATCAGGACACTTCAAACATCCAATGAGTACTTTGGGCCTGAACAGATATTTGGCATTGAAGGGCATGAAAACTCGGATGGACTGAACATTGTTCGTACTATCAGTGATGAGGATCTAGAAATCATTAAAATGGTACATAATGGAGAATGGTTCCATTTGCCAAATAGCTTCAAAGAATCCATTTGTTGGTACTTTTGTGCAGTTTCTGCAATGAGAATTTATGGGTATAAAAAACCGGTTAGTATGCTAATTCACACAAGTCAAAAGCAGGCACACCACAAAGGAGTATCAGATAGTATTCAAGCATGGCTGAAAGATGAAGATAATCATAATGAAATTCTCGGATTATGCCGTGAAATATGGCGGAGAGAAACAAATGCGTTTACAAAAGAAAATTTCAGACAACAATATCCGGAATACGGAAAATCAGATAACGAAATACCAGATTATCCTGAGTACAAACAAATGATATCTGAAGTTGAAATCCTTCTAGAAGAAATCTCTCATATTCAGTTAGGGGATGATGATGAGCTGAAATATCATAATGGTATTCACTTATGCATCGATAACTGTGCGAATAACGGCGTAAATGATGATAATATGTTTGTGAGACTTGCCTACCCTGACCCTGAAAGCAAGGATTATCCTAAAAAAGCACCAGCCTTTATTGTAGTAGGAGGCAGTACGTTATCCCGTGGTCTAACAATAGAAGGCTTAACAAGCACTTACTTCTTGAGATCTTCCGGCCTTGGTGATTCCTTGATGCAGATGGGCAGGTGGTTTGGCTATCGTAAAGGGTATGAATTATTACCGCGTATCTGGATGACACAAAAAACAATTGAAAAATTTGAATTTCTTGCAGAACTGGAAGTCGAACTAAGAGAAGACCTTCATAAATTTATGGTAGCTGGTGCAGACCCCACGGCGTATGGTCCAAGGGTGAAAAACACACCGAAAGTGTCATGGATGAGAATTACAAGCGGAAATAAAATGCAGGGTGCCGTAGAAGTTGATCTTGACTTTACAGGCACGAGCAATCAGACAGTTGTCTTCCATAACGATAAAGAGATCCTTCAAAACAATATAACCGTTACCGAAGACTTTCTAAACAACCTTGGTAATGGTGAAATATCTCACAACAAGAACTCATTTGTTTGGAAGAGTGTTTCCTTTGAAATGATTCGTGAACAAATGCTAAGCAGGTTTATTTTCCACCCAAGGTCAAGAGTATTTAACCAAATGGAAGCCTTCTGTGAATGGGTGTCAAAGGTTAGTTCAGAAGCAGAGCTGAAGCCTTGGAATGTTGTTGTTTCCGGTATAGGTAAAGTAAATGAACCGGCTATGGATGGCAGCCATAAAGAATGGAAGCTCTCCGTCGGCTCAATTAATAAGATTACACGTTCAAGAAAAACAAATAATGGTCATGCAACTAGCGATTCCATAAACATAGGTGTGCTACGTGCACCTAAAGATCTGCTGGCCGATATTGATTTGGACCTTTTATCAGAAGAGTCACGAGGTATAGTGGAAGCGGGATCAATTAAGGATACAGATAAATACAGAGCAGAGGCAGGCTGTGATAAGACACCTCAGTTGCTAATTTACCGAATTGATAAAGATTCAAAAGCAACCAGTAAGGACCGTGCTGATTTAAATGCCAACGAGGACTTAATTGGTCTTAGTATATATATACCGGGAATAAAACGAGCAACCAACCTTGCCAGAGCCTTAACGGTAAAACTTCCAAAAGAACAACAGGATGATTTGGGGGAAACATAATGAGAATAGAGATAGCCGAACATGCCCGAATGTCTGAACGGGGGAGTTCTTTATTACGACTTATTCAAAATAATGATATGCCAACTTTGGATCTGCTGATCAGGGAATCTGTCCAAAATAGTCTGGATGCTGCACGTAAAGACAGAGATTTTGTGAAAATGGATTTCCAGGTAAAGGAATTTGTAAAAGATAGCATGATTCCACATTTTGATGGTGTGGGGGATAACCTGAACAGACAGTTTCCAGAAGAAACTCAAAAATGTATAGTAATTAAGGACAGCAATACAACAGGTCTAACGGGTCCTATTCATTATACAGAGTTGACGGATAATCATTTTGGAAACCTTTTAAAACTTATATACGAAATCAGTATGCCTCAACAACAGGAAGGTGCAGGTGGATCCTGGGGTCTTGGCAAAACTATTTACTTTCGTATTGGAATAGGGCTTGTTATCTATTACACTAGAACAACTGATGCAAACGGAAAACTAGTTTCTAGACTGGCAGCGTGTCTTGTTGAAGATGAAGAGAAGGTAAATACTGTGATTCCCAAAATGCAGGGGAAACCTCAAAGGGGAATTGCCTGGTGGGGGCAGGATGCTGGAAACAATTCTACAAAACCGGTAACAGATGAAGACGAAATTCACACCATACTCAAAGTGTTTAACACAGAACCCTATCAAGAGGATGAAACAGGAACTACAGTAATTATACCGTTTATTAATGAGGAACTATTGTTAAGCACCACAACTATTATGAATTATAATGATGATCATGAAGAAACTCGTGAGAAGCCATGGTGGACCAGCAACATTCATGATTATCTTGGTGTTGCCTTACAAAGATGGTATGCACCTAGAATTGGAAATAAGCACTACAAAAACGGCAAATGGCTGAAGGCAACGGTTGATGAAAAAGCTATCCACTATGACAGTATGCTCCCTCTGTTTAAAGTGGTCCAGAGTTTATATAATAGGATAGTGTTAAACGATAAAATTGAAGAAAAAGACATTTTAACGGGTATTCCGTGCCATTTCAAAGATATTAATTTAAAGAGAGTATTTACTAAAGGTGGTTGTGCAGGCTATTTGGCATACGTAAAGCTTACTTCTGTACAACTTTTAATGACTCCACCTTACAATAACCCGAATCCGTTTATCCAGATTAACGAAAATGACATCACATCGGACTTAAATTCACCAATAGTCATGTATATTCGCAAACCGGGAATGATTGTAGGTTATGAGACAACTGGCAACTGGACAGAGGGTATACCCAAGACAAAAACGAATGAATTTATCGTCGGTTTATTTGTAACTAATTCTGATAATGAACTTGAGATTAATGAAAAAAAAATCACCTTGGAAGAGTATATCCGCAAGAGTGAAAAAGCGGATCATACCTCTTGGTATGACTGGAATATCGGTGTTAATCGATTGAACATAGTTTCGAAGATTCAAAGACAGGTAAGAAAGAGCATCAGTGATGAATACTCAGAAAAGCAGACTGAGACTTATTCCAGAAGAAATATCGGACTTGGCAGGGTACTTGCAGATATACTGTTACCTCCTGAAAATTTTGGGAATAAAGCAGGAGGAGGACAAGGTGGCAGTGGAGCAGATGGAGGTGCAGGTGGCGGAAATTCGCGGTCACTTTCTCTAAAAATATCCGGCAGTCCCTCTTACATTAACAATATGATGAAGGTTGATTTTGAATTACGGTGCGGTAAGAAAGCAAAGAAAATTCATTTGGAACTTCAGGTGGTTTCAGAATCAGGGGGGATTTCTTCAGAGAAGTGGGAAAACCCGGATGTCATTGGAAAGCCCTTTCCTATTAGATTGGAAAAACTTGAAGTTACCAGTATAAAGCATGGCAGAACTTCTCTTTTGAAGACAGATACACTTGAATTGAATGACAAAAACCGATCTGTTTTATTCAGTGAATTTGAATTTGGAACATTAAATTCAAATATTTATAATATACCATTTGGAATTGGAATTTTGGTTCCTAAGGCTGAGGGTCATGTAATCAGCGGTAGTGCTTACTTCTCTGTCAAAGATGACAGTGTCCAAGGCAACTTAATAGTGGATGAAGTAGAAGGTGTAAGCGTATGAGTATTCAACTGAATTTTTTTCCTGTGTTAACACAGGATCTGTTTGAGAAAATTGGCTATGAATTAGGATTGTTTGAACTTAGTTATACATCGGGTGGTTTTAGCAATGCTCTCGATGCAGTACCGGCGGACAGTACCGGTAGAAACTCACAGTTACAAGTTAGAGATGAAAAGAATGTGTGGGAGCCGGATGGTTTTAATCTTTGTGTAAAAAGGTCGTATACTATTAATGTTCCAAAATTTTTATTTGGTGAGAATGGTATTGCTGGAGGAGAGGATGAAATTGGGATCGCGTTACTATGGACCTCAAAAGCTTCCAATCAAAGGGGGATTCATATAATAGCGGACTTTAATAGCAAAACGCCTTTTCCTTATACCTTTAATCTAAATAAAGAATTTCCTGCAGGCCAGTTGAAAGGAAGCATTAGCTTACAGACGGTCTTATATATGAAAACAACCGGTATAAGGGAACCGAATGAAATCCACCTTGCCAATAAAGCAGGTATTATCCTGGGTGTTTTGGATGAATATACTCTCGTAATTGATGGAAATGGCAGTGTGTTTCCGATTGTTGAAGTGTCAGAACCTTCCCAACCGTTGTGGTGGGTAAACTGTCAATGGAATGATCCAACCGAGGACGCATTTGATGAAGAAAGTGTCAGAATCTGTATCAATAAAGCTCATGCCAATTATAAAATTATAAAGATGGAAGGTGGCCTAAAGGAATCTCCTCTTCTTCTTGACATTATTGCGAGTGCCTTACAAATCATTATTCAAAAAGTACGCGAAAGTGATTATTGGGAGGAAATTAAAAAAGGAGAAGACCTTGAGCCGGGAAGTATTGGACAGGCTGTCAATTACTTTATTACGACTTTTAACTGGGATGTCCATTCACCTGAAAGCCTTGCTCTATCAATCAGGAAGGATTTTGACAATAGAATTTAAGAGGGGATACTATGAAGTGGAAAACATTAAGTAAGGCTGAGTCAGTAGGTATCATGGATAGATGGGGGGAGGACGCTCCTGTTACGAATCCCGATATAGAGTATCAAAATATCAGAAATAAGGTACTGGATGCCTTTGAAATGACTCTCTTAGAGAACGATATTCCAAGGGAAAAGATAAAAGGGAATGAATATAAACTGGATGTTTATTTCGGAGCTAAATTATATGAGATTTTCAACCATGAAAATGGATTTACAGTGAGGAACGCCTCTGACGATGGGGTATGGAGACACTTATCTCTTAAAGTGCTACCTGATATCGTTCATCTAAGATGGGGGAACAATCCTATTCGATTTTGGAAGGAATCACGAAGAATCTGGCTTAAAACATTATGGTGGTACATCCATCTGTCGTGGCAGGGTAATATACATTCTACTCTAGATATCTTGAAAGATAATACAACCGATGAAATTGTTCAACTAATAGAACGATCAGGACGCCTTGGTTATAGGGTGGATTTATATAGAGAAATCATGCAATACTTTGGCCAGCTTTCGCCTGATAAAAAGAAAAGGACTGATTTAATCTTTAGAAAGGTAATGAAACTGAACACGGCAAGAGTAAAAGTTATCGAACCGGCTCTTTTACTGGGAGGAGAGGCGCAATATGTAAAGGAGTTGTTTGAGTATTTTGATTCAAATGAATAAAGAATTGCCAGTTATCATTGATTTATTCTCCGGATGTGGGGGACTGGGATTCGGATTCAAGTCAGCAGGGTTTGAAATAGCCCATGGTATGGATATATGGGATTCTGCATCCAGAACCGCTTCCTTCAATCTATATTCTGCCTTTGGTGAAGAAGGAAAACATGATTGTGGAGACATCACGCAACTTAACCCGGAGGTGTTTTCGACATCAATTGGAGAGAAAGGTTGTATAGTTATCGGTGGACCCCCTTGTCAAGCTTACTCTCAGATTGGAAAAGCTAAACTTCGTTCTTTGGGGGGGGCGCATACCAGCGATTCCAGAGGATATTTATTTAAAGATTTTATCCGAATAGGATTAGAGCTGGACGCCCGTGCCATCGTCATGGAAAATGTCCCTGAGGCTGTCAATTATGGTGGATTAAACGTTCCTCAATTTGTTTGTGACACTCTGGAGGAAAAAGGATATCATGCCAAATGGACAATACTAAATGCAGCTGACTACGGGGTCCCACAAGTAAGGGAACGGGTATTTGTGATTGCCGTAAAAAAATCGGAGGCAGACGGGATAGTCTTGCCATTCCCGACACATAAATCACCGGATAACAGACTGACACCAGGGCAGTCGCGCTTTAAAAATTTTGAACAATTCCCTAATTTTATCTATCCTAATGAAACTTCGTGTGACTTGCCAAAATGGGTAACAGTAGAAGATGCTCTTTCAGATCTACCATCTTTGTTTCCTTCTTACAAGAGTAAATATGTCCTGTACGAACCGTTAAATTATAAACCCTATGAGACCGAAATACAAAATGATTATCAACAATTGATGAGAACATGGAATGGGTATGAACTCAAAAATGTTACTAATCTAGGTTTTAGGAAGACTATAAGGGACTTTCCCATTTTTGATAGAATGAAGCCGGGTGATGATTACAGAGCTGCTTCTATCATTGCGGAGCGGCTACTTGAGGAAGCATGCAGAGCTCTAGCGATTAATAGTAATTCAGATTCGGAAGCTTATGAAAAATTAAGAAAGTCCATTGTTCCTCCCTATGACCGGGAAAAGTTTTTCAGCAAATGGAAAAAACTGGATCCTTTAAAACCCTCTCATACCTTGGTGGCCCATCTAAGTGTAGATACATATAGTCATTTACACCCTTGTGAGCCAAGAGGCATTTCTGTAAGAGAAGCAGCAAGACTTCAATCTTTCCCGGATGCCTTTAAGTTTCAGTGCCCAATGAGTGATGCTTTTAAACAGATAGGTAATGCGGTACCCCCTTTATTATCAAAAGCAATTGCTGAGGCTTTATCAAATGTTTTTACAAAGACAGGTGTGAAATTATGAATTTGATAAGTGAAATCAGAAAATTATTTGCTGAAACACAAAGAAATAAAGCAAGAGAAATAGAATGTATTAGTAATGATTTTCCAACATGGGTTCTTCGTACCAATGATTGGTATGGAATTGGAATTGCGGTACCAAAAGATCTGGAGATTTCGGAAAAATTCTCAGATGTAAGGCTCTGGACAAATACCATGGTAATAGGAGGCATTGAACAGCCGTTATTACTTTTAACGAGTACAATCGAATCCCTACGGTATGAATTTGCCTCCATTTGTGCACAGTTTGCGGATCCGGGAACTGATGGTTCTTATAGAGACGAAATGATGAATAATCCGTTAATCTGGTGGGAGAGATGGAGAGCCTTGCTTGGGAATGCTTTACAAAACAAATCAGCTTATAGTGTTTTAGGTGAGCTAGTAACTTTTCAATATTTATTAGAAAATAATTTAGACCCCATTTGGAGTGGTCCGGATGGTGGTTCCCATGATCTTGAAATGGAAAATGGAAGCTTTGAAGTAAAGTCGACTATTAACAAGTATGAAACAGTAGTAACGATCAACGGCCAGTTCCAACTTCAATCAACTAATAATGAGTTACATCTTATTTTTTGTCGCTTTGAAAGTTCTGAGCTTGGTGTCTCAATAAATGAAGTAGTCGAGAATCTAGTATTAATCGGTGCTGACAGAGGAAATTTGAACAGAAAACTGGAGAAACTAGGATTCGAAGCAGGGAGTAGCTCCAGAATGGAGAAATATAAATTACTTGAGATGAGAAAGTATAAAATAGACCATGAATTCCCTGCAATTACTTCCAACTCTTTTAAGGATAATAAGATTCCGGACTCAGTTATCCAATTAACCTATAAATTGGACTTGAGTGGCATAAATTATGAAAGCTTATAATAATTTTTAAAAAGAAGTAAAAATATATACCAGCTTCTTATTAAGCTTTCGTACTTCCATGGAATAATTATTTTATTTTTAGTGGAATATATTATCAGCTGTGGAGCTATAAAAGTTGTTGTTTAAAGGGATAGCATGAGCTATCCCTTTAAGTTATTCTTTATCAATGTTTGTTATTGATTAGGAGGTAGTACTTTGTATATTAAAAAGCTTTGATAGTCTGATGGTTGGCTTTTCATTAAAGGAATGAAGGACTCCTTCTGCTACTGCTCTTCCCAAAAGTGGTGGAACGGCATTTCCTATCTGTTGATATTGGGAGTCTTTTGAACCATAGAAAATATAATCATCAGGGAAAGATTGTAATCTAGCAGCCTCCCTGATACTTATTGCCCTGTTTTTGGTCGGATGAACCCACATTGATTTACGTACATTCACTACAGTTTTACAAACATCAATATAATTTAATCTTTTATAGATTGTATTTTGTGTTCTTTTAGTATCAGCGTATGTCGATTTCAATGAATCATCTAAATCATGAAAATTTTGACCTGGAGTTAAACTTTTAAATCTTTCAAGGGCAATTTTGGTAGATTGGGTGACTATATGATTAGGGAGGTAATCTACTTCAGCATTTAAGTAACTACTTAATGGATGATCGGATTTTTTAATCTTTTTAATCTTTGTCTCATCTAATGGTGAAAAAACAGGTTGAAGGTCAGCAATATCTGATATAGCATGTCCAATATTAAAGAATTCATCTCTAGCTAATATAGCTTTTGGCAGAATAGGTTTTGATTTCTTATTACCAATAATAAAATAACGATTTCTTTCTTGGGGCACCCCAAATTGGGCGGAATTCAATACACCAAAATCCAGTTGATAACCGAGTGACTTAAAAGTATTTAAAAGAAAATCCAACACGGTAAAGGTGTAACCCTTAATAACAATACCTTTATCTTCCATTATGAAAGCATTGGTACACTTCATTTTTTTGTCTATAATTTCTTTGAAAATTAAGGTTATATTGTGTATTTCTATTACTTGTTTAACTTCCTCCAATAAAGTTAAACTGCAGCCATCTTTGTTTAAACTGAATTCAATACTTATTTTTAGTTTGCGTATTAATTCTTTAATTTCTTCGTTATTGTAATGGTTAAAATGTTTGTTCCAATTTTGTACACTTCGAATAAGGAAACTGGAATTTTTATCGAAAAAACCTTTTGCACTTTGATGTTTATTTATGAATCTGGAAAGTGACTTAAGCTTTGTAAGTAAATTTGCATCTACGAAAGCACCTGTAATATCCCCATGGTTAAATATATTTACTAGATGCTGATTAAAGGACTTTAAATTACCAATAAAAAGATTTTCCTCTTTAATTTGAATACCGATAGATGAGAGTTCATTCAGCTCATCACTTGTTGCAAAAAACTTGTGTTTATCAGAAGTAATCGTTTTTACATTTTCCATAACGAAAGCAATAGGGTGAACTTCTTTGATTGCTCTTACGAACTCTTTTACTAAAAGGTTATTATTAGAAAACAACTCACTTTTTTGTCGATTAGAATTTGAAAACCCTTGACAGGGTGGCCCTCCTACTATGACATTGACCTCTTTAAGCTCCGGAAACTTGACATAGTCTGTAAAATTAATACTTCTAATATCTTGAGTATAAACTTCTAAATTGTGATTTTGAGTATAAGTTCTGGCTGCATTTTTATTAATTTCAACAGCCATAACTGTTTCAAACCTATCAGTTTGAGTGAATCCAAGACTCAAGCCTCCAGCTCCAGCAAATAAGTCTAAAACTTTATATTTTTCCATCTTCTGCAACACCTTCTATTTCTATATTGACCGTGTTACTCAATTATAAAATAAAATTGTGTTCTTTTGCAGCCGGAATAAATATATTTAGTAATGTGTTAAAAATAAATTTTATCAATCTATAAGAAATCATCATAAAAAAATGATTTGGAAAGAAAATCAATGTAGTTCTTCCTGTACTTAAATTTATATGGAAGCAGGATTACCGAATCTTGCTTGCGTATTCCTTCATAAGGAATGCGAGGATAACGCATAAATTGGTTGGTATTGAGGAGACAACCATGCATGGAAGCAAATATACTTGGACTGATTAAAATGAAAGAGATAAAATATGTTTTATTGTCCCATTTTCTGTAAGAGCTGTTTCAGTAGGGAATAGAAGAATATCCCTTTTTTGCTTTTTCTATAAAAAGAGAGATATCAGTAACTACTTTGATAATATCTTCTTTTATTTCATGCTCCCAAACCCTTTTTACGTTCCAACCATATTTTTGGTAATAATTGGTTACTTCCATATCTCTCTCCATATTACGTGAAAGTTTTTTATTCCAGAATTCCTGGTTGCTCTTGGGCATATTCCCGTGAAGGGGACATACATGCCAAAAACATGAGTCAATAAATATGACAACTTTATACTTTTTAATGGCTATATCAGGTGTTCCGTAAAGATCCTTTACATTCTTTCGGAATCGGTAGCCCTTCCTCCATAATGCTTTTGTAAGTCTATTTTCCAATTTGGATTGGGAGCGGATTGCACGCATTGTTTTTGATCTTTTTTCTTTTGACATATTATCAGCCATGAGCAGAACACCTCCTTTGGGGTTAATTAAATTGTGGCTTTTTTTTATATTACTTATGTATTCCTATACCCCAAAATCCTTTTTCTATTGTTAACTCATTTAGAAGGAAAAAGTTCTTGGATGGTAATATCTGTTTGTTTGGTGTTCTATAGATTGATATAATTAATTCAATGAAATTTGATAATAATTAGAAATAGAGGCGAAGCAGTTGAAGCTGGAAGAGCTTAGAAGTTTATTAAGTAACTTAACAATCTGGAAAAAAGGGAACCAAAGAGCTCCGCACAAACCATTATTGATCCTATATGCTTTAGCGCAAATACATAAGCATGATAAAAGATTATTGCCATATGAATTGGTTGGTAAAGATCTTAGACAGTTATTGATTGACTTCGGACCTATTAGAAAATCCTATCATCCGGAAGAACCTTTCGTCAGACTTTCCAGAGATGGAATATGGGAGTTGGTTGAGAAGGTTGATTTAGCTAACCCTAATAATAGGATGTTGATAAATGACCATGTGTCCGGAGGGTTTAATCCAGAAGTTTATAGAGTCCTAAGAGAAAATATGCAACATATTCCAGAACTCGCACAAATTATACTAGATCAGCACTTTCCTACCACCATTCATGAAGATATATTGAGTGCGGTTGGATTGGATTTCTCTTTTACCTATTCAAAAAAGAGGAAAAGAGACTCAAAGTTCAGGGATAATATACTCAGAGCTTATGGATATAGCTGCGCTGTCTGTGGGTTTAATATCCGGCTTGCCCATACTCTTGTTGGAGTGGAAGCTGCTCATATCAAGTGGCACCAGGCTGGTGGCCCGGATGTAGAGGAGAATGGCATAGCTCTATGCTCGCTTCATCATAAGCTATTCGACAGAGGTGTGTTTACTATTAATAATGAACGTCGAATGATTGTATCGCAGGATGCGCATGGCACCAATGGTTTTGATGAATGGTTGATGAGGTACCACTGGAATGAGATAGTGAACCCAATTGAGACAAGCTACTACCCAAAGGATGACTTCATTTATTGGCATGTTAAGGAAGTATTTAAGGGGCCGGAGAGGTATATCATTAGTTAGTTAATAGTAAAATAATATAGTAGACGAATTAAAAAAGACAAGACCTCATTTTATCTCTTGAGGTCTTGTCTTTTTATTTCTCTTCAAACCAAACGTATTCTGCAAGTCTACGCAAAGCTTTTGCTCTTTTAAGAATTTCTTTTTTATCCCATGTTTCCGTAACAGGTTGATACTCATATTTTTTTATAGCTTTATCATGTTTTGTATTTTTAGTTCCTGTTTCTATTTTCTTCACAATGGAACGGGTGAATGTTGGTTGGTTTTCATAAACTAATTTCTTTTCATTAAAAGACTTATTTTTGAGAGAACTATTATCCGATTTTGATAACAATGTCAGATTTCCAATACTTGATACCAAAGCTTTGTATTCAGCGCCATCTTCCTTTATGGCACCCCAATAATTTTTTTTGTCTTCTGGCATGATGTGCTCGATTGTTAAATTGGAGTAATTACCCTCATCAAATGAGGAAGCGAGTTTAGATAAAATATAAATTACTTTTTTCTTGTCAGAGCCTTTTAATTTATATTGTTCAAAAGCAGATAAGGCAACTTCTTTTTTATTGTTAATCAATTGTTGCATGCTTATTAGGGCGTTATTAAAATGATCATCTCTGCCAGATGCTTTCCTTATTTCCTTAGCGATACTCGGAAGTTCTTTTTCTAATTCGTTAAAACGAGAAGAAGAAATGACATAACTAAATATCAAAGTTTCTAGCTTTCTATAGATTTCATGAGATAGTTCATTATTTAAATTACAAGTAGCAAGAGCAATTATATAAGTTTGTTTTACTCCTAAACTTAGGCAAGCGGTAATATTTTCACTTATATTTCCCTCATATGCTTTTAAATATATCGAAGCAGCTTGTTCTAATTCAGTAACTAGAGACAAAACTCCTGAATAGGATTTTAATTCATAAACTGGTTTTTCATCTTTTTTTGAAGCTTCAATTTGCTTTTCAAACCAATTATAGATGTTTTTCTTTTGTACTAGATAACCTTTAGACATTAGAAAATGTTTAAGGAAAGTTGAAGTATTAACAATCGGTTTACCATTATTATCTGTTAGATGATTAACAAATTTATCCCAAATAGCAACAATAAATTCATATTGATCATCTTTTAAGTCCCGTAGTAACATATTCTTTAATAAATCTTCTGGCTGAAGCTTTGAACCGCGATCGTTTAGCGTTTCAAATATTCTAAAAGCCATATTAATACTGCCGGAAACCATTGATACAATATAAACCTTATTAGTTAAATAATTCATAAATTGTTTTAATGGAAAACCGGCCGTTGGATCAATTTCCTCTATTAAAGTTTCAATTGCTGAAAGTAAATTCTTTTGAGAAGTACTATTTACTACATATCTTTGATCGGGGTTATATTCAATGATCTTCTTATAGAATTCGTTATCTCTTGTATGATGAGAAAGTCTATAACTATTAGTAAACTCACCATTGTTATTAATATAACTGGTTATTAAGAAGTTTCTATAGTAATTAATATATTCCATAGATTCATCTTTTTTAAAATGAAAAATTGCTGCAGAAATTAATAAAGTAATGGTAGTAATACGTTGTTGTCCATCTATTACTAATTTCATATTTGGTTCATCTTCGGAAAAAACCATACTTCCTATAAAATAGTCTTGTTCAGGATCCTCCTCCATACTTTCTTTTATATCATTAATAAAATCCTTAAGATTTTCTTTCCCCCACACATAATTCCTTTGCATAATAGGAATTTTATATCGATCTTGTCCATTAAGTAATGAAGTGATTTTTACTAAACCATCAGAGTGAAACTGTTTGTTGATACTCAATTTTGACATCCCCTAGTTTAAAAATATTTCTTTATAATGTAATTGTAGAAGACCAAATTGAACGGATCAATAAAATCTTTCAATTTAAAGCAATTTTCTGCATTTTTTACATGTAATAATAAATAAAAAATCCCGGATATTAAATCGGCATATTCTAAGTTTATTATATTGTTAAAATCTAAATTGTTTTTGTAGAATAAAAAAGATAAGATTGTTTTATGTGAATATTAAAAAAATAAGGAGGATAGCAACATGAACTTAGAAATCTTTTTCGGCTTAATAGGTCTGCCCGCTTTAATCCTAATCACGGCAGTTGTTTGTTACGTACATACAGGAAGAAAAGAAAATAAAAATGTAAAAAATTCGGTTTCAAATGATATGAATACAAAAGGTGGTGTTTCTCAATGATTACGGTAGAACCAATTGCTATTACTATTTTAGTCTTATATTTGGTAGGTCTCCTTTTAATAGGATTTATAAGTTCCAGAAAAAGTTCAGAAGGATTAACGGATTTTTTCCTTGCTGGTAGGAACTTAAATAAATGGACGGTCGCTTTATCGGCGGTAAGTTCTGGGCGGAGTGCCTGGTTGGTCCTTGGGGTAACGGGAACTGCCTATGCTACTGGTCTTAACGCAGTTTGGGCAATAGCTGGGTATATTACAGTTGAAGTTTTTATGTTTTTCTATGTGGCGAAGAGATTCAGAACGTACAGTGAAAATACCGGCAGTATTACCGTACCGGATATTTTAGAAACTCGCTTCGATGACAAAAAACATATTTTGAGAGCAGTAAGTGCCATTATTATTATTTTCTTTATGATTGCATATGTAGGTAGTCAGCTGGTTGCTGGTGGGGGAGCATTTGCTACTAGTATGGGAGTATCACCAACGGTAGGTATGTGGTTAACTGCCTTTATTTTATTAGCTTATACCATGTTAGGTGGATTTCATGCCGTTAGTAAGACCGATGTGATTCAGGCAGGATTTATGTTTGTTTCACTCGTGCTTCTTCCTACTATCGCCGTGATAGGCTTAGGTGGCTTCGGACCCATTCTAGAAGCTATGAATACGGAAGGAGGCGGTTTCATTAGCCCATTTGCCTTTGGTTTCGGTGCCATTATCGGCTTGATTGGCATTGGGTTTGGGAGTCCTGGTAACCCTCATATTTTAGTAAGATACATGTCCCTTAAGAACGTGAAGGAAATGAGACAAGCTGCATTAATTAGTTCCATCTGGAATGTTCTGATGGGATGGGGGGCAGTAATGATCGGCTTGGCTGGTCGTGCTTACTTTCCAGATATCAGCATGTTGCCTAACGGAAATCAAGAACAGGTATTCCTTTCATTAGGGTCTGAAATCTTACATCCATTATTTTTTGGTTTCTTACTAGTCGCAGTGTTAGCCGCCATCATGTCGAGTGCGGATAGTCAATTGCTTGTGGGATCCAGCGCCTTCATTCGAGATATTTATCAAAAAATTATCGGGAAAGATAAAGAGCTTCCACAAAAGAAGCTAGTATTATTAAGCCGAGTTACGACCGTTGTGTTTATGGGTCTTTCTCTCATCCTTGCATTCACAGCTCAGGAGTTTGTATTTTGGATGGTATTATTCGCCTTTGGTGGACTAGGAGCCTGCTTCGGCCCAGCTCTTCTTCTATCTTTCTATTGGAAAGGTGTATCCAAACAAGGTGTTCTTTGGGGAATGATTACAGGATTAATTACGGTAATCCTGGTGAAACAACAGCCTCAATGGACTTATGCTTTCTTACCAGATATCAAAGAACTACTAAACACGTATTTCTTTGGCATCACGTATGAGGCTGTTCCAGGGTTTATTGTCGCAACGTTATTCACAGTAATTATCAGTTTGTTTACAAAAAAACCAGATAATGCTGAGGAAGTATTGGAGAGTTTGAAAGAGAGTGCTTAAATTTACTTTAGAAGGAGAGGGATAGCCGTACATGGTTATCCCTCTTTTTGGCATAAAGAAGAGGATTTTCAAAACTATTGTCGAAAAGTGGAATATGTAAACCAGTATTTATATATAGGAGGCAACTCTATATGCAAAAAATCGACCAATTACTAAATGAACACGCTTTATCAAACCATAAGTCAGCGATCATCGCCAATTTTAAAAACTCTATTAAACTAAATAAAGTTAAAACTGATGAAATAGACATCCCACTTGGCTCTTCTAAAATAGGAGGTTCCCCAGACTTGCCCGCAGATTGGGAGTTCCCACGTTATGAAGATGACTATTTAACTTTCATGTTACAGGTAAACTTGTCTGAAGCAAAACCCTATGACAAAGATAATCTGTTGCCTGAGCGCGGCATTTTGTATTTGTTTTATGAGGCGTTGGAGCAGCCTTGGGGATTTGAGGAGGATGAGGGATGCTTTAAGGTGCTTTATTTTGATGATGATTTAGGGGAGTTGGAGAGGAAGGGAAGTCCAAGTAGTAGGACGGAGTTTGTTGCGTTTCCAGCGTTCCATCTGTCGTTTGAGACGATAGTGACATTGCCAGAAAGTCCCGAGAACCTGGTTTTTGCAGATGATGATGATGAAGCGAATTACTTTGATTTCCGTCAGGAGCTAGTGCAGCCAGAGGACGAAGATGGCAAGGTGGTGCCGGCGCATTATATGCTGGGCGAGCCGATGAATATTCAGGATGATGTGTTAGAGGAGCTTTTTGAGGATGGGAAGGATCCTGTGCTCTTGTTCCAGATTGATTCGGATGAAGAACTGGCAGATGTCATGTGGGGAGATAGTGGCATGTTGTACTTCTGTATGGAGAAAGAGGACTTGATGGAGAAGCGGTTTGATCGGGTGGCTTTTACGTTGCAGTGTTTTTAGGGGGGAGGTGCAAAGTGATTACATATGACGGAACACCACAGCTAGTAACAGATAGATTAATCTTGGAGAAGTTTGAACTCGGTGATGCCCAGAAGGTGTTTGACCACTGGATTTCAGATGAGCGAGTGACAGACAATCGAGTGAGTGCGGCGCATAAAACAGTTGGTGAGACGGTGGAGAGAGTGGCCAATATTGTGTCGAATATGAGAAGGAAGATTTTTGTTATTGGGCAGTGAAGTTGAAGGATAGCGGAGAGCTGATTGGCGAGATTGATTTGTATGACTTTGAAGAGGCAACCGGAAATTGCGAGGTGAGTTATTCTCTCGGTTACCGGTGGTGGAATCAGGGGTATGGCACGGAAGCGTTGCGAGCCGTGATCGAACTTGGCTTTCGGCACATGAATCTTCATAAGATTGCTGCTGCACATAACACCGACAACCCAGCGTCCGGTCGCATCATGAGCAAGGCAGGGATGGTGCAAGAAGGGATTGTGAGAGATATGATTCGGAATTCTAAAGGTCAATATAAGGATTGTGCGATCTATGGGATTTTGCGGGGGGAGTATTTTGAGAAGGGGTTAGGAGATCGCGGTTATATTTTGGGTGTGAAGGGGTGAGAAAGGTGGCACATGAAGACTGCCTAGGCTGCAGATTAGCCAACAAAAGCGAAGCAATCTATATGATCTACGAAGATGAATATGTCACGTGCTTCCTAGACCACGACCCGTTTAATGAGGGACATACCTTAATCTTGCCGAAACAACATTCCTTAGATGTCGACGAACTCGATGAGGAAACCGCCAATGCCATTATGAAAGCTTCTATACTATTATCCAAAGCATTGAAGCACCTATATCAACCAGACGGCATCACCATTAACCAAAATGGTGGTGTGTTTAATGAGTTGACTCATTACCATATGCATGTGGTGCCGAGGTATAAGGGGCAATGGTTTGGGGATTTTTATACGGAGGAAGCGGTGGGGGAAGTGGATGTGAGGGAGTTGGAGCGGGTTAGGGGGAGGATGGTTGAGGTGATTGAGGAGATAATTAAATGAATACTAAGACTATCTTACAAATTCAGAGGGTTATACATTTAGTAATACAGAAAACGGTGCTTTGCGAGCCTATCTAGAGACAGACTTAGTTGAAAGTTATGATGAGCCACTTGTATTGGAGCTTGATTTACTAGAGGGTATGTTAAAGTAATGAAATTTTCAAGTGAAAGTATTAATGGGTATATAGAGTGTCATTAATGCCCATTATGGGAATAAATTACTATATTCCTATGTTTTAAATTAACTCTGAAGGGTGATTAAGTATGAGAGATGCAAAACCAGCGACAAGTAGAGAGTGCATTTGCGGTGATGTTGCTGTACCTACAAAAATCACCATTCAAGAGGAATTCGAAGAGATAGACTTGGTTATCCGTAACTTTCCGGTATTTAAATGTTTACAATGTGATGAAATAACAATTAGTCCCAGAGACCACGTGGAATACTACAAGATGGCGGTAAAGCATTACGAGAGTACAAATGAAAACGAATTTGATTGTAGCTTAAGTCAGTAAAGGACTAAAAGAAAGAAGGGATAGCGAATGGAGAAACCTGAAAAACTGAAGGCGACACCAAAGAAACTAACCCGGCTAAAAGGAGAAACCAAGATGGAGAAAAAGAACAAAGAAGCTTTAAAAGTTATTAGATCTATTAAAGGGATGTTTGGATGAACGTAAAAATTGAATGCGGTAAGAGAATTATATAAATTGTCATAGCTCAATGTATGAATAGCTATGGTCTTTTTTTATGGAACTTTTTTACTTGTAAACCGTATATTATCTAAATCACTTCAGTTAGAAAGGGGTTCATACAAATGAAAAAGCTCTTTCTCTATTTTTTCTTAACCTTAATAGTCTTACTAGGTATTATCTTCATGATCGCCCACTTTTTTGACTTTCGATTTAGTAATGTGGCATTCATTACAAGCATTGTCGCTGCGTTTGTCACGTATAGTGGTGGTGCTTCTACATTTGGAGCAGCCACTGTAGCGGTTCAGTATCTAGGGAAATACGCTCCATCCTCTAATGAAGAAAAGATAAGTTACATAAACCCCTTTTTCCTTGCATCATGTTCTATACTTCTGGGATGCTTTGCGTCATTCTTTTTCTTTTATTAAACCCTCTTCAATGCTTTTAAGTCATAAAAATAAAAGCTACAGGTTAACGTCTGTAGCTTCTTCACACATCCTCAATCACCAACATAGATTCATCAAATTCCAAGAGCTTCCCCGTAAGTAACTTCCTAATAGTAGCCGTCAAGATCGGTAAAGTAACCACTATAACCGCCCCAGTCCGTTTTTTGTGGCTTTTTCTGAATGGTCGCTCCTGTTAACTCCGTTTTCTTAATAACTTCGTCCACTTCATTTTGTATTATAAGCCAGGGTGGTTCCCACAAAACCTTTTCCAACTTCCGAAGGTTGCTGTTCGTTCACATCTTTCGCTAATTCACCTGCCGGATAAAGTGCGATCCTTTTGCCTTCATTTTTAAAAAAATAATGGCTGGAGCGGATTCTGGTCCTCTGACTGACGTGGCAAAGCCTAAGTCCTTGTAAAACTGGTGTGATTTTACGATGTCCTTTGTGCCGAGTGTAATGATATTTAAGCGGTTCATTGTATTTCCTCCTTTGTGGTCCCAATAAGTGAAGTATTCTACAGAGAGGTGGGAAACCCTTTTGGGCTGAAAGGGAGACGACATATTCTCTGAAAATTGCTCCTTTCTTTTAAAGGTCAAATCTTATTTTGCAAATTTATGCAGGAGTATCTACAAACAGGTCGAAACATGATAGTTATGTATATACAGTTTTTGTAAAATCGTAGCGAGTGGAGGGGAATGATGAAGGTTTCATGAGTATAAGGTCAGTCCTTCCCGAATATCCTGTCCCCTTTCCAAGAGAATGGTAAGCTGACTGTAAAAAATCTTTAGGATTCATCCATTGGTAATAGGCACTTTTGCTTACATAATAATGGAATATTCCTAAAAGAATATTTTTTTAATGTAAAAGTTCGGTATATTAGTAATAATGACCCTGCACCAAAAATTTTACAGTCGTGCATTTTTATTCCTATATCTAGTCTTTAAGATATTTTCATAATTTTGCAGATATATGTGAAAGAGTTATATGTAACCTTATTTCCCGAAAATAAAATAAGTTAACCTAGGGGGCATTATGAGACTTAACAATAGTTTGGGGTAGAAAAAAAGATGAATTCAGTAACTGGTCTTTTAAAGGACTATTCTATAGAAAAAACACATCTGAATGGTAAGTTGATAAATGTTTTTACATATACCGCGTTAGAGCAAATCAATGATGAAATGTTGGATATGATGTTTAAAATCATGCCTGTAAATCGTCAAATTAGCGCAAAGAGATATAGGAATGAATTAGATAAAAAGCTATGTATTGTTTCGTATGCATTATTTGTCTTAGCTATGCAAAAAACATTTAGTATTTATGATTCCTATGAGTTCACATTTAATGAAAATAACAAACCTTTTCTAAAGTCATTCCCTGGAATACATTTTAATATTAGTCATTGCAAAGTGGGGGTAGCTTGTGCGATTGCCACTGAAAAGATCGGAGTAGATATTCAAGACATAATAAAGTATGACAAAAAATTAGCTGCGGCAATTTGTTCACAAAAAGAAATAGAAATGATGAATAAGGCAGTCGATAAAGATTTAGAATTAACAAAAATTTGGACAATGAAAGAAAGCTATTTTAAAATGCTTGGCACTGGACTGATTGAGCCCCTGACAGATGTAAATGTTTATGAATTAGACAATTTCTATCAGAAAATCAATTCAAGAGAAAATTATGTTTTATCTGTAGCAATTTAAACGATGAGGGGTTAAGACATATGAAGATTTTTATGATGTATATTGCAAGAAACATCAGAGAAAACAAATTAAGAGGCCTTTTAATTTTACTTTCTCTCATGATTTCGACATTTATTTTATATATAAACCTTGTTGCACGAGATGATATTCTACTTCAATACCAGAAACTAAACGAAGAGTCATATAATGGGTACGATGTGATGATTAACTATAAAGACACTGAGGAACCTTTTTTTATGGCAAGTGAGTTTAATGATAAGGATATAGATGTAAAGGAAAAATCCTTAGCTATAGTCACCTATGGAGTAGTTGATAATAATGATTTATTAACCCTTAAACTTTATGGCTGCAGTAAAGAGAGTTGTTTTGATTCAGGGTTATTTGCAATTTCAGAGAAAGATAAATTTGATTTAAGTCAAGATGAACTAATTTTAATTAGTCCGCAATTAGCTGAAAATTATGGATATAAATTAGGGGATAAGGTTTCCATTCAAACTCAAATTGGCCTAAGGGAATATAAAATAGGGGCAATTGGGGAAAAGACAGGATTATTCCTGGGAGTTGACAATGAAAACCTGATTGTTATGACAAGTTCTGAAGTGGAAAATATAACAGATCAAAAAAACAATATAAATACGCTTTTACTAAACTTAGAAGATGATGCAAATATAAACGAGAGTATTCAGACATTGATAAAGAACAATAAAGAATTCAATATACAGCCTTTAGTAGATCAAGATTTAATAGATTTTAATACGGGTATGATTAGCCAAGTATTGTTAATAATTTTAGTACTAGCTATCATCATGAACTATTATGTTATTTCTTCAAATGCTAAGGTTATATTGTTATCAAGAATTCCTGTAGTAGGTACATTTAGAAGCCTGGGAGCTACTAAGGCAAAAGTGAACCTCATACTAATTGTAGAGAATTTTATATATGGAGTTCTAGGAGGGATCCTCGGGATAATTTGTGGGATTTACTTCAAGGAAACGATATTAGGCGCCTTGACGCAGGGGATATCTGGTGAATCAATGGGGCAGATATCAGTACCCATGAATTATACTTACGTGATTTTTGCACTGTTATTTGCAATAGCTATTCAATTAATTAGTGTTTTTCATGTGATTCATCAAATTGGTAATTATTCCGTAAAAAGTTTAATATTTGAAGAGTTTAATACCATTCAAAGAGTGCCTAAGATACTTACAGTCTTAGGGTTTGTGTTTTTAGTCTTATCTTATACGCTATATAAAATAAACAATGATTATAATATTATCTTATCTATCCTAGCTTTAGTAGCAGCTATGGCTGGGGGCATATGGTTATTACCCTTTATTACAAAATACTTATCCTTGCTCTTTAGTAAGGTTAATAAATCGATATTCGGGTCAGCACCATCACTTGGGGCAAGAAATATTTCAGATAGTAAGATTATCAACTCGAATATTAAACTTGTCGTTATTTCACTTTCTGTGGTCTTGATGATATTCATAACTTCTATGTCTCTTGAAAATTTATTTGGAAAAGCAAAAGATGCATTTGAATCGGATATTCAGATATATGGAATGGAAAAAAAGGAAGATGAATATCTGAAATTAAAGCAAGTCACAGGCGTGGAAGACCTTAATTTTTTATATAGTTTTTACGACGATATACACATCAATGGAAATGAATTAAATCTTGTTGTCACTGGTTTTGAAGATGAAAGACTTGGTGTTAAAAACGTAGTAGGAAATATAAAGGATCTTAATGTTGGAGAAGTCATGATAGACGAGTTTTATGGCGCGAAAAATGAATTGAAAATAGGAGATCAGCTGGAGATTAAATCAGATAACCTTATATCTGAAAAGATTCAAGTCAAAATAGTAGGTACTGTAGACTCATCACTATTTACTACTTCTAGAAATACCATCGTTTTTTCCGAATCACAATTTAAAAGAGATATAAATGATATACCTAGTACCATGTATATTGCATCTAGTGAAAACTTAGATCAGATGAAAAAGACTTTATATAAAGAATTATCCGGAGAAGATATTACAGTACAAACCATAAGTGAATTTGTCGAAGAGCAAGACCAAAGGGTCAGCGGGTTGCTATCTACAGTTTGGATATTCTTGTTTCTTTCTATATTACTATCAGCTGTTGGCTTAATAAACAATCAAGTTATTGGTTTTATACAAAGAAAGCGAGAGTATGCTGTGTTGTATTCAGTTTCTATGAGCAGGGCCCAATTAAATACAATGATATTTTTTGAAATAATGAATTCCTTTTTAATAGGATGTGGATTCGGCTTGACTTTAAGCCTGTGGTTGAGCAAATTACTACAAGGTTTATTAAGTTCAATAGGGATTTATCTACAATTCAGTTTCCAGTGGCTGGATGTACTAAGTGTTGTAGGTATAATATTTATTATTCTTATCTTAACCTCACTAATTCCAATGTATAAGATTACCAAGATGAACGTAGTTGAAGAAATCAAATATGAATAAGAGATATATAAGCTGCTGATAGAATCAAGCATAAAACTCTGGGGGAATAGAATATGAAAAAAGTAATAAAAGTAAGAAATCTTTCCAAGAATTTTGGTAATGGGAGTAATATAACAAAAGTTCTTAAAGAAATATCTTTTGATGTGGATCAAGGTCAATTTGTATCTATTATGGGACCTTCTGGGTGTGGAAAGAGCACATTACTATATTTATTGGGAGGCTTAGATGCGCCTACATCAGGGCAAATCTTTATAAAGGATAAAGACATTCAGTCACTAAAAGATAAAGAATTGAGTAAGATACGACGATCAGATATAGGATTTGTATTTCAATTTTATAATTTGGTACACAATCTGTCAGTGGAGGAAAACGTACTGTTACCCATAGCTATGAGTGGACAAAACGTGAAAGACTATAATGAAAAGCTAGATGAAATTTTAGAAATTGTCGGCCTTAGTGATAAACGTAAGGAAATTCCAAGTCGCTTATCAGGTGGGCAACAACAACGTGTAGCCATTGCAAGAGCAATTATTATTAACCCTAGTATTATACTTGCTGATGAGCCAATAGGTAATTTAGACAGTAAATCTAGTAAAACAATTATGGAATTATTTAAAAAAGTTAATAAAAATTATGGGATAACCATAATTCAAGTTACTCACGATGAAAGTATGACATTATATGGAGATAGATTGATTCGACTACGTGATGGGGTGATTGTAGAGGATAAAATGAGGGAGGTGTTTAGTTATGAATACGCCGAATCTAAATAATAATATTGAAAAGGTATATTCCCTAAGTCCTTTACAAGAAGGAATGCTGTTTCATCAGATGTTAAATGAAAAGTCTGGAAATTACGTTGTGCAGACAAGTTTGAAAATAAAAGGTGACTTTTCGGTAGATGTAGCTAATGAGAGTATACAACTTCTAGCACGAAAACATGAAGCTTTAAGAACAATGATTCCTCTTAATAGATTTAGAAAGCCAGTACAAATCGTGCTAAGAGATAGACTAATAGATTTTGAGGAGTTGGACTTTCAAGAATATTCATCTGAGGAACAAGAAGCTGAAATAGAGAAGTTCCTCGAACAGGACAGTAAGAGAGGCTTTGATTTTGAGAAAGCCTCAAACTTCAGAGTAGCTATAATAAGATTATCCCAGGATGAATGGATGATGATATGGAGTTTTCATCATATTATTATTGATGGCTGGTGTTTACCGATTCTTTTTGAAAACTATTTGAACTTTTATTTTGCTTTGAAAAAAGGTGAATCCAAAGAAAGTATTATTTCAGCTATAAAAAATACTAGAAACTTAAAGACTTCTTATGGAGATTATATTAAATGGTTGCAGAGGAAAGATAAAGAAGAGGACTATAAATATTGGGACGAGCTTCTTCATGGATATGATACAGATGCTAAAATTCAATCTTTGGGAAATGAGGAAATTAGTGATAAGACTGTTTTGGAATATAGTATTCCTTTTACAGAATCTGAATATCATACCATAAGGGAAAAGATGGCTTCTTATAATGTAACCGTAAGTACTTTAATCGAGACTGCATGGGGCCTTTTATTGCAATCCTATAGTGGTTCCAATGATGTAGTGTACGGAAAAGTCGTTTCAGGAAGAGATATTATGCTGCCTGGTATAGAAGAAACTGTAGGATTGTTTATTAATACGATTCCTTCAAGAGTTCAAGTTAATAGTGATATAACTTGCCTAGAGCTGTTACTAAAAATGCAAAATCAAGGCACGAACAGTCTTGATTATCAACACTGTTCCTTAGCTGATATTCAATCAAGATCCTTGAATAAGAGTCTTATAAATTCTGTATATGCTTTTGAAAACTTTGTAACAAAAGAAGGCATTTTATCGGAACAAGAAGGATTATCATTTGAAATTATCAAAGCAAGAGAACAAACCAATTATCCCCTTACATTACGTGTTAATCAATTGAAAACATTGCAATTAGATATGCTTTACAATCCTAGCTTGTTTTCAGAATATGATATTAAGCGTATCCTTCTACAACTAAAGAAAACTTCCCTACAACTTGCGTTACATCCAGACAAATTAGTGGATTCGATAAATATAATAACAGATGAAGAGAAAGCAATAATAACTGGAATATTCAATGATTTGGAAAGAAATTATGATGAAGTCAATATAAAGGAAATATTTGAAGAAATAGCTGATAAACTCCCAAATAAAACGGCATTAGTATTTGAAGATAAAGAGATGACCTACGGGGAATTGAATAAAAAGTCTAATGAATTGGCTCATAAATTGATTGAAGTAGGGGTTAAGAAAGAAGAACCAGTTGTCATCTTGGGAGAACGATCTTTAGAATTAGTGATTGGTATAGTTGGTGTTTTGAAGGCAGGGGCAAGCTATGTTCCGATCGAT
>NZ_LFEL01000059.1:0-8541 GCF_001037965.1 Bacillus sp. LL01 | reverse complement strand
GGAAGACCGAACATCATGAATGGGAATTTACCCGTCATAAATGTACCTGCTGTAAGCTCTACACCGTCACGAATTTGTGCAAAGAAGATCGTTTGGYCACCACGAACAACTTGACCAGCTGCGTTAGTGTATTGTCCAAATTCAAACCAGAAAGGTGAATAGAAAATGTGATGAAGACCAAATGGAATTAACGCACGTTCTATTACCCCGAAAATAAAGGCCGATAACGTTTGATTGGACTCTACCATCAAGTACGATAGATTATTCAACCCTACTTGAATGGTTGGCCAAATCCAATATAGAATAACACCGATAAATAGTGCAAAAAATGCTGTTGCAATTGGAACAAAACGCTTACCTGCAAAGAATCCTAGGTAAGATGGTAACTCAATGTTAAAGAATTTTTTATAGGTGTATGTGGCGAGCAACCCGGCTATAATTCCGCCGAAGACGCCTGTTTGTAAAGTTGGGATACCTARTACGGAAGAAATACCWGGATCTGCTCCGATCATTTCTGGCGTCCATTCTCCGTAACCACCAAGGACGCTCATCGTTACATTCATAATCAAGTAACCAATTAGAGCGGCTAGGCCTGCAACCCCATCTCCATTTGATAGACCGATGGCTACACCGACTGCAAATAATAATGCCAAGTTAGCAAAGACGATGTCTCCAGCGCTTTCCATCACACTAGCTAATAAGACAATCCAATCCGCTGTTAAGAAAGGGAGTCTTGCTACTAGATCCGGGTTTTGTATGGCATTACCTAATGCAAGTAGAATACCTGCGGCAGGAAGTAATGCAACCGGAAGCATTAACGCTTTACCTACACGTTGCAGCACACTAAAAGACTGTTTAAACATGTGACATTCCTCCAATTTTTCATAGTTTCAAAGCTGAAATAGGTGTTTTATACAACAAAAAAGACATGAGTGGAAAAAACGAACACATCAATTGATAGAAGACGTACTTCTCGTTCAATTGATGTGTTCGTTTTCTTTTCCTCTCATGCCTGCATAACCAGTAACACGTTAAAAAGAAACGTCATTAATGAAATTATTATTGTTTTGATAAACGTTGGAGATGAAGAGTCAGATAAACTGCCTCAGCATCTGGAACCGTTTTCTTAAGTGATTGTTGCATAATCTTAACCAGCTTCCAAGACAGATTGTAGCATACAGGATATTCAGATTGCAAGACACTTTTTAAAGCTTCTTGATTGTCATCATATTGTTCATTGTTAATACGTTCTATGGCATGATGAAGGTGACGGACAAGGCGCAAGTAATCAACATCTTTACGGTCAATCTCAATCGCAAGGGAGCCTTCAATTACCTGTACAAGTTCTCCGATAAGGCGTGTATGACGGTTTACCTCTTGAAGTGGGCGTCTTGTAAGCGCACTATGGATGTGAAGAGCTACAAAGCCAATCTCTCCTTGTGGGATTGCAAGATTAAGCTCTTTGTTCATGTATTTTATAATATCAGAGGCCATTTCAAATTCATCTGGATATGCTAGCTCCGTTTCAGGAAGGAAGGGGTTCTTTATATCAAAACCTTGATGTAGACGCTTGAGTGCATAAAATAAATGATCCGTCAAAGCGATATGAATATGTTCATGTAAGCGTACTTTAAAGCGTTCTTCGATCATCGAAATAACATCATCCATCAGACCAATAAATGCTTCATCAACATAGTCAAGTAATTGCTTGTACTGCTCTTGCTCTTTTTCTTCTTTTAACACAAAGAACTTTTCAGCTACATCGCCCGCAATGGGTTCGCCAGACTTTTTACCAAATCCAAGACCTTTGCCAATCAAAATCACTTCAGCATAGTCTGGATGCTCTGCAATAAGAACATTGTTATTCAGTACTTTTTTAACGGTAAGCATGAGGGTCCTCCTTTCGTCAAGAGTAAGACGGTATCATAATAGCTTTTTTTGATTGTTAAGGTCAATAAAAAGAAATTTTTCTTTACAGGAATTGAGAGTTTGCAATAGCTGAAAAATTAGAAAAGGATAGAAGATCACTAACTATTAGGAGGTTTATGTCTTGAAAAATAAAGATACACAAGCTGTTGTTTTGTTCGATGGCGTATGCAATGTATGTAATGTAGCGGTTGATTTTATATTAAGAAATGAAAAAGAAGAGTATTATCAATTTGCATCTCTTCAGTCCGAGGTAGGAGCTCAAATAAGGCGAAAGTATGAAATTTTGGATTCCGTTGATTCTATTATTGTAATAGAAGATGGGCATGCTTATACATATAGTGATGCTGCTCTTAAGATTGTGCCCCGTCTGCAACATAAATGGCATTTTCTAAAGGTAATTAAATGGCTTCCTAAACCTGTGCGTGATGGATTATATCGTCAATTTGCCAAACAAAGGTATCGCCTTTTTGGAAAACGAGAAGTGTGTAGAATTCCTACTAAGAATGAGAGWGAGCGTTTTCTTTCTTAGTATWGTTCGAATGGTAAGAAATTTCCGGTTGTTCTGGCAGCAACGCTTTGCTACTATAGGGAAGTTATTATTTATTAACTCATTTAAAAGGTGGCCGCGATGAAGTGATAAAGAAGGATCATGTCACCTAAGAATAGTCAGCAAAGATTGGAGTTGAAAAGGTTGAAACAACAAGAACAATGGTCGTCGAAGTTAGGGTTTATCTATGCGACTGCAGGGACCGCGATCGGCCTTGGGGCAATTTGGAAGTTCCCTTATGTTGCAGGAACAAGTGGTGGGGGTGCATTCTTTTTATTATTTATTTTATTTACTGTGTTAATTGGTTTGCCTCTATTAATCGGTGAATTCTTACTTGGACGTCACACTGGAAAAGATGCAATATCGACATACAAACAATTAGCACCTAAGTCAGCTTGGGCTATTACCGGCTGGATTGGGGTCATCACTTGCTTTATTGTTTTGTCTTTTTACAGTGTAGTCGGTGGTTGGAGTTTACTTTATTTGTTTCATGCGATAACCGGGCAATTATCAGGGTTAACTGTTGATCAATATGGAGAGCGTTTTGGAGAAGTTATTTCAAATCCAATTCCTACACTAGGAGCTCAACTTCTTTTTATTGTGTTAACCATCGTTGTGGTATCAAAAGGGATTCAAAAAGGGATTGAGCGAGCAAGTAAAATTATGATGCCAGCTCTCTTTATTTTGTTAATTGTCATTGCGATTCGTTCTCTTACATTAGAAGGGGCGATGGATGGCGTACGCTTTTTATTACTCCCTGACATAGCAAATGTAAGCTCTGATACAGTTCTCTTTGCATTAGGACAAGCATTCTTTGCGCTATCATTAGGAGTTTCGATTATGGTAACCTATAGCTCTTATGTTCCGAAAACGCAGAGTCTTCCATTATCAGCCGTTTCAATAGGGGTTATGAATGTGTTTGTAGCTCTTTTATCAGGTCTTATTATTTTTCCAGGTGTATTTACGTTTGGTCTGGAGCCGAGTGAAGGACCGCCACTTATCTTTGTTGTTTTGCCAGCCATTTTTGAACAGATGGTCTTTGGAGAACTATTCTTAGTTGCCTTTTTCATCTTGTTTGTATTTGCGGCTTTAACTTCAGCCTTTTCAATGCTTGAGATTATTGTGGCTACACGAGTAAAAAAAGATATAAAAAAACGCCCTCGTGTCAGCTGGGCAGTAGGTCTTCTTATCTTTGTACTAGGGATTCCAGCTTGCTTATCTTATGGAGCGATGGCTGATGTGACCATTGCAGGTCGAACCTTCTTTGATGCGGCTGATTATTTAGCTAGTAATATTTTGATGCCTTTTGGAGCGCTGCTTATTTCTATCTTTATTCCGCTGAAATTATCTAAGACAGCATTATTTACAGAATTAAAGCAAGGATCATCCGTTGGTTCAAAAGTATTCATCGTGTGGTATGTACTTTTAAAATACGTTACACCGATTGCTATTATTGTGGTATTTATTGATGCGATTGGTATATTTAAATAAAGCAGAGGGACGGTTATCATGACCGTTTCTTTTTATTTTTTCTAAAATGGCTAAATTTTCTGATTCATTTATGTTTTTCAAATACGTAGAACATGTTAAAATGAAAAAATAGATAGATGCATTAGGTGGCATCATGAGGAGGGGACAGAATGGAGAATAACAAATTTCAAGCTTATCTAAGTGAACGATTAGAAAAAGCAAAGCAACAATTTGAGAGAACAATTGATTGTAAACACACGGAATTTGACGATCTTTACCCTTATATGACCGAACAACCTCAGTTCTTTTGGTATAAACGATACGTAGCATGGCAAGAGTTATTAACGGTTGTGAGTATATTGGATGACAATGAAATGGACTGGAAGCCAATGTTTACAGATAAACAATTAAGTTATGTGGAAGCACGAATCTTGGATGCGAAAGTACTTSATGATTGGTATGAAGTCCAAGAAGAAAAAGAGCCCGAACAATCTGCACAAAACGAATAACGCGATACCCCCTAAGTGTTGGGCTTAGGGGGTTACTTATGCGATGGAGTTGAAGAATGTTGAGAAGACTGGTGTATATCCTTGTAGCGATAGGATTTGTTGGACTCACTCAAGCATGTATAAGTGAAGAGCAGCCAATAGTAGAAGAAGACCTAATAACAGAAGATGAAGAAACCTCAGAGGGGGAGGTTGCAGGAGACGAGATGCCTTCTTTGGATGAAAGTGTGGAAGTAGAAGAGAGTCAGTCAATTGATCTAGAAGAATACAATCGTGAAGCCCAGCAGTGGGGCGAGAATGTCGAGGGGGTTATGRCTCGAATTGATACAGAAGAGAAAAAGCTGGCCCTCACTTTTGATGCATGCGGTGGACCGTATGGAAATGGCTATGATCAAGAGCTTATTTCGTTTCTGGAGGAAGAACAAATACCTGCTACTTTATTTATCAATCWAAGATGGATTGAAGAACAATCTGAGTTATTTTTAGAGCTTGCCGAAAATCCACTGTTTCAAATTGAGAATCATGGAACAGCGCATGTCCCTCTTTCGGTGAACGGGGGAACAGCTTGGGGGATAGAAGCGACCCAAAGTCCTGAAGAAGTAGAGGCGGAAGTGTTAGGCAATCATGAACGAGTATTAGAATTAACAGGAAGAAAGATGTCGTTATTCCGTTCTGGTACGGCTTTTTATGATGAAGTGGCAGTTGAGTTGGTCAATGCCCTAGGCTATGAAGTGGTCAACTTTAATATCCTAGGTGATGCAGGTGCGACCTATACTGCTAAGCAAGTAGAAAGTGCGTTACTTGGTTCAGAGAATGGGGCGATTGCGTTGTTGCATATGAATCAGCCGGAAAGCGGTACAGCTGCTGGGGTCAAAGCAGCGGTGCCGAAGCTTCGGGAACAGGGGTATCAATTTGTACGGCTAGATGGAGAAAAGCTTGAGTAAGGTGGGGGAATTATTCCCCCACCTTATTTTAAACGGCCACGGTTTGGACAATTTCCACTAATCGTTTCGCTAATTCATCAAGTTGTGCTTTGGTTGTATTTTTTCCAAACGATAGTCTGAAGTAGCGATGAATCTCTTGTTTGTTTTTTTGTAAAGCGACCATTGTCCGCGAGGGATCTTGTTTCCCAGATTGGCAGGCTGAACCTGTCGAAATAGCGATATGATAACGATCGAGTCTCTGCATCATAAGCTGACCTTCGATTCCCGCAATGGAAACGGCTAAAATGGACGGCAATTGTGTGTCAACATCCTCACCTCCATCGACGGTAAAGTGAATACCACTATCCTTAAGTTTCTTCAATAAATATTTTCGCAACGTCCAAAACGAATCTAATTGTTTATCCATCCGCTCATGGATGTGGACAGCTGCCGTAGTAAAAGCGGCAATTCCTGGTAAGTCAATCGTCCCATGACGGAAACCTTCCTGATGTGAAGTGAGCGGATGGGCAGATTGCCAAGGCGTATCTTTGTTCATAATGACGGCACCGATCCCTTTAGGGCCGTAGATTTTATGGCTAGAGACGGTGATCGCATCAACAGGTAAGTTCTTAAGGTCAAGCGGTACCTTGCCAAATGACTGAACGCAATCACTTTGGAAAATAATGCGGTGGCGACGGAGGAGTTGACCAATCTCCTTTATTGGTTGAATCACTCCAATCTCAGAGTTCACATGTTGAATGGAAGCAAGAATCGTATCTTTACGAATAGAATTCTTCACTGTATTTAGTAAGATCGTACCATCGGATTGAACAGGCAAATAAGTGACGTCTCTCCCTTGGTCTTCTAAACGTTGAAAAAAGGCAAGCACCGACGGATGTTCAATCGAGGAGGTGATTACGTGATTGCCTTTATGTTTATTCGCTTTATATAGACTCTCCAATGCAAGTAGATTGGCTTCTGAACCACTCCCAGTAAAATACACAGCTTCAGACTCCCCATTGACGACTCGTACCAGTTCTTTTTTACAAGTGTAAAAGAGCTGCCGTGCTTTTTCTCCTTCTTCGTGCAGGCTCTCTGTATTTGCGAAATAATGTTCACTTGTTTTTAGCCAAGCCTCAATGGCTTCCTTGGATATAGGGGTCGTTGCCGCATGGTCTAAATAGATCAATTTCATTCCTCCCATTAGTTAGCTCTTGTCATAAGTATAGTTTTATGTAAATATAGGTGTCAAGACACATGTAAAGAATGGGTGATTACATGTTAAAAACAGATATCTTAATTATTGGCGCAGGCCTTGCTGCTATTATGACAGCATTAAAGGCATCTGAGCGTTATAAAGTAACTCTAGTAATCAAAGGGCCAAGGAAAAGTGGAAACTCATGGCGAGCGCAAGGGGGGATTGCCGTTGCTCTTTCATCAGTCGATCACCCCGAGCTCCATTACCAAGATACGATGAAGGCGGGTTGTGATCAAAATGATCCTGAGCTAGTCAAAATTCTTGTTCACGAAGGACCGAAACGGTTAAAACATTGGATGGAAAAAGGCCTTGCTTTTGATACAAAAGAAGATGGGACCCTCGCACTCGGGAGAGAAGGGGCCCATTCACAGCGTCGAATTGTTCACAACGATGGTGATCAAACCGGAAAGGTATGTATGGAGTACTTTTGGAAGCTACTTGAAAAAAGGGATGTGACGATTCTTGAAGACCATCAAGCCATTGATTTGGTCATAGTAGCTCATGAATGTATTGGGGCAACCTTTCACGGACCGAGTGGTCAAGTGGTAACAATCCGGGCAAGTGCTACTGTACTAGCAACAGGAGGAATTGGTGGGTTATTTGAAGCGACAACAAATGACCCAACCCTAGTTGGAGATGGATTGGCGATGGCGCTGCGCGCAGGAGCTACATTACGAGATTTAGAGTTTATTCAATTCCATCCTACGCTCATTTATTCACAAAGTAAGGTGATAGGGTTGGCATCAGAAGCCTTGCGAGGTGAAGGGGCCTTTTTGGTTAGTGAGGCTGGGCAGTTAATTATGGAAAGTGTGCATCCATTAGGAGATTTAGCCCCTCGAGATGTCGTGGCTCGTGTGATTCAAGGGTATGTTCATCGTGGTGAGCAAGTCTTTCTTGATACCTCAATGATTCACAAGTTTGAAAAGCGATTCCCGCAGATAGCTGCGCTTTGTAAAAAGGGGAAGGTAGATCTCTCGCAAAAGAGGATTCCTATTCGACCAGGCGCTCACTTTCATATGGGTGGAGTCGAAACGGATGCATTTGGCAAAACGTCTATCCCTCATCTATATGCAGTGGGAGAGGTTGCTGGAAACAATGTGCATGGGGCGAATCGCCTAGCGAGTAATTCATTATTAGAAGCGATTGTTTTCGGTGAGAGATTAGGTGAATACTTAGCAAATTTAGCACCAAGACCAAAGTTACCAACATTGTTTTCAGTAAACAACAAGGAGCAAAAGGTAACGCCAAAACTTCCGAATGTGAATGAAGTAAAAAAGCGAGTCTCATATGCATTAAATATTACGCGGAATGAAGCGGATCTGAAAGAGCTACTTCACTGGTTGAGTCAATATGAGCCGCTAAGTGAGAAAAAGTATAATCGAACCTTGTGGTGTAGGAAAAAGATCACAAGTGACAATATGCGAATCGTCGCAAGTTTACTAGCAGCCGCCGCACTCGATCGAAAAGTGAGTTGTGGTGCTCATGAACGAAGTGATACCGGGAAGCTACATGTGGTAAGGGACGTACAGACAGTCATATCATAGGAGGGGTGTTGGGGATGAACCGATTATTAGTGAAAGAACAGTTAAAAACATTTTTTTGTGAAGACATTGGACACGGAGATGTGACCGCAGAAGCGATGTTTGATGCCGAGACAGGAATTGCTTTGTTTCGTGCAAAGGAAGCGGGCATCTTCAGTGGCGAGATTATTTTGCAGACTGCGTATGAGCTTTTTCATCCGAGTATAGAGGTTAAGGTTCATAAAAAAGATGGAGAAGAGCTGAGGACTGGAGACGTTCTGGCTGAGGTACAAGGTCCGATTGTTGATTTGCTCAGTTCTGAACGAGTCATTCTTAATCTTATTCAACGTCTATCAGGAATTGCTACACAGACTCATATGGCTGTTCA
>NZ_LFEL01000058.1:0-8762 GCF_001037965.1 Bacillus sp. LL01 | reverse complement strand
GTTGTCTAGTACCAAACTTAAACCAATTACATAGACAAGGATTTCAATCACACTAACACTCGCAGCCAAATAGCGTTGACCTTTCAATGTGAAAATCATTCGAACCGTAAACAAAGTAACATAGACCACATTGATCACTAAAATAATGAACACCATTGTTAACGCGTTTTCCATTAGCAGTGTAAGCATCCATTGCACCCCCTATTTCTCTCACTCATTCCCGGCAAGCGTAACACGTAAAATGCGCTTTAGAACATAGGAAGTTTTGTTGAAAAAAGAGAGTTTTTGTCTCTAGATAGACAGAAAAATAGACTAGCTAAGCTAGCCTATTCATCGTAACTAGGGACAAATCGCCCTCTATCTTTGAAGACTTCCTCATAATTCGTAGCTTCTTTTAGCGCTCTCTCCTCCTCTCTAATTCGTATGCGCAAGATCATCACATTTAAAATTGAAAAGATGAAAGCCGTCCAATAGGCTTGAAAGATAAAAGGAAGTGCGAGGATTTCCATTGCTACAATCACATAATTAGGATGACGCATAAAACGATAAGGTCCCTTAGCAACTACCTTAGCTCCTGGTAAGATCATAATTCTCGTATTCCAAAAACGCCCAAGTGATGATAAGGCCCATACACGAACTACTTGAGTAATTAAAAAGATGATTAATGGGATTATAGACCAGCGAACCACTTCTGTGCCCATGAAAGAGATTTCTATAAGAAGGGCTACAAAAAAGAGAGCATGCATCGCCACAATGTATTTATAATGTTCAGCTCCCGCTTCATATCCACCCTTCTTTTTGATCCACTTAGCATTTTGATTTGCAATGATGACTTCAATTACCCTTTGGAGCATGACAAAACCAATAAAGAGATAAACGAAAACCATTATTGCATCCCCTCCCACTGAAGTAAAACTAACTCAGAACAAAAGCCTGGTCCTAATGCAGCCATTAAACCGTATGAACCTGGCTCCATCTCTTGATTCATAAACTGTTCAAGTACATATAAAACGGTGGGGGAAGACATATTCCCATGCTTATTTAAGACCTCTCTTGAAACCTCCGTCATTGATTCTGGAATTGATAAGGTTTCCTCATAAGCTTCTAATACCTTCTTTCCACCGGGATGTGCAACAAAAGCATCGATCTGACCAGCTTCAAGGTTGTTACGCGCTAAAAATTCATCGACATTTGGCTTCAACCAATTCTTAATAATGGAGGGAATGTCACGAGAAAATACCACATGCAACCCTGAATCCTTTACATCCCACCCCATTACTTCCTCTGAATCTGGCATAAGTGTGCTCATCGTTTGACGAATTACAGGACGTACAAATCTGTTGCTGTTATGTACCATTGAAGAATGATCACCAGATACTAAAGCACACGCAATCCCATCAGCAAATAGTGATGTCCCTACTAAGTTACTTTTTGAACGATCATTTCGCTGAAACGTAAGACTACATAATTCAATACAAACAACTAATACATTGGACTCCGGATAGGCTCTACAATATTCATACGCACGACTAATTCCAGCCGCTCCCCCCGCACACCCTAGTCCCCAAATCGGAATTCGTTTGGTATGAGGAGAAAAAGGTAAGACGTTCATGATGCGAGCATCAATACTAGGCGTAGACATTCCAGAACTTGAAACGAGAATAATCGCATCAACTTCTTTTACATCAACTTCTTCTTTTAAAAACAAGCGATTGTTTAGACATTTTTTAATGGCCTCGGCCCCATATTTTGTAGCTAATTCAATATACAGATCATTCTTTTCTTTTAGAGAATGATCCTCTTTAAACCAATCTATTGGTGCCGCAAACTGACGCTCACTGATCTGACCATTAGCAAATACAGTTAGTAGTCTTTCGATACTCTGAAAATTTTCACTAAACAACTCACGAGCAAACTCTGTTATCGTATCTTGAGTAAATGTATTTGGAGGAGCATACGTGCTAATTGAAGTAATTGAAGGCATCTTTTCACCCACCCTATTGTTATGAGTTTATTTTGTCCAAATTCACTTCTTCCATTCCCTTACTATAATGTAAATAAACAAAAGAACCCTTTCACTAGAAAGAGTCCTTACATGATTCTGAGCTTTTTACGAAATGCCTCCTGCCATTCTAAAGCTAGTTCCTTTAATTCGACCATCGCTTCTAGTTGTTCTTTAGTAGCATGAGGATTATGCCGACACTCGTTTATTTCCATAACAGTTGGATGCTCATTACGTTTTTCAATTCGTATGAGCTCATTAGCTAAGGAGGCTTCTCCTTCTTTTACTACTCGAAAATAATAACCACTAAACCCAGTTTCTTTCACCCATAGTGGCATCTTTGGCTGTTTATGCTTAAGTCCTAATTTGAAGCATGGGTGTCTTGGCTGGCTTATTTGAATGATTGCACTTCCAAGTTCAAAGACATCTCCAATATGAACGTCTTTTTCCAACCAGCCAATTAATGTTAGGTTCTCTCCAAAAGCAGATGAGCCAACATCTTGACTTAACTTATTTTCCCAAAACGAATAATGCTCATATGGATAAGCACATATCGCTTTATCCACTCCGCCATGATGAATGAGATCAGCTTGTGTATCCCCATTTATTCCAGTGGAGTGTATTGAGACTACGTTTTCAGTGGGTTCTTTAAAGATACTTGTCTTTATTATTTTACTTCCATGCTCTATTTCACGTGGTATCCCCAGGTGAATGGCTTGAATTGACTTTGACATACCTACACTCCAATCTAGAATTATAAAGAATTAATTGTTTTTAATGCCTGAATTATTTGTTGACTAGTAACGTCATAATGAGTGGTGAATCTAACAACAGATGGACCAAATGAAACAGCCTTAATTCCATTTTCAGAGAGTTTATGAATATATWCAGTTGAGTTTATTCTTTTTCCAGATACATCGACCAAAACGATGTTTGTGTMCACATTATTTATTACCTCTAGACCCGCGACTGCACCTATTCCCTCTGCAAGAACCTTAGCATGATGGTGATCTTCACTTAAACGATCCACCATCTCTGTTAAAGCAATAATCCCAGGAGCCGCTATCGTTCCTACTTGTCGTAAACCACCACCGAGTCGTTTTCTCCACTTGCGAGCTCTTGTAATGAATTCTGAAGAACCTGCGATAAGTGAGCCTAATGGTGCCCCTAACCCTTTAGATAAACAGATTTGAACCGTGTCGGCATTTTGAGTAAATTCTTTTATTGAGCATTGCTTAGCGACAGCTGCATTAAACAACCTTGCTCCGTCTAAATGAACAGGTATTGCATGCTTTTTTGCTACGTCATACACTGCTTTCATGTTCTCCAATGAAACGATTGCACCACCTGCACGGTTATGAGTATTCTCCATGCAGATTAAACCAGTCTCTGGCTCATGTATATCATTTCCACGGATGGCTAACTCAAGTTCATCCGGATTCATTTCCCCTCTTACTCCAGATAATGTCCTTGTCTGAACCCCTGCAAAAACAGAAATAGCCCCACCTTCATAATAAAAAATATGCGAATCTTGCTCAAGTAATACTTCATTTCCACTTCTACAATGTGTTAACACTGCAATTTGATTACCTTGAGTACCACTTGTCACAAAAAGAGCATCCTCTTTTCCTAATTTACTTGCTGCTAATTCTTCTAGCCTACAAACGGTTGGATCTTCTTTGTATACATCATCCCCAACCTCTGAATGATACATAGCGTCTCTCATAGCCTGAGTCGGTTTTGTAACGGTATCACTTCYTAGATCAATCACTCTCTCACTCCTCATTCATATAAAAAACCTCTAGCATTAGAGGTTTTGTTTACTATTTATTATTATAGAGGACTTATCGAAACAATGTCTTCAATCTAGATCAATAAATTTTGAAAGGTAAGTTATGACTCCTTTTCTTCCTAGAGATTTAATTGCTTCAATCGTTTCAATGACTTGATCCAACTTCCCTTTTTCTTCTAATAAGATAATGACTTTTTGAATGCTTATCTTTTTGTTGGTTTTAGGTGAGATTAATTCATCTTCTTTTAAAATACCAAATTGATCTTCTAGATATTCTGTAAACAACCTCATCATCCCTTTCCGTGTTGTGTACCTATCTATTTAAAACCCGCTTCTTTTCATTGGTGATGTTGATCTGATCTTAACTTATTAATGCTTGTCTTCACCACCCCTGTGATAGTTTATCTCTCAAAGAAAAAGAAGATTCTTTCTGCTGCAAATTCCTCTTTTAAAAGTGGGACACATTACATCTTCCAAACATAGGATAACTAAAGCCTCCGAGTCCATTTACTAACATTATTATAGTCGGACGGGCAATCAACTTTTAAGTCACAAAAATATATCAAAAGAAAGGAGGAACACAGTGTTAAAAGAACTCCAACCACTCATTTTATTTTTCACTCTTTTCTTATTGATAGGTTTCAGCGTAATGAGCTATTTAGGTTATCACATGATTGAGACTAAAACGGAGAGAGTGGTTTTGCTTAAAGAAGGGATCATAGAAAAACACGAAGCAGGAGACYCTGTTACAAGTGAATTGAGGCAATACACACACGAAATGCAAACGTTAGAGAAGCAGCATCGTTTATTATATACATGGTACTTTAAATACCTTTTTGAATACCCTGAGCTTACACCAATGTATTGGGACAGGCATAACTCAGAGTTATTAATAGGAGAAAGATAACTGGTAAAGTAAACGATGCTTTCTAGAGATTCCACAACTACAAAGTTAAGAGAGTAAGCTCAATTGCATCCTCTACTTTTCAAGCATCAAAAAAAGCATTCCATAAATGGAATGCTTTATCGCCTGGCAACGTCCTGGCTCATTCTTTTTCTTCTACGGGGAAGGTTTGCCACGTTGCTATGCTTCGAAGCTTTTCTCGAAGATTTACGAAGAGAAAGAACTCGTCTCACAGGGGGAAGACACGAGGTTTCTCATAGAAGCTTTTTCATGATCAATCCAAAGGAGAAATCGAAGAAGCCGCTGCTCCTTCGGACCAGTAAGCTCAATTACGCCTTTATACTCTTTATACATCAAAAAAACCATTCCGATAAGGAATGGTTTTAGGTGCCTGGCAACGTCCTACTCTCACAGGGGGAAGCCCCCCAACTACCATCGGCGCAAAAGAGCTTAACGACCGTGTTCGGCATGGGAACGGGTGTGACCTCTTTGCTATCGCCACCAGACTATGTTTCACTTCAGATCCTCAAACGAGGCTCTTYGTGAAATGTTTGAGAGGGTTCTCTCAAAACTAGATAATGCAAAATAGAAGGGTCAAGAATTGTTTGGATAAGTCCTCGACCGATTAGTATCTGTCAGCTCCACGTGTCACCACGCTTCCACACCAGACCTATCAACCTCATCATCTCTAAGGGGTCTTACTGGATTAACTCCATGGGAAATCTCATCTTGAGGGGGGCTTCATGCTTAGATGCTTTCAGCACTTATCCCGTCCACACGTAGCTACCCAGCGATGCTCCTGGCGGAACAACTGGTACACCAGCGGTGTGTCCATCCCGGTCCTCTCGTACTAAGGACAGCTCCTCTCAAATTTCCTACGCCCGCGACGGATAGGGACCGAACTGTCTCACGACGTTCTGAACCCAGCTCGCGTACCGCTTTAATGGGCGAACAGCCCAACCCTTGGGACCTACTTCAGCCCCAGGATGCGATGAGCCGACATCGAGGTGCCAAACCTCCCCGTCGATGTGGACTCTTGGGGGAGATAAGCCTGTTATCCCCAGGGTAGCTTTTATCCGTTGAGCGATGGCCCTTCCATGCGGAACCACCGGATCACTAAGCCCGACTTTCGTCCCTGCTCGACTTGTAGGTCTCGCAGTCAAGCTCCCTTATGCCTTTGCACTCTTCGAATGATTTCCAACCATTCTGAGGGAACCTTTGGGCGCCTCCGTTACTGTTTAGGAGGCGACCGCCCCAGTCAAACTGCCCACCTGACACTGTCCCTGAACCGGATYACGGTTCGAGGTTAGAATGTCAGCACAGTCAGGGTAGTATCCCACCGACGCCTCCATCGAAGCTGGCGCTCCGACTTCCAAGGCTCCTACCTATCCTGTACAAACTGTACCAACATCCAATATCAAGCTACAGTAAAGCTCCATGGGGTCTTTCCGTCCTGTCGCGGGTAACCTGCATCTTCACAGGTACTATAATTTCACCGGGTCTCTCGTTGAGACAGTATCCAAGTCGTTACACCATTCGTGCGGGTCGGAACTTACCCGACAAGGAATTTCGCTACCTTAGGACCGTTATAGTTACGGCCGCCGTTTACTGGGGCTTCAATTCAGAGCTTCTCCCGTAAGGGATAACCCCTCCTCTTAACCTTCCAGCACCGGGCAGGTGTCAGCCCCTATACTTCGCCTTGCGGCTTCGCAGAGACCTGTGTTTTTGCTAAACAGTCGCTTGGATCTTTTCACTGCGGCTCTCTCGGGCATACACCCTAATAGAGCACCCCTTCTCCCGAAGTTACGGGGTCATTTTGCCGAGTTCCTTAACGAGAGTTCTCCCGAGCGTCTTAGAATTCTCTTCTCGCCTACCTGTGTCGGTTTGCGGTACGGGCACCTCTCACCTCGCTAGAGGCTTTTCTTGGCAGTGTAGGATCAGGAACTTCGGTACTATATTTCCCTCGCCATCACAACTCAGCCTTCGCGAGAAGCGGATTTACCTACTTCTCAGCCTAATTGCTTGGACGCACATATCCATCAGTGCGCTTACCCTACCTTTCTGCGTCCCCCCATTACTCAAACGGTGAGGAGGTGGTACAGGAATTTCAACCTGTTGTCCATCGCCTACGCTTTTCAGCCTCGGCTTAGGTCCCGACTTACCCTGAGCGGACGAGCCTTCCTCAGGAAACCTTGGGCTTTCGACGGAGGGGATTCTCACCCCTCTTTTCGCTACTCATACCGGCATTCTCACTTCTAAGCGCTCCACCAGTCCTCTCGGTCTRACTTCGCAGCACTTAGAACGCTCCCCTACCACTGACACCTAAGGTGTCAATCCATAGCTTCGGTGATACGTTTAGCCCCGGTACATTTTCGGCGCAGAGTCACTCGACCAGTGAGCTATTACGCACTCTTTAAATGGTGGCTGCTTCTAAGCCAACATCCTGGTTGTCTGGGCAACTCCACATCCTTTTCCACTTAACGTATACTTTGGGACCTTAGCTGATGGTCTGGGCTGTTTCCCTCTTGACTACGGATCTTAGCACTCGCAGTCTGACTCCCGAGTAAAAGTTTTTGGCATTCGGAGTTTGACTGAATTCGGTAATCCTGTGGGGACCCCTAGTCCAATCAGTGCTCTACCTCCAAAACTCTCAACCTCGAGGCTAGCCCTAAAGCTATTTCGGGGAGAACCAGCTATTTCCGAGTTCGATTGGCATTTCACCCCTACCCACACCTCATCCCCGCATTTTTCAACATGCGTGGGTTCGGGCCTCCATTCAGTGTTACCTGAACTTCACCCTGGACATGGGTAGATCACACGGTTTCGGGTCTACGACGGCGTACTCATGCGCCCTATTCAGACTCGCTTTCGCTACGGCTCCGCCTTATCAGCTTAACCTTGCACGACATCGTAACTCGCCGGTTCATTCTACAAAAGGCACGCTGTCACCCATTAACGGGCTCCAACTAGTTGTAGGCACACGGTTTCAGGATCTGTTTCACTCCCCTTCCGGGGTGCTTTTCACCTTTCCCTCACGGTACTGGTTCACTATCGGTCACTAGGGAGTATTTAGCCTTGGGAGATGGTCCTCCCGGATTCCGACGGGGTTTCACGTGTCCCGCCGTACTCAGGATCCACTCTGGAGGAAATAGAATTTCGACTACAGGGCTGTTACCTTGTCTCGCGGAYCTTTCCAGATCGCTTCGCCTATCCTATTTCTTTGTAACTCCGTATAGAGTGTCCTACAACCCCAAGAGGCAAGCCTCTTGGTTTGGGCTGTTACCGTTTCGCTCGCCGCTACTCAGGTAATCGCATTTGCTTTCTCTTCCTCTGGGTACTTAGATGTTTCAGTTCCCCAGGTCTGCCTCCTCATGCCCTATGTATTCAGGCATGGGTACTATTCCATTACGAATAGTGGGTTCCCCCATTCGGATATCCTCGGATCAAAGCTCACTTACAGCTCCCCGAGGCGTTTCGCCGTTCGTCGCGTCCTTCTTCGGCTCCTAGTGCCAAGGCATTCACCGTGCGCCCTTTCTAACTTAACCAAATTAAAAAAGGTTGTTGTCGACTTTTTCAAGTTCGACGTGAATTCTCGACATGCTCGTTTGACCTTCTCTTATATAATAAGACCGGTAAACRTACATTTCGTTTCTATTTGCATTATCTAGTTTTCAAAGAACCAAAGCGCTTAACTCTTATCTAACAAGTTAAGTACTATCTGTAGAAAGAAAAAAATTCTTCCAAAACTGAACAAAAGACCAAAGCGCATATGATCGTAAGATCATATATCGACTAGAGTTAAATACTCCATAGAAAGGAGGTGATCCAGCCGCACCTTCCGATACGGCTACCTTGTTACGACTTCACCCCAATCATCTGTCCCACCTTAGGCGGCTGGCTCCAAAAGAACAAAAGACCAAAGCGCATATGATCGTAAGATCATATATCGACTAGAGTTAAATACTCCATAGAAAGGAGGTGATCCAGCCGCACCTTCCGATACGGCTACCTTGTTACGACTTCACCCCAATCATCTGTCCCACCTTAGGCGGCTGGCTCCAAAA
>NZ_LFEL01000057.1:0-8863 GCF_001037965.1 Bacillus sp. LL01 | reverse complement strand
GTCCATGATTCAAATGTTAATGGCCCCGTACCAATTGGGTTATCTGTTAATGGTGTACCATTATAATCTGCTTCAATTGCTTCTGGACTAATGATTCCTCCAGAATAGTGGGCAAGGTTCGATAATAGAGGGGAAAACGGATATTCTGTTACAATCTTCACCTCATAATCGCTTACAACCTCAATATCTGTAATCATTTCAAATAAGGAAGCACGTGTTGACCCTACTTCGGGATCAAGGACACGTTCAAGAGTAGACTTAACAGCATCAGCAGTAAACGGTGTACCATCATGGAACGTTACATCTTCTCTTAAGGTAAATGTCCAAGTTAAATCATCGACTCTTTCCCACTCTTGGGCTAGACCTGGTTGAATTTCCATGTCCTGATCTTGAGTAACGAGCGTTTCAAAAATTTTACCGTGGTAAACATTTGCTGAAGGAATATCTGCTCCATGATGCGGATCGAGATGAGTAGCATCAGATAAGACGGCAACATTTAACGTTCCACCTGTTTGTCCTTCACCATTCCCTTCATCTCCTGCTTCTACTTCACCTGAATTAGGTTCACTTGCACAACCCGCAAGAACCAAGCTACTAATTAAAACGGCCGTTAACCAACTTTTCATTTTCTTCAATCTGCTCACTCCTTTTATTGTGGATCAATCACTTGCAGTTCTTTTGTTGATTTTGTAGCATTTTCATATCCGTCTTCTCGGATGATGATGAGGTCTTCGATTCGAACCCCACCCCATCCCGGAAGGTAAATACCAGGTTCAACAGTAATAACCATGCCAGGCTCTAACACTGATTTGTCAGTGGACCTCATAGCTGGTTTCTCATGAATATGTAGGCCAAGTGCATGTCCTAGACTATGGCCAAAATTCCCACCATAGCCCGCTTCTCGAATGATGGAACGTGCCACTTCATCAACCTCACTACATACTTTTCCAGGACCAATATAGTTGAGAGCTTCTTCTTGGGCCTTATAGACAATTTCATAAATCTCTAGCTGCTTATCACTTGGTTCACCAATCACAACGGTTCGGGTAAAGTCTGAGAAATACCCATCAACGACTGCACCAATGTCCATTTTGACAAACTCACCAGCGTTTACGATTCGATTCGTAGCGGCCCCATGTGGGAGAGCGGATCTTTCTCCTGAAGCGATTACATGGTTCGCCTTGATCCCTTCAGCCCCATTTTTCTTCATCACATATTCAAGCTCAAGACCTATTTCCTTTTCACTTAAGCCTGGCTTGATAAAGCTCAAGATGTGATTAAAAGCAAGATCACATAACTCGACACCTTTTTTAATTTTCTGAATTTCATCTTCGTCTTTAATCTTACGTATCTCATTAATTTCAGACTCTATTGAATGATACTCACAAGTCGTTGTTTCTTTTTTGACTCCATCTAGGAATCCAACCGTAAGTGAATCCTCGATTCCTACATGACGAACGTTCATTTCTTTCAATTGTTTTCCTAAAGCATCTTGTAAAACGCCAGTATGCTGTTTGACTTCAAATAATGGCGCCTGATCTTTTGCTTGTTCCACATACCTAAAATCCGTTAGTAAGAGTAAGTCACTTTTTGTAATAAGTAGTGAACCACTCGTTCCAGTAAAACTAGAGAAGTAACGACGATTTTCTTTTGATAGGATGATTACGACGTCTAATTGTTCTTGATTCATAACATTACGCAACTTATTTATTCTATTTTCAATAAACATAGACACCCCACTCTCAATAATACGAACATAATGTTTTTATAAAGCTAATTTAACTTTCCTTTTGATTAGTTATTATACTTAGACACTTACGATTAGACAAGTAATTTTCTGAAAAATAATTAAATTAAAATTAATTTCAGGGTTATCTACATATAAAAAAGCACTCTAGCTGCATAGCAAGAGTGCGATTTTTTAGTTCATCCTAAAAAGGCTGCCCCATAGAGAAGGGCTCCTATGATTACGAGAGCTGGATGTACTTTAAGCTTTTCTAAAAGAAGCAGGCTCACTAAAGCAATGATAATCGTTTGAACCATTCCAGCAGACGCMCATGAAGTAGTAAAAAACTGAATCGCTAATACCCCTAAGAGAATAGCGATCGTCGGACGAATAAGACTAGTCATTTTCTTTACTCTCGGTGAATTTTTAAATTTATATAACAGTCCAACTAAGAACAGCATCGCAATTAAAGACGGGGCAACTGTGGCAAAAAGCGCCACAAACGAACCAAAGACACCTCCGACCTCATAGCCAATATGTCCAGCCATTTTCGTCGCAATAGGGCCTGGCAGGGCATTTGCAATCRCAAGTAATTCTCCAAACTCACTTACCGTTAACCAGCCATACCGATCGACAACTTCAGTTTGTATAAGTGGAATAGAAGCAGGTCCCCCTCCATATCCAACGATTCCGGGAATAAAAAATGCAATAAAGATTTCAACATAGATCATTTCAATTCACCCTATCCAGAAACATTTCTTTTTTTCGTTTCTTTTTGTTCTTCACGTCTCTTTCCACCCATTACTAATCCATAGATTAATAACACTCCAATCACCAAAGCAGGATGGATCCCTATTAATTCAAAAGCCACCGCACTAATAACAGCTAGTACAAGGGTCTGAGTTAACCCAATCCCTTTTTTGGATTGTTTTAGAAATTGGTACGTCATCACAATCATCATAATCCCAACAACCGGTGTAACCGCTTGGGTCATACCAGCTACAACACTTGAGTCACGATAATTAGATAAAACGCCAATCAAAGCAATCATCCCAACCACGGTTGGAAGTACGGTTGCCACAATTGCATTAAGCAAACCTACAATCCCACCAACTTGATAGCCAATGTGTCCAGCCATCTTTGTTGCGATCGGACCTGGCAGTGTATTACCTATAGCCAGAACATCCGCAAACTCCTCATCTGTCATCCACTTAAAATGCCCAACTACTTCTTTATGAACAAGCGGTATTGTGGATGGCCCACCTCCATATCCGAGAATCCCGGATCTAAAGAAAGCAATAAAGATATCTAGTTGAGTCTTCCAAAACATTACCTCACCTCCAAGTTCAAAATGTCTAATAATATTAAAAAATTAAATATGTCTGATTGTATATAATATCTATTTAATTTACAAATGTTTTTTTAAACTCCTTGTACCTTTACTTATGATAAATACATTTAATTTTATATTTTTTCGAAAAATTTAATAAATTCACTAGACATCGTAGAAATTGTAACCTATAATGCTCATTATACAAAACGGAATCAATTTGACACAAAACCTTACATCATGTTCAACTGATTGATTCAATTCAAACAAAATATATTATTTTATGAAGGAGAGATGACTAATGGTCAGAAAATCACTGTTTTTATTTGGAATTCTTTTACTATCTTTACTCGTAGCTTGTGGAAGCAATGAGAGCTCAGGAGAGGTAGCTGATGAGGCAGCAGAACCAACCGATAACGAAAGCTCCATTGACTACCCTACCCAAACGATCAATATGATTGTTCCTTGGGGTGCTGGGGGAGACACAGATGTAATTAACCGTATTACGAACGAATATTTAAGTGATGAATTGGACGGCGTTAACTTTGTCGTAACGAATATCGGCGGCGGTGGTGGAAGCATCGGGGCTCAGGAAGCACTGAATGAAGATCCTGATGGTTATACACTTTTAGCTGGACATGATTCGATTGGCCTTTCTGAATTAATGGGAAACACGTCTTTCTCTTATTTTGACTTTGAGCCAGTCGCTTTGTTAACAAGTGCGTCTCAAATTATTGCAACGAGTGTTCAAAATGATTGGGATTCAATGGAAGATGTTGTCGAACAATTAAAAGATGACCCTGGTTCGATTAGCTTTGGGGCAGCTTTTGGGTCAACAAGTCATACTCTTCCTTTAGGTATTGAAGATGCAGCAGATGTGAAATTCAATATCGTGAACTATGAAGGAACATCTCAACGTACGACTGCTCTATTGGGAAATCATGTCGACTTAGGAGCTACAACAGTTCCTGCAGCTCAAGAGTATATAAAAGCCGAGCAGTTGAAGCTTCTTGGTATCTCTTCACCAGAGAGAAACCCATCGCTACCGGATGTTCCGACTCTTATTGAACAAGGCATTGATGCTGTGAACGCGACAAATCGTGGATACTTCTTTCCAAAAGACACGCCACAAGAGATTGTCGAGATTATGAGTGATGCCATTGGTCGAGTGGCAGAAAATCCTGAATTCATTGCACAAATGGAGGAGATGGGCGTTGAGGTCGTGTACAAGCCACATGATGAATACAGCGAGTATTTAGAAACGAGCAATGATTACCTTGCTGAAATGTTAGAGCGTCATGGAGTTATAGACTAATTGGATTCGGATTAAGACGAGAGGTGTCCTTGCTTATGATAAAAAAAGATCGTTTAACCAGTATCGTACTCTTGCTAGTTTGTGCTTTCTTCTATTTTGAAAGCAACTCAATTCGGACATCAAATTTAAGCGCGGGGTTAGGAGCTACCTTCTTTCCCCGTTTCCTTTTAGGCTTTATTGCTATTCTTGCAGTGGTCATGTTTATTAATACTTTTACTAGAGCTGCTAAAGCAAAAGATATGAAGGAAAAAGAAATAAAGCCTGATGAGAAAAGCCCTGTAATTGTATGGGTGATATTTGGAATTTTTGGCGTTTATATTTTACTTATCAACGTTTTAGGTTTCATTTTGAGTTCTGCATTATTTATGTTTAGTATCTATCTTTTACTTACTTGGAAAAAGCGTACAACTAAGCAGCATGTCCTCTCTTTCGGGGGTATGTTTGTGACTGCTTTTGTTTTATTTTTTATTTTCGAAAAGCTACTCCAAGTGTATTTACCAAGAGGAATTTTTTAAATAAGGAGTAATGTCATGGAGAATCTACTGTTAAGTCTAGAAGCAATCTTACAATGGGATACATTACTCCTCATGTTTATTGGAGTATTAGCAGGGATTATCTTTGGCTCTATCCCTGGCTTTACCATTACGATGGCAGTTGCTCTGACACTCCCATTTAGTTTTGGGTTAGAACCTCTGCAAGGGATCGCTCTTATGATGGGGGTATGGATTGGCGGGGCATCTGGAGGTCTCATTTCTGCTTGTCTACTAGGGATTCCGGGAACACCATCTGCTGTAGCTACCACGTTTGATGGTTATCCGATGACTAAATCTGGACAACCAGGGCGAGCGTTAGCCATTGGATTATGGTCATCGTTTTTCGGAGCCATTATCGGTGGGGTGATTCTCGTTCTTGCAGCTCCAATGCTTGCGGGCTGGGCATTACGATTTGGACCGTGGGAGTTCTTTAGTTTAATGGTCTTTGGCTTAAGTGCAATCGCCAGTCTTGGACAAGGCAATCTATTAAAAGGGATAGCAGCAGGGTTAATTGGGATGTTCGTCGGTACAATCGGGCTTGATCCTGTACTTGGCACGGAACGCTTTACGTTTGGAGCCGTCGAAATGCTTGGGGGTTTTGACTTCCTTCCTATTTTAATCGGTATTTTTGCATTTTCTCAGTTGCTTTCAGAAGTTCAAAATAAGAATAGACAAACCTTTGATTTCGATAAAAAAGTCAGTCTATCTTATCCCATTGGTAAAACAATTAAAGATATGTTTTCATCCATTGTGAATGTCGTGCGTTCATCGATCATCGGAACGATCGTTGGGGCTTTGCCCGGTGCTGGATCATCTATTGCTAACCTATTAAGTTATGACATTGCAAAGAAAACATCTAAACACCCAGAAAAATTTGGAAAAGGGACGAAGGACGGAGTTATTGCAGCTGAGACGGCTAATAACTCATCTGAGGGTGGAGCACTGATTCCAACTCTTGCTTTAGGGATTCCAGGAAGTGCTGTAACCGCGATGATGATGGGTGCTTTACTGATTCACGGCATTCAACCAGGACCTTTCTTTTTGACGACCCAACCCGTTCTTGCAAATGGTATTTTCTTATCCTTTTTTATCTCGGCATTTTTTATGCTAATCATTCAAACCTTTGGAATCCGTGCGTTTTTACGTATAAATGATGTGCCACTTCACTACCTGCTTCCGATCGTTATTACATTATGTGCTCTAGGAAGCTTTGCCATTAATAACCGAGTGTTTGATATTTGGGTTCTTCTTTTATTCGGGGTGATTGGTTACCTATTAAAGAAAACCGACTTCTCACTCGCAGCATTTGTTCTTGGCGTTATTTTAGGACCTATGACTGAGGAAAATCTGCGTCGTGCACTAGAAACAAATCCAGATCCAATGCTATTTATTAGCAGACCGATTTCAGGAACCTTAATTTTCTTAACGGTAGCATCTATTGGCTATGCCCTTTACACAAACTATCGTTACAATAAGAAAATTAAAGCAGAACAGCTACCTGAAGATCCGTCTCTAAAAGTTTAACATGACGTAATCTAGCATTTTCGTTATAATWAACTCAGCATGATAAACTGAATACGTGGTGAAAAAAATGAAAATTGACGCTACTGACAAGAAAATCCTTCAATTATTAGTCGAAAATGGTCGCATGTCTTATGTTGATATTGCAAAGGAACTTAACCTCTCAAGAGTAGCCATTCGCGAGAGAATCAATCAGTTGATGGCAGAAGAAGTGATTGAGAAGTTCAGTGTCATTATCAACTCCGATAAAGTAGGAAAGAAAGTCTCAGCTTTCTTTGAAGTTGATTGCGAACCTACTCACCTTGTCCAGGTAGCAGAAGCACTTGCAGAGAACCCTACGGTARCAAGCTGTTATCAAATGACCGGACCAAGCACCTTACATATGCATGTCCTTGTCGACGACTTTGAAGAGCTTGAACATTTTACGAACGAAGAACTATATGCTTTAAAAGGCATTACCCGAGTAGAAAGCCATATTCTCCTGCGTCGTTTTAAGAGTAGAAGTGGTCTTAAGCTTTAGAAGATCCTGCACATGCAGGATCTTTTTTTATGTTGGTTATAGACAAAAAAAGGTGTACCATTCATATGAATGATACACCCCTCTTTTTATTRCCAAGTTGCTACTTCACCATCTGTACGCGGCTCAGTTCCCCCGCATAGTACACCGGTATCATTATTTCTCCAAATGATCTGACCGCGGCCAAAGCCACCTTCATCTACACTACGTTTAATGTTATGCCCTTTACGCTGCAAGGCCTTGGCAATATGATCTGGGAAGTGCGGCTCSACTTCAACAGWCTTATCATTCGTCCATAGCCAGCGAGGAGCATCTAATGCGGCTTGTGGATTCAAATGGAAATCAACCGTATTCATCACCACTTGAACATGGCCTTGCGGCTGCATAAATCCACCCATCACACCAAACGGCCCAACTGCTTCCCCGTCTTTTGTTAAGAAACCAGGAATAATGGTATGGTATGTTTTCTTTCCTGGCTCCAGGTAGTTATCATGCTCAGGGTCTAGCGAGAAGTTATTGCCTCGATTCTGAAGCGAGATGCCCGTTCCAGGAACAACTACACCTGAACCAAAGCCCATATAGTTACTTTGAATAAATGAAATCATATTGCCTTCCCCATCAGCTGCAGCTAAGTAAACCGTACCGCCTTTTTGAGGTTCCCCAGCTTCTGGAGTAAGAGCTTCCTCATCAATTAGTGCTCTTTTGCTCTCTGCATACTCTTCAGACAAAATTTGCTCCACAGACACCGACATAGATTTAGGATCTGTGATGTATTTCAGCCCATCTGTGAATGCTAGTTTCATTGCTTCAATTTGCTTATGATACGTATCTACTTCATCTTTTCCTTTGAAGTCGTAACCTTTTAAGACGTTCAAAGCATGAAGAGCGATAAGCCCTTGCCCATTCGGTGGAATTTCCCATACATCGTACCCACGGTAATTCACACTAATAGGATCAACCCATTCCGGTTCATAAGCTTCTAAGTCACTTTTACGCAGAAATCCACCGTGCTCTTTAGAGAATGCATCCATTTTATCTGCTAGTTCTCCTTTATAAAATGCGTCCGCATTCGTTTCAGCAATCTTTCTTAATGTGTCAGYATGTCCCGGAGACTTCCAAATATCACCTGCTTTAGGAGGCTTCCCGTCTGGTGCAAATGTGTTAAACCATCCAGCAAATTCTTCACCTTTACCCACTTTAGAAAAAGTCTCAAATCCCTTCTTCCAATATTTTGCGAGTGTTGGAGAAAGCGGGAAACCATTTTCTGCATAATCAATAGCCGGTGCAAGCGTCTTAGATAACGGTAGATTTCCAAATTTTTTCGCAAGTTCAGCCCAAGCACCCGGTGCACCAGGTACAGTAACGGGGATTAAGCCATACTTAGGCAATTCCTTTTCGTGGCCGGCTCCTTTCACTGCATCCGCTGTTAATAATTCCGGAGCTTGTCCGCTCGCATTCAATCCATGTAGCTTATCTTTCACCCACACGAGAGCAAAGGCATCCGAACCAATTCCATTTGAAGTTGGTTCAACGACCGTTAAACAAGCAGCCGTTGCAATTGCTGCATCAATTGCATTGCCGCCTTCTTTTAAAATTTGCAAACCTGCTTGTGCAGCTAATGGTTGAGAAGTAGCAACCATTCCTTTTTGGCTGTACATCACATTACGTTGCGATGGATAAGGATAATTGAGTGAGTCAGCTTCCAATAATTGATTCTTCTTTTGTGTATCGTAAGTAATAATAGCAAACACCTTCCCTTTAATTAATAAAACAAGAATATTATTAAACATTTTGTATACTTTTTATTATAAATGATTAATTTTTGTTCGTCCATACCAGTTATCTATATTTTTAGAAAATTAAAGATTTGTTGAAGGAGGGCATATAATGTTCAGAGAAATGATTCCGCTTGCTAATCAAC
>NZ_LFEL01000056.1:0-8878 GCF_001037965.1 Bacillus sp. LL01 | reverse complement strand
GTTTCTTCCATGCAACAGCAGGAAGTGTAGGTATGCAAATGAATGAACGCTTAAAACTTATTCCTTATGAGTCGCTCGTGGGCTTAATTATGGCGATTGTTTCAACGTTAATCTTTGGTGTATTCCAGTGGTTCTTGTGATGAGTATACTTGTGGAAGGGAAGCGAGTAGGATGAAAAAAATAGTGATTGCACCTGATTCGTTTAAAGAAAGTTTTTCTGCTCTTGAAGCGGCTAATGCAATTGAAAAAGGCTTTAAAGGCATTTTTCCTGATGCTGAGTATATAAAAGTTCCAATGGCTGATGGAGGAGAAGGGACTGTCCAATCGTTGGTTGATGCCCTTGATGGTACAGTTAAAACGGTAAATGTAATGGGTCCTCTTGGTGAGTCGGTAAGTGCAAGCTATGGATTATCGGGAGATCGGAAAATAGCTGTGATAGAAATGGCAGAAGCATCGGGCTTATCTCTTGTACCAACTGAACAACGAAATCCATTAATAACAACCACATATGGTACGGGACAATTAATCGCAGATGCCTTAAATGAAGGGGTAGAGCACATTATTGTTGGAATAGGAGGAAGTGCCACGAACGATGGCGGTGCAGGAATGGCACAAGCATTAGGAGTGAAGTTACTAGACTCAAACGGGGAAGAAATTCCGTACGGAGGGGCGGCATTAACCAACCTAGAATCGATTAATGTAGATGACCTTCATCCTAAGTTAGCTGAGGTAACAATTGAGGTTGCTTGTGATGTAGATAACCCACTTCTTGGAGAACAAGGAGCATCAGCTATCTATGGCCCTCAAAAGGGAGCAACGAAAGAAATGGTACAGCAGCTAGATAAGGCATTAGCTCATTATGCTATTGTGATTTCCGAGCAACTAAATAAAGATGTAAAAGACATTGCCGGTGCCGGAGCTGCGGGAGGTCTAGGTGCAGGGTTGCTTGCCTTTTTAGACGTAAGATTAGATTCTGGAGTTACTTTAGTGCTTGAAGCCACTCATTTTACCCGAAAGATAGTGGGAGCTGATCTTGTCATCACAGGTGAAGGAAGGCTTGATCATCAAACCATCTATGGGAAGACGCCAATTGGTGTAGCAAGGGCGGCTAAAATGGAAGGTATTTCGGTAATTGCGATTGCTGGGGGGCTTGCYCCAGGTCATGAGACGATTTATGATCAGGGGATTGATGCAGCTTTTTCACTTGTTCCTGGGATCACCACATTGAATGACGCACTAGAAAATGGCTTAGAGTATTTAGAATTAACAGCTAAAAATCTTGCTACCATGATAAAAGTAACGGCTAAATAAGAGCGAAACCTTGTACTTATCGTAATGATAGTGCAAGGTTTTTTTATGATCGACAAATTTTTTACAGAATGAGTAGAGAGATGGAAAGTAATTAAATGGGAGGAATGGTACGTGCGATCGTTTCGTTTAGGGTTTTCATTGATCTTTTGGGGGCTATTTATTGCTCTTTTAGACTTTGAGATTAATTTAGTATCAATCTTACCTGGATTTATAGGATTTATCTTCATTTTATTTGCCATACAAAAAGTAGGGAAAGAAGACAATGAGATAAAAAAGCTAGTTCCATGGGTAAATGTGTTAATCCCATTAAGTGCAATGGAATGGTTTTCTTCCTTCTTTATTCGTCCTAATGAGAAAATGGAGGAAGCGGCTTTGCCAATAAATCCTTTACTACTTGGTTGGTTTTCTTTGTTGGAAATTGCATTATTAGTGGTGACGATTTTGTTTGTGGTCAAATTAATGAATTATTACATTGATTTATTGAAGGAGCGCAAACAGTTCGAATGGCATGAGCGTTTCGTCAGTAGAAAGTTGTTTCTATGTATGGACCCAGGTCGCTTTGGTCGTCCTTCTCCCTTTAGCGGCCATCCATATGGTTATGGCGGTGCTGTATATTGTCGTTATCCTTTTCGTATTAATAGGAGTGGTTCGAATCTTAATGAGTGCCTACCGTATCAAGCAACTATCTGAAGTTATTTGGGAAAACTCGGACCAAAAATAAGAAAAAAACATGACCGTGTCCTAATTGACACGGTCATGTTCTTATTCATCTTTTTTCTTTTGTTGCTTTTGAATTTGCTTTATTACACGTCTGATCCGGAAAAAACGATAGGCGATCAAGAAGTCAAAAGCTGCAAACCCGATAATTAAATATGCCCAAAAATCCCATCCGGTTTGCTCAACTTTCAGGATCGCAATATAAACAACTAGTACTCCCAGTGTGAAGTACATTAGGGCCATCGCAGTTGGAGAAACCCTCATAATAATCCCCCGATAATCAATGATGTTTGTTGTACTTCTTCTAACCTCTCAACCCAATCTTCAAGTTGGTCTGCCAAAAGGACATTCACTACAGCTACAAAGAGGTTTAAGGCAACATGTGCCAAAATAGGGACGAGAATTCGTCCGGTTTTTACATAAAGATAAGCGAACACAAAGCCCATTGCTGTGTAGACAAGAAGGTGAGTGAAATCAAAATGAATAGCAGCAAATATGAACGAGCTCACAAAACCTGCAATCCAAAAGTTGAATCGTTTATAGAGTGCTCCGAAAATGATTAAACGAAACACAATTTCCTCTAATATTGGACCAATAATCGCTACAACGAATATGAAAGCAGGAARCGCTTTAGCCATTTCTACAATGGCTTCTGTGTTTTCTGATCCTGGCTCAATACCGAGCGCGTACATTTCAATTAAAGCTGCAGCGTACTGAGCAGCAAATACCATGAAAATACCAATGATTGACCAACGGACTGCTTCGCCTCGCGTGGAGCGACCTCGCACTTGATGCCTATTGCGCATATCTGGGACAAGAAGGAACAGAATAATGATTAGGCCTAAAGAGAAGCTAATAATACTCCAAATTCCTGGAATGCGCTCAAACGGTACATCCATTTGCATTAACAGCAAGGTGCCAGGAATTGCAGAGAGTTGCATCAGTACATATGTAATAAGGATCCACCAATAACGAATATTCAATATGCTAACTCCTTTTTAAAAATTTCTTATCTATTCAATCTATATATTTTACCATAGCTATATTAGAAAGACAGAAGGAATGCTTAAGATGAACGCGAATACATAGTAGTGGTTTCAATTGAGTGTACTTATCTCTTGCTCTAAAAGTGAATCATTAAGAAAAATCAAAAAAAATATGGTAAAGGACTTGCAAAACGAGAGTGTAATGATTATTATAATAATTGTGTTAGCACTCAATGTGACCGAGTGCTAATAAGTCTATTACATAGGTCTTGAAGGAGGGTGTTTTCCTTGTTAAAGCCATTAGGTGATCGTATTATCATTGAGCAAATCGAATCTGAGGAAAAAACAGCGAGCGGGATTGTATTACCTGACTCTGCAAAAGAAAAGCCACAAGAAGGTAAAGTAGTTGCTGTTGGTACTGGTCGTGTGACTGACAACGGAGAGCGTATTGCACTTGAGGTTAAAGAAGGCGATTCTRTCATTTTCTCTAAGTATTCTGGTACAGAAGTGAAKTACGGTGGAGTTGAATACTTGATCCTTCGTGAGAGCGATATTCTCGCAATCATTGGTTAATGAATAAGTAAACTAGGGTTATATACACAATTTTCTAGGAGGTCGAAATCATGGCTAAGGATATTAAATTTWGCGAAGAAGCACGTCGCTCTATGCTACGCGGTGTAGATGCACTTGCAAACGCAGTTAAAGTAACACTTGGACCAAAAGGACGTAACGTTGTTCTTGAAAAGAAATTTGGTTCTCCTTTAATTACAAATGATGGTGTTACCATTGCAAAAGAAATTGAACTTGAAGATGCATTTGAAAATATGGGTGCTAAGCTTGTTGCAGAAGTAGCAAGCAAAACAAACGATATCGCTGGTGACGGTACAACAACGGCAACTGTACTTGCACAAGCAATGATTCGTGAAGGTCTAAAGAATGTTACATCTGGTGCAAACCCGATGGTTATCCGTAAAGGAATCGAGAAAGCAACTGCTGCTGCTGTAGCTGAGCTTAAAAGCATTGCTAAACCAATCGAAGGTAAAGAGTCTATTGCACAAGTTGCTGCAATCTCTTCTGCGGATGAAGAAGTTGGCCAAATCATTGCTGAGGCAATGGAGCGTGTTGGAAACGACGGCGTTATCACAATCGAAGAGTCAAAAGGATTCTCTACTGAGCTAGAAGTAGTTGAAGGTATGCAATTTSACCGCGGTTATGCTTCTCCTTACATGGTTACTGACTCTGATAAGATGGAAGCTGTACTTGATAATCCTTACGTGCTTATCACAGATAAGAAAATTGCTAACATTCAAGAGGTACTACCTGTTCTTGAGCAAGTTGTTCAACAAGGTAAGCCAATCTTGATCATTGCTGAAGATGTTGAAGGTGAAGCTCTTGCAACACTTGTAGTGAATAAACTTCGTGGTACATTCAATGCAGTAGCTGTTAAAGCTCCTGGTTTCGGTGACCGTCGTAAAGCAATGCTTGAAGATATCGCTACACTAACAGGTGGAGAAGTAATCACAGAAGATCTTGGTTTAGATCTTAAGTCTGCGAACATCACTCAACTTGGTCGTGCTAGTAAGGTTGTTGTAACGAAAGAAAACACAACAATCGTAGAAGGTGCAGGCGAAGCTGATCAAATTGCAGCTCGTGTAAACCAAATCAAGGGACAATTAGAAGAAACAACTTCTGATTTCGATAAAGAAAAATTACAAGAGCGTCTTGCAAAACTTGCTGGTGGCGTAGCGGTACTTAAAGTTGGTGCTGCAACTGAAACAGAGATGAAAGAGCGCAAGCTTCGTATTGAAGATGCACTTAACTCAACTCGCGCAGCAGTTGAAGAAGGTATCGTAGCTGGTGGTGGTACAGCGCTTATTAATGTAATCAAAGCAGTTCAAGCTGTAGCTGCAGATGGTGACGAAGCAACGGGTGTTAACATCGTTCTACGTGCACTTGAAGAGCCAGTTCGTCAAATTGCTCACAATGCTGGACTTGAAGGTTCTGTTATCGTTGAGCGCCTTAAGTCACAAGAAGTTGGCTTCGGATTCAACGCAGCAACTGGCGAGTGGGTAAACATGGTTGAAACGGGTATCGTTRACCCTACTAAAGTTACACGTTCTGCACTTCAACACGCAGCAAGTGTATCTGCTATGTTCCTAACTACAGAAGCAGTTATCGCTGATAAGCCTGAGGAAAACGAAGGCGGCGGCATGCCTGACATGGGCGGCATGGGCGGTATGGGTGGAATGGGCGGCATGATGTAATGACCGCTCACCCCCTTGATATATAAGGGGTTAGTGCAATTAACAAAATGCTAACATTAGGTATAAAAAAAGAGGCTTCTCATTAGTTGATTAAACTTTTGAGAAGCTTTTTTTTAGTTCTTGCAACGGATAAGCATTTAACGAGAAAAGATGAAATTGGGCAAGTTGCTGATAGTATGAATACGATGTGGAGAATATTTCAATAAGAATATCTTTCTGAAATTTAAAAATCTTATTGACAAACAGATAGTGGAATTCTATTATTTGATAATGGTTATCAATTTCAGTGAGAAGAGGGAAAGTTTATGTTAACAAGAATACATTTAAATAAATTTTTATTTATATCTGCAATGATCTTTATTTTATCAATGACGTTACTAGGTTGTTCAAGTTCAAATGAATCAATAGAAAATTCAAGTTCAGCTTCTACGAGTGGAGCCGAAGATAAAAGTGAGAATGTGATTACTTTTGCTTGGCCTAGAGATATAGGGGATCTAAATCCACATCTCTACAATCCATCTCAAATGTTTGCCCAGTCTATGGTATTTGAACCTTTAGTCAGCTATCAAGATGGAGGAGAACTAAAACCACATTTGGCTGAATTTTGGGAAGTTTCAGATGATGGAAAAGAATATGTATTCAACTTACGTCAAGATGTGAAGTTTTCTGATGGTACAAATTTCAATGCTGAAATTGTGAAAAAGAATTTTGATGCTGTATTAGATAATGTAGATTTACATAGCTGGTTAGGCTTTATTCCAAAGGTCGCTCAAACAGAGGCAATAGATGAATATACGTTTAAAATGACATTAAACGAACCGTATCATCCTACTATTCAGGAGTTAGCGGTCGTTCGTCCAGTCCGTTTCTTAGGGGAATCTGGTTTTCCTCAGGATGGTGACACTTCTAAAGGAATAGAAAAACCAGTAGGCACAGGCCCATGGGTATTGGATGAATACAAAGTAGATGAATACGCTACTTTTACACAAAATGAAAACTATTGGGGCGAACGCCCAGGTGTAGAGAAAATTACAGTCAAAGTGATTCCTGACGCTGAAACACGTGTACTCGCTTTTGAAAAAGGAGATTTAGACCTTGTATATGGTGAAGGTGTTATCAGCTTGGATTCTTTTATACAATTAGAATCAACAGGTTCTTATGATAATAGTATTTCTGAGCCAGTTGCTACTAGACAATTAGTTATGAATACAAATGTTGAACAACTTTCAGATGTCCAGGTGCGTCAAGCGTTACATTATGGGTTTAATAAAGAAGCAATGGTTGAGGGGGTAACATCTGGGGTAGAAGAGAAGGCTGACTATATTTTGCCAACTAATTTCCCTTACACTTCCGATATTGATACAACCACGGTTAACTATGATGTTGAAAAAGCTAACCAATTGTTAGATGAAGCAGGTTGGAAGTTACCAGAAGGAAAAGATATTCGTGAAAAAGACGGTAAACCACTTGAAATCGAGTTAATGTATAACTCAGCTGAATCCATTCAAAAAACAATGGCTGAAATTTTACAATCTGAGTGGGCGGGATTAGGTGTGAAATTAACTATTGCTGGAGTTGAGCTTACTACTCAAGTCGAAAGATTCAAAGCGAATGAGTTTGATATGAACTTCTTTAGTAACTACGGCGCTCCATATGATCCACATACTTTCGTAAACATCATAGCTACAGAAGGATTTGGATTTAGAGAAGCTATTTCGTCTTACCCTAACAAAGATGAATTGTTGAGCCAAATCGCTGCTGTTCAACAAACAACTGATGAAAATGAGCGTCAAGAACTATACACATCTATTTTAGGTTCATTACAAGAGCAGGGTGCAATTGTTCCTATTTCTTATATTAAGCAAATAGCAATCTATCAAAAGGATGTTTCTAGTTTCACATTCCCAGCTAATCGGGATGAACRTCCATTTACAGGGATTAGTGTAAACGAGTAAGCGACAGGAGAGGTTTTCATGGGTACTTATGTCTTGAAACGGATATTCACCATCGTTCCAATCTTTCTTTTAGCGATTTTTTTAACATTGGGAATGATTAACCTATCACCAGTGGATCCTGCTGAGGCATACTTTGCTGCATCGCATATCCAAGCAACAGATGAGATGTTGGAAGAAAAGAGACATGAGTTTGGCTTAGATCAACCTCTCCTTATCCAATACGTGAACGCTGTAATTAAGGTATGCCAATTTGATTTTGGCATATCTTATCTTACGAATAAGCCTGTAGTGGAAGAAATTTATTCTCGAATACCAGCAACTATTCAGTTAACAATAGGTAGTCTTTTAATTGYGATTATAGTAAGTGTCCCTATTGGGTTTTTAGCAGGGGTTAAGAAGAATAGTGGCATTGACCATTTTAGTCGGTTTCTTTCTTTTATTGGTGCATCTATCCCATCCTTTTGGCTTGGATATTTATTCATTTTTTTCTTTTCAGTGAAGTTAGASCTTTTTCCAGTAGAAGGTACGGGAACTTGGAAACATTTAATTCTACCTTCTGTCACGTTGGCATTTCCYTTAATAGCATTATATACTCGGCTTTTACGTGCAAGCGTCCTTGAAAACCTACAAGAACCTTATGTGCTCTTTGCACGGACGAGAGGGATTCATGAAAAAGTCATTATGGGAAAGCATGTACTCCGAATTGCTATAGCGCCTATGATTACTGGACTAGGAATGAATTTAGGCAACTTAATGACGGGGGCTATAATTGTAGAGGTAGTCTTTTCATGGCCAGGATTTGGACGGTATTTTATTGAGGCCATTTTTAATCGCGATGTTCCAGTTATACAAGGTTATGTGCTATTAGCAGCTGGTATATTCCTAATTAGTAACTTAATAGTCGACCTTATCCAAATGTGTATTGATCCTCGTATTTCAAGAAAAGGAAGTCAGTACCAATGATAGGAAATTTCCGTGATATGTTAAAAAGTCATTTAGTGATTGTCTTTTGTTCTCTAATACTCTTAGTATTATTTTTAGTCACAATCTTTGCCCCGTGGCTTGCACCTAATGATCCTGTTTTGGTTAATGTCCTTCATAAATTACAGTCACCTTCTTTGAATTATCCTTTAGGGACGGATCACTTAGGTAGGTGCACGTTTTCACGTATACTATATGGAGCTCGAATCTCACTAGGATATGCGATGCTCATTTTTATTTCAGCTCTAAGTATAGGTTTGATTATTGGTATCATTGCTGGGTATAAAGGTGGTTGGATAGATCAATTGTTAATGAGACTTGGTGATGGGCTAATGGCAATCCCGAGCCTTTTGTTTGTTCTTGGTTTTGTTGGTATATGGGGAGTAGGTCTTAAACAAGTCGTTTTAGGATTAATTCTCGTACAGTGGGTTTACTATGCGAGAATCATTCGAGGAATGGTACTAAGCCTGAAAGAACAGAACTACATTACTGCAGCTAAAATAAGTGGTTCTTCTACATCGACCATTATGAAGAAGCATATTATTCCTAATGTTCTTCCACCAATAGCAGTAATGGGAACATTAGAAATGGGTTGGGCGATTATGAACTTATCATCAATGTCCTTTTTAGGTTTAGGGGTACAACCCCCTATACCAGAATGGGG
>NZ_LFEL01000055.1:0-9018 GCF_001037965.1 Bacillus sp. LL01 | reverse complement strand
ATTACACGCTCCTCATCATTACTGCGTTCAAACACAAGGGCATCTCTCGTTGCAGAATGAGCCTCGAAATCGCCTGTTCTTAAAGCTGAGTGGTTAGCGCGTAATTTAATAATTTCTTGATAATGCGCCAGTAAATCTTGATCTTGCTCCTCTTCATCCCAAATCATCCACTCACGATACCAGCGATCTTTCCACTCTGTGTAATCGTTATGGTTGGCACTTTGCGAAAGACCAACCTCTGTCCCGTAGTAGATGACCGGGGAACCTGGAAGCATGAATTGCGTAAAGGATGCTAGTTTTAGCTTGTCGGTGTCATTGCCTGCTTCATATAAAAAGCGTGGCAGATCATGATTATCTAGGAAAGTCGTCATGATGTATTCAGGATGATAGACTGCCTCGTTTTCCTTCACATATTGCACAATGGATTGCATCGAGCCATCAAAGGCAAAGGTTCCTTTAAACGTATCATGGAAACCAAAGTCTAGAGACCCGTCCAGTTTTCCGGCATAGGTTGAGATCTTCTCGCGAGAATCCCATACCTCACCAAAAACATACATCTCCGGATMAATCGATTTTACTTTTTCACGGAAATCAACCCAGAAGCTGTAGCTTGGCCCTTTCGCATAATCAAGTCGTAGGCCATCAAAGTCTAATTCCTCTAACCAAAATGGAACAACTTCATTGAGCATGTAGTCACGCGCTTCCTGGCTGTCATTATTAAATTGTGGTAATTCTTCAATGCCATAGAACGTCTCGTATGTGCCATCTTCGTAAAATGTGTACCAGTTGTAATAAGGGCTATCTTCCCCATTTTTGAGCGCATCTTGGAAAAATGGGTGCTGACTCGAGGTGTGGTTTGGTACAAAATCATAAATGACTTTCATGTCACGACTATGCGCTTCCTCAATTAATTCTTTTAATGCTGCAACTGTCCCAAAATTTTCGTCCACCCCTGTAAAGTCAGTTGGGTGATAGCCGTGGGAGTAAGGTCCTTCAAAAACAGGCGATAGCCAAAGCGTATCTACACCTAGGTCTTCCATGTAGTCAAGCTTTTTCAGAACGCCTTCAATGTCGCCCCCCATCCAGTCTTTTAACGCCTCTTCCATCGGCAAACTAGAGTCAACATCGAAGTTATTATCGGGATTTCCATCAAAGAAACGGTCGACAAAGATATGATAAATGACGGCATCCTTTGCCCACTCTGGTGATGTGTAGTTTTCAACATAGTAAGCAAATTCCGTTGCTTCTTCAGCTTGCAAGCTATTTGTATCAGCAAATTGCGAGCCTTCGCCGCCCGTTGCCCAGACATCAACCACATATTTAACAGGCGTTCCGTCGGCTTGCTTTGGAATCTTACCTTGTAACGTCGTGCGATTTAAGTTGTCTTCTTTCGTTGTTTCAACAATGGATAAAGGAGCAAACTCTCCAACTTCAGCTTCTCCTTGTGCTCCAATTGGCGAGGCTCCGTCTGTTGTAAAGTAGATGCCACCTTCATCAATCGGTCCATAATGCTCTACCTCAACTGTGATCGTCACCTCATCATTTGGAGAAGGGATAAACGGATCATGCTGAAATTGATGGGAGACATTTTTGGCAACAGGTAGGCCTGTCCACTCTGCAACAATATCCTTTATTACCGTTCCTTCTTCTGTAAAGGTAGCGACTCGATTTGCCTCTCTCACTTCACGATATTTCTGATCGCCTAAACCATAGCGGTACTCGAGCTCTTCTCCAGCGTTCCCTTGTAAAGTAACTGAATAGGTCTCACCATCTCGATCTAGTGGCGTTACACTATAATTGAAACTATTATTACTCGTTGCAACAGTTGGTACGACCCAGTCAGGTGTGTCTTCCGGAACGGTTAATTGCAGAGTAATAGACCCATCATATTCAGTCGCTGGTCTAACATCTACTTTTCTCTCATTGTGTGGATCAAAATAAAATTGATACTCCCCATTTTGCGGGACTTGGAATCGTAGGTTTTCACCCGATAACCAGTTATTATCCATCACAAATTTATATTGAAACTGATTGCCACCTGCTAGTGACACAGGCTCACTTTTCCATAATTCTTCTGTCTCATCAAATGTAAGTGGATGATTTTCCCCATCCCACCTCAATGGTGATTCCCCGCGCAGTACGACTTTTTCGTACACTTTGTCGCCAGCAGCTTGTACCTCACTCGTTTGTGCAAACGGTTGCACAAAAAGCGATAATAAAAGGCTTAACATTACAATCCAGACTACACTCTTTTTCATGTTATTCTCCTCTCATTCTCTTATTTACAGCATTTTGAAAACGCTTACTATACTCATTGTATGATGGGTACAATTGTCAATGCAACAATTTTCTGAAAAATAGGCAATCGGTTGCACATACGATGAGAGCAGGCCTTTATAGAGTAAGTTATTGGACTGAGTTGCTGGTCTTTATACTTAGTTCTTTAACACTATTAGCGAGGAGGAGTGCGTTCACTCCCCGTATAACTTCCCTTCCATCTCTTCATGCACAAAGCAAAGCCTGACCTCGCTACTATTTTTCAATAGTCCTTCTTTTTTCAGCTTGGTTAACGTTCGGTTGATGGTTTCTCGTGTTGTGCCGATCATATTAGCTAGTTGCTGATTTGTGTAGTCGGACTTGATCACCGTCGTACCATCCTTTAGCTTGCGTCCATTCGTTTCGCCTAGTCGGATTAAGAGTTTGATCACTTGTTCATATGTATTGTTCAAAATTTGAGCCTCGAGGCGGTCTTGTAAGTCGACGATTTTCTTACCTAAGACGTTGAATACTTGAATGCAAAGCTCTGGATTGCTTCTTAAAATGTTTTCAAAGTCACGAATCGGAATGACGACGAGTTCGGCTTGCTCAAGCACTTGCGCAAAAGCCGGGTAGCCTCCTTTACGGAAGAAACCGACATGTGGAAACATCTCCCCTTCTTTTAAGATCGCGACAATTTGTTCGCGCCCTCGACTATCGGCTTTGTAAATTTTAATACGGCCGCTATAGATAAAATAGACATTTTCGATCGGCTCGCCTTGCATAAAAAGATGACTACCTTTCCCCCACTCGCGATGGATCGAGATATCAACAATTTGACTCAGTGAATGGTCATCAAGCCGGGCAAACAACGGGAAATGAGTTAACAATTCCTTAATCGTATCCGTGTTCAAAACAGGGGWCCCCTCCTTCACCAATTAGACATATCATTTGTGATTTAAATCACACCTTAACATGTCGCTCACCCCTATAATCATAAGTGTAAAGATCAGACACGCAAAGGAGCGAGTGCACATGTTATCTAAAGAAACTATCTCTATTATAAAGTCTACAGTTCCGGTATTGGAAGTCCATGGAACAAAGATTACGACTCGTTTTTATCAATTGGTATTTGAACGTCATCCTGAGCTATTAAATATATTCAATCATGCCAATCAAAAACAAGGGCGTCAGCAAACAGCTCTAGCTAATTCTGTGTATGCAGCTGCTGTTCATATCGATCAACTAGAAGCGATTTTACCAGTCGTTAAACAAATCGGGCACAAGCATAGAAGTTTAGGTGTAAAGGCTGAGCATTATCCAATTGTTGGGGAGACTCTACTGGAGGCGATCAAAGAAGTCCTTGGAGATGCCGCAACCAATGAAATCCTCGGTGCGTGGGGCGAAGCCTRTGGTGTCATTGCTGATGCCTTTATCGGCGTCGAGAACGAAATGTATGAGGAAGCTGAATCGCAAGTTGGAGGCTGGGCTGACTTTAGAGAATTTGTGATCGCGAAAAAAGTAGTGGAAAGCGATGTGATTACATCCTTCTATTTACAACCTTTTGATGGCGGAGAGATTGCGACTTACCAAGCAGGGCAATACGTAACAGTAAGAGTGCAGCCAGAAGGCCTCGAGCATACTCACTTACGTCAATACAGTCTATCTGACGCTTCAAGAAATGACTATTACCGCATTAGCGTCAAACATGAGAATGACGGGGTTGTCTCCACTTATTTACATGAAAAAATGGAAGAAGGCGACAAGCTAGAGTTAAGTGCGCCAGCTGGAGATTTCGTTTTAGATACAAGCAGCGAAAAGCCAGTTGTGCTCATTAGCGGCGGCGTGGGCGTGACACCGATGATGAGTATGTTAAATACAATTGTACGTGAGCAACCAGCGCGTAAAGTCACCTTTATCCATGCAGCGCAAAACGGTTCGATGCAAGCATTTGGCGAACATGTCGAAGAAGTGGCTGCAATTTATAAAAATGTGAACTGTTATGTTTGTTTGGCTGAACCTACTGAGGACGATGTTGCGCGTGCCAAGTTTGACCTTCAAGGATTGATTGAGCTTGGCTGGCTGCGCTGTGCTTTGGCTAATGCTGGGGACGATGCGGAGTACTACTTCTGCGGCCCGGTGCCGTTTATGAAAGCGATCAAGCAGCATTTAGTGGAGTTGGGCGTTAGTGATGAGCGTGTCCATTATGAGTTCTTTGGACCGGCGGGGAGTTTGGAAGTAGCTGAAAAGGCGTCATTTCCCAGATAAATGGATGCACTTGCCCGATTATGAGGGCGTTTCGTCGGATTATTAGTTGACTTCGTCGGAATATCTGATTTTGGAAACGAATTTCGACATAATTTCGTCGAATTACTCCTCTTCCTAACTCATTTCCAATTACTAATGATAAAAAGAAGACTMCAATCTCAGTCGGAGTCTTCTTTTTGGGCTGCTTCATATAATTGATCTATGTTTATTAGATAAACTCGTGATTTGGTAGCTCCTATTTGAGGTAAATGTAATGAAGTAAGCAACCTTTTTGCAAGTGGTGGATGAACCTTTAGAAATTTGCATGCCTGTTTGTTCGTAATTGAGTTTTTAATTAAAACTTCATAGTCGATTAAGCTATGAATATGTGCCATTCCTGATTGGTGGTAGCAAAAAGTGCATAGCCACTTACCATGAAGCCTCCGCATAGGTATAGCAAAACACTTTGGACAATGAACTCCTTTTACTAAATCTTCTTCTTGAAGGTTGTAGGAAATGAGCGGATCAAATGTAGTTGGGGAATGGGATTTGTTCAGAATTCTGATGGCTTTTTTAAGCAATTTTGGAGGGTAGATTAGTGTGAGATGTTGAGTGGTTAGCTTTAAGATGCGACTTACGAGTACGGTGTCTCGGATAATGTATCTTCTTAGGTAGTCAGTTGTTTGTGAGGTTGTAATCCGGCTAAGCGAATTTGTGATAACAACAATGGTTTCGATCGGGATATCTGGAAACTTATAATCTTTGAGCAACTCTTTTAGTTGCGATGCTTGTCTTTTCACCTGAATGATYGGGTCAGGAAAGACATCTTCAGCATCAGCGGTTGAACGAACTAACTGCTGAAATTCCGGCTCAAATGTTAACGTACCGAAAAGATGTTTGACCTCAATAAGGAGAATATAGTTTGGAGTGAGGATAAGGGTGTCGATTTGGAAGAAGTAATCGCCACTTTTTATTCTTAGATCGTGGAAAATGACGTATTCTTTTTGCGGTAGGAAGCTGAGGTGGTAATCTAGAGCGCTCTCCCCTTTATAACCAGCTCTCCTTTTCGCTAAGTCGGCTTCGATTTGAGGTCGTTTCGGGTGGTGGGAAGGAATTCTGCGTAGAAGTGCTTCTAATTTGGCGATGTGAACAGGGATTTTGCGAGGTTTTGCGATCATTTGGGGCTCCTTTTCTTTTTAGAGTAGTATGAACTTCGACAAAATAAGCATTTTCCCTTTATTTGAAACTAAATTTAATAATTGATGATCTTATTCCGACGAAATGATGTCGTTTTCCGACGGAATGGCTTCTGATTCCGTCAAATTAAAGCTTTATTCCGACGAAACCCCATCATATTCCGACAAACGCAGCAAATATCTGGAAATCATCCCCACCTAACGCACCTCCGCTCACCAAAAAAGCACAACCGCCCCAGCGGCTGTGCCCTCCCCATTCTTATACTCCAGAATAAGCCATAAACCCGCCATCTACTGGCACCGTAATACCAGTGACGAATCCTGACATGTTCTCATCTGCTAGCCACAAAAGCGTTCCCAATAAATCTTCCGGATCACCGAATCGTCTCATCGGTGTATGTGTAATGATCTTCTCTGAACGCTCAGTTAAGCTTCCGTCTTCGTTTTTGARCAACTTATGATTTTGCTCGGTTAAGAAGAATCCCGGTGCGATCGCATTCACACGCACACCTGATTGGGCCATATGCACAGCTAACCATTGCGTAAAGTTATCAATTGCTGCTTTGGCTGCACTGTAGGCTGGCACTTTTGTCATTGGTGAAGGAGCACTCATTGAGGAAAGGTTAATGACGACAGCACCTTTTTTGTCGACCATTCTTTTTAGGAATACTTGTGTAGCATTTACTGTTCCTTGGATATTTAAGTTGAAAACATGCTGGAAGCCTTCATTGTTCATATCGAAAAAGGTTTGCACTGAATCGTTTACGACATCTTCCTTTTGAAAAATTTCATTGGTTGTCGTGCCTTTTGGGTGGTTGCCCCCTGCCCCATTAATTAAAATGTCGCATACTCCAAATTCTTTTGTAATTCTTTCTTCTGCTGCAATAATGCTATTCATATCAAGAACATCGCATGCGATGGCAAGAGCTTCTCCACCAGCATCGATTATCTCTTGTTCGACTTGTTTCCCTTTTTCTGCTGTGCGATTTAAGATTGCTACTTTTACACCTTGGCGACCAAGCTCCCTAGCCATGGCGCTACATAACACACCGCTTCCACCTGTAATAACGGCGATTTTGCCATTTAAATTTTCATTTAGTGCTAGCATGTTACGCCTCCCTTTTTGCTTTTTCTAACGTGTCCCAAATTCCCCACATATACATAATGCCAAGGGCTCTGTCATATAAGCCGTAGCCTGGTCTACACTTTTCATCCCAAATGTGGCGACCATGGTCAGGGCGCGCGTAACCGGTGAAATTATTTTCATGATAGGCCGTCACAACATCTGTAATATCTATGGAGCCATCTTCTGTGCGGTGGGAGGTTTCGATAAAATCTCCGTTTTCAAAAATTCTCACGTTTCTGATATGAGCAAATGGAATACGATCGGCGAACTCTCTTACCATTTCCGCTACATTATTCGAAGGGTTTGAGCCTAGTGATCCACTACAGAGAGTCAAGCCATTTGATGGGCTATCTACTAGTTTTAAAATGCGTTGCAGATTTTCTTTATTCGTTACAATTCGAGGGAGACCAAATACAGACCATGGTGGATCATCAGGATGAATGGCCATTTTGATATCGTGTTTCTCTGCAACTGGAATAATTTTTTCTAGAAAGTACTGAAGATTATTCATCAAGTCTTCTTCTGTGACACCCCGGTATGCTTCAAATAGTTTAGTTAAATCGGCAAGACGTTCCGGCTCCCAACCAGGCATCGTCATTTCAGAATTATCACTAATCTGTTTAACTAGCTYCATCGGGTCAATATCATGAATTTTTGAGCCCTCGTAAAATAGAGCGGTTGATCCATCTTCTAGTTCTTTTGCTAGGTCGGTGCGTAACCAATCGAATATCGGCATGAAATTATAGCAGATTACTTTCACTCCAACACTTGCTAGCTTCTCTATCGTCTTTATATAATTCTCAATATAGCGATCTCGTGTAGGAAGACCTAGTTTTATATCTTCATGAACATTTACACTTTCGACAACCTCAATATGTAAACCATGATCTGTAGCTTGTTGTTTTACATCTTGAATTTGGTCCAATGACCACTCGTCACCAGCAGGTACATCATGTAAGGACCAAACGATTCCTTCGACGCCTGGAATTTGCTTCACGTCTTTTAAAGAAATATGATCATTTCCTTCTCCAAACCATCTAAACACCATTCTCATTTTGTATCCCCCCTTATTAGTTTGATAGGATATTCACGTAATTTCGCGCAGCTTCAATAACGCCTTCTTCGCCTGAAGTTTTTAATGCTTTATTCCAGTCACTTCCCACTCCAACTGCAGCAGCTCCGTTTTCGATCCACTGCTGAACGTTAGAGGCATTTACACCGCCTGTTGGCATGACTTCCACATGCGGAAGAGGACCTTTTACAGACTTGATAAAGGAAGGTTCAAATTGATTACCAGGGAATAGCTTAATCAACGACACACCATATTCTGTGGCCTCTTTCATCTCGCGAATCGTCATGCAACCCGGAACATAGGGAACTTGATATCTATTACAAAGCATAGCCGCACCTTTATCAAAGCAAGGAGATACCACGTACTCCGCTCCATTTAAAATCGCAATGCGGGCCGTCTCTGAATCTAGTACACTTCCCGCTCCAACTGTAATATCAGGGTAACTTAGACTTAATTGTTTAATGAGACGAACCGCATCCGGTGTAGTAAAGGTTACTTCTATAGATGTGATGCCCCCTGCAATACAACCATTTGCAATCGTTTCAGCTTCTTCAAAGGTATCCCCTCTCACGACTGCTGTGATACCTGCTGTGATCATTTTATTAAGCGTATTATAGCTTTTCATATCGCTTTTTCCTCCTCTTAAACTAGCTGCTATTTACATATGAGGCTCACCACTATCAGAGGGTGAGCACAAATGGGTTTACATGGAGATTACTGCTTTTCGAACTTCATCTGGATGGCTTTCGATAAACTCCATTGCCTCTTTAATTTGATCGATTGAGAACGTATGGGTTACCATTTTGTCGACATTTAGTTCATTGTCTTCCATCCATTGAATAACAGGTGCAAATTGATTGGTTTGTAATCTTGATCCTACAATTGTCAGCTCTTTTTTTGTGATTGGTAATTGTGAAATGTGTGACGGACGCTCATCAAATCCTAAAACAACCACCCGTCCTGCAATCGATGYGACTTGGGTACCTAGCTCAAAAGTTTGTGGGAGGCATACGGCATCAATCACCACATTTGCCCCTTCGCCTGAAGTGGCGTTCATCACTTCCTCGAACACATCAACCTCTCCTGCATGAATCGCTTGATCTGCTCCACACTCTACGGCA
>NZ_LFEL01000054.1:0-9069 GCF_001037965.1 Bacillus sp. LL01 | reverse complement strand
CTATAACCAACGAAATGATGAACATTGCCCTTGGTATAATCACTAAAACCATGTTCAGTATGGATATAGGAGAAGAAGCAAAAAGAATCGAAGCACCGATGGAGGCCGTAATGAAGCTAGGTGTGAAAAGAATGCGTTCGCTTATTAATATCCCACTTTGGATTCCGACCAAAAACAATCGAAAATTGAAAAGAGCAGTAAATGAATTAGATGATGTCCTCTTTTCTATTATTAAAGAAAGAAGAATGGAGCCTAGTGAGCATACTGATTTATTAGGAATTTTAATGCAGGCAAAAGATGAGGAAAACGGACTCGGAATGACTGACAAACAATTGAGAGATGAACTAATGACTATTTTTCTTGCCGGACATGAAACAACAGCTAACTTACTGTCATGGACATTCTACCTTTTATCCCAGCACCCCGAGGTTGATGAAAAGCTCTACACTATAATTGAAGAATTAACTCAAGGGAAGCCCATCACACCAGAACTCTACCCTCAATTAACGTATGCTCAACATATCATCTCAGAGTCGATGAGGCTTTATCCACCAGCCTATGTGATTGGTAGACAAGTAGAGGAAGATATTGAGATCGGCCCTTATCAGATGAGAAAAGGGAATATGGTGTTAATTAGCCAGTATGTAATGCACCGAAACCCTACTTACTATGACAACGCCGATGCGTTTATTCCTGAACGCTTTGAACACAATTTCATTAAAACCTTGCCTCCCTATGCCTACTTTCCATTCGGAGGTGGACCTCGGGTATGTATCGGTAATCATTTTGCGATGATGGAGGCCACACTTGCTCTCGCCACTATTGTTCAAAAATACCGCCTTACGATATCAGCTGATCATCATACAGTTAAGCCACAGCCCCTTGTGACTCTTCGTCCCAAAAGAGGCCTTTACATGACTTTAAACAATAGAAAATGAGGCTTGGACAAAAGTATTTTAACTTATGGAAAATCGAACATTACTGATGCGGTCTATGTGTACCGCTCCTGAAATATACTTCGCTTTCCGCGGGAAGCTGGTGAGCCTCCTCGTGGGGTCTCACCTCTGCTTTTCATCCTGTAGGAGGTCTACGTATATTTCATCCGCTCATTTAGCGCTTCGTTCGTATCCTGAGTTAAACCTCTTAGATATGTCCCAGCCCCATTTCTTAATCGACACAATCTTTACTTATGACACGATCATCAAGTTTCATATACTTAGACCTACCAAGGTAAAGTGGTATTGATAATTTTGTTAAGTTAGGTAGTCCATTTTCAAGGAAACACTCTTCGTCCCGATAGAACCCTACTAGATCTGCTACAAAGAAATCATGATCCCCATATGGGTTTATATCGATTGTCTTGCACTCATAGGCTACATACGCAGCCTTTAAGATAGGTGCACCGGTCTCTACACCTTCTTCAAACGAAAGAGTGGCCAATTTATCGGTCTTAGCTCCTGTTAAGATCCCGGCCTTCTGAATCTCTTCAGCTTTTTCAAAGGGGAGAAAATTAATCGCAAACATACCAGCTTCCTTCATTAGTTCATATGTGTAACTCTCCCGGCCTATCGCTACTCCATACATCGGTGGCTCATACGAAATATACGTATGCCAACCTGCAGCCATGATGTTTTTCTTCTCATTAGCCTTCACCGTCACTAAAGCTACAAGACCAGGATAACTATGCATAACCGTATGATCTACTTTTGTCCTCATCTAGTAACCCCCTACTCTTGTCCAAATTTCTCTATGTCATCAGATTGAATAATTGTCACACCCTCGCTTGCTTCTCTTATAGCTCGTCTATACATGGCACGAGCAACGACCACATCTTCGATTCCTCTATACTTTCGCATCTGCCCAGCTAATACTGGTTTAAGCAATTTCAACCCGATCTCGCCCATCTTCTCCCCCAAACGAAATTCCTCTCTTTCTCCTAATAAAAGTGAAGGTCTGAAGATATCAACATGTGGATAACTCAATTTCTTCAATGCTTCTTCCATTTCTCCCTTTACTCTACTWTAGAAAACACGCGAACTATGATCTGCTCCAATAGCAGAGATGACCAAAAGTCTTGAAGCACCTTTATTCCTTGCCATAGTCGCTACTTTTAGAGGGTAATCAAAATCAACTTTTTTAAATGCTTCTTTTGTTTTTGCTTTTTTAATCGTYGTGCCTATGCAAATAAAAACATCATCCACCTGTGGAAAACTCTCTTCAACCAAAGAGTCGAAATCGACCACATGTACAATTTGCTTTGGGTTCATTTTWTCCACAGGGCGTCGAACAAGTAAATGAACCTCTTTATATTCCGAGGCACTTGTCAGTTCCTTTACTACTTGTCTTCCAATAAGACCCGTCGCTCCAAGTATAAGTGCTGACCGTTTTATCAAAACTACCCACTCCTTTTTATTAATTATAATGAAGTTATCAAAAAAGAGAGAAATCTTTCCTTGATTATTTAAACATACTCATGATAGGATCAATCTGTAAGATAACTTTATAGCATTAACTAGGGGTGTCCAACGAGTTGGGCTGAGAGAAAGACGCAATGAAGTCTTTTAACCCTTTGGACCTGATCTGGCTCATACCAGCGTAGGGAAGTTWGACTCCTCAACAATGTCTATTTGACTACTTCTACATAGTATAAGCCGGGCCCAATTTATTTGGACTCGGTTTTTTTATGTACTCCCCTATTCTTTTCATGTACAGATCTCGTCCTTTTATTTATAAAATTAAAGGAGAGATGAATGATGTCCCAAATTATGCAAAAAAATGTATCGATTATGTCTAGCTTTTCAGGAAGCAAGAAGGTGTATGTTGAAGGCTCGCGCAGTGATTTGCTCGTTCCTATGCGAGAGATTGGTTTGTCTAACACAACAGGTGCTTTTGGAGAGGAAGAAAATTCACCTATTCGTGTATATGATACGAGTGGGCCTTATACTGACCCTAACTATACAGTCGACTTAACTAAAGGTCTTCCTCCTCTCAGAAAAGAATGGATTATTGAGCGAGGTGATGTAGAAGAGTACGTAGGTCGTAAAGTAAAGATAGAAGATAATGGATACAAGGACGAGGCAGACCCACGGGCAACATATAATGAATTTCCGCTTTTAGATCATAAACCGCTCCGTGCTAAAACAGGTAAAAATGTAACACAACTTCATTATGCTAAAAAAGGCATTATCACGCCCGAAATGGAGTTTGTAGCCATTAGAGAGCAAGTAGATCCCGAATTTGTTCGTGATGAGATTGCAAAAGGAAGAGCGATCATTCCTAGTAACATTAATCATCCAGAATCAGAACCAATGATTATTGGTCGTCATTTCCACGTGAAAATTAATGCAAATATCGGCAACTCTGCTGTGACTTCTTCGATCGAAGAGGAAGTAGAAAAGATGACGTGGGCAACACGTTGGGGGGCTGATAATATTATGGATCTCTCAACAGGAAAAGATATTCATAAAACACGTGAATGGATCATCCGAAACTCTGCTGTTCCTGTTGGGACAGTGCCAATCTATCAAGCTCTCGAAAAAGTAAACGGAGTAGCAGAGGACCTGACCTGGGAAGTGTATAGAGACACATTAATAGAGCAGGCAGAACAAGGGGTCGATTATTTTACCATTCATGCAGGAGTCCTCCTGCGCTATGTACCACTGACAGCTAAGCGAGTGACCGGAATCGTTTCTCGCGGTGGATCCATTATGGCGCAGTGGTGCTTATTCCATCATCAAGAAAGTTTCCTTTATACTCACTTTGAAGAGATATGCGAAATTATGAAAACATACGATATTGCTTTTTCATTAGGCGATGGACTTAGACCTGGGTCCATTGCTGATGCCAATGATGAGGCTCAGTTTGCAGAGCTCGAGACATTAGGTGAACTAACTCAACTGGCTTGGCGTCATGATGTACAAGTGATGGTAGAAGGGCCTGGTCATGTTCCTATGCATTTAATTAAAGAAAATATGGATAAGCAACTTGAGTTATGTAAGGAAGCTCCATTCTATACACTTGGACCATTAACCACTGACATCGCACCAGGTTATGATCACATCACTTCAGCTATCGGAGCTGCCATGATTGGTTGGTATGGTACAGCTATGCTCTGCTATGTCACCCCAAAAGAACATCTTGGATTACCTAATAAAGAAGACGTACGAACGGGCGTAATCACGTATAAGATTGCTGCTCATGCGGCTGATTTAGCTAAAGGGCATCCTGTGGCACAAAAGAGAGATGATGCCCTCTCAAAAGCTCGTTTTGAGTTTCGGTGGAGAGATCAATTTAATTTGTCACTAGACCCCGAGCGTGCGATTGACTACCATGATGAAACCTTGCCTGCCCAGGGTGCCAAGACGGCTCATTTCTGCTCTATGTGTGGTCCTAAGTTTTGTAGCATGAGAATTTCACAAGATATTCGCGACTATGCCAAAGAACATAACCTAGAGACGAAAGAAGCAATTGAAAGAGGAATGAGAGAAAAATCACAGCAGTATAAAGACGGTGGTAAAGACCTTTATCTTTAATAAAGGAGTGATTCTATGATTGAACAGCTGCAACAAGAGCTCAGTGAACTTCAAGCAAAAGTGAGAAAAGTCCATTCACAAATTGAAGAATTACAACGAACGTGCGACCATGATTTTTACGGGGACTCTTATTACGTTAAATGTTCAAAATGCCAAAAGATTGAAGCCCTCTATTATTAACGTTATTTCGCTGACTCGATCAACTTTGAGTCAGCTTTTTTATTAAGATTACGTATAGCTACTCCACATAAAGAGGATTGAACGGATCCATTTTGAATATATAATAAAAACCGAGAAATGAGGTGTCAACATGAAGGAAACATTCTCACAGAGAAAAGTACTAGTGATTGGAAGTGGCTTTTTCGCTCTAACCCTAATTTGGACCTTCTACAATGCATACATGCCATTAATACTTGCTAATCATATTGAGCGAACAAGTATTATCGGGGCGATTATGGGGCTCGATAATTTACTAGCAGTCTTATTGATCCCGCTTATTGGAGCTTGGTCAGATCGTGTGAACACACGATTTGGAAAGCGACTTCCTTTCCTTATGATTGGTATGCCACTTGCTGCTCTTTTCTTTGTCTTACTACCTTTTATGCAATCGACACTTTGGACACTTCTTTTTATTGACATCTTATTTTTATTAGCCATGACACTCTACCGTGCTCCCGTCATCTCATTGATGCCCGACCATATAGCACCGGAGAGACGCTCTCTCGCTAATGGTTACATTAACTTAATGGGTGGCATTGGTGCGATTGTGGCATTGTTTGGTTTATCTCAACTTTACCAAGTCAACTCATCCTACCCTTTTATCGTAGCCAGTATCCTTTTAATGACTGCTTTTCTTTTGTTATTTCGCTCAGTGGATCGTCACCCGCCCTACACAACGAATACAAATAATGAGCAAGATGAAGTTCAAGCTAGACGTTCGATTACAAGAGGACTTGCCGAACTCTTTTTGAAAAAGCACCGGGGTCAAGCATTTATTTTATTTGCTATCTTTGTGTATTTTATCGGCTATGCCTCTATTGAAGCACTGTTCACTTTATACGCTACTAGAACACTTGGCTTTACAGAAGGACTTGCTGGATTAACACTCGGCTTTTTCAGCTTATCGTTTGTACTATTCGCCGTTCCTGCAGGTTGGATTGGACAAAAACTTGGCAAGGTTGAAACGATGGTGATCGGTTTAATCTTGTTGCCCCTCTTTTTTGTAGCCATTCCGTTTATTAGCACCCCACTCCTCTTACAAGTTGTCCTATTTTTAGCCGGTGTAGCCTGGGCATTAATCAATGTGCAAGCCTATCCACTCGTTGCTGATCTCGGTGGTCTTGCCAAAATTGGACTGTTTACTGGTCTTTACTATTTGTTCTCAATGTCAGCACAACTGATTGGTCCGACTCTACTCGGCTTAATGATGGATTTCTTCGGCGGGGCAGCTCTCTTCTTTACTGCTTCAGCTACATTTGTGGTTGCCTACTTTCTATTGCAACACGGTAAAAAGAAAATCGAACAAACTAAGCCGATCGCTGCATAGTGTAAAAGCTGCTCATATCTGAGGTATGGGCAGCTCTTTTATGTTTAAGAGAGCTTTTATTGTGATACATAAAAACATACCATCTCGGACAAATTATGGAAGAGATTAAGATCAAGGAGGTTTTTAGATGAATGAGCACAAAACCAATCGGTTGCCTGAAAGACCTGAACCATATTGGCGGATTACGACTCAACTTGCCAGCTTCCCACCACTGAAAGAAGATATCTCAACGGATGTCTGTGTGGTTGGAGGCGGAATTAGTGGGATCACAACAGCCTATTTATTAGCGAAAGAAGGGCTGGATGTCACATTAGTAGATGCCGATGTTTTAGTAAATGGCACAACTGGTCATACGACCGCAAAAATCACGGCTCAACATGATTTAATCTACGATGAATTGATTCAAAATGTTGGGGTCGACAAAGCAAAGCTCTATTATGATGCCAATGACGCTGCACTAGCCTTTATGCGCAAACTCGTCAAAGATGAAAAGATGGCATGTGACTTTACAGATGAAGATGCCTACCTTTACACAACGAATAACCGAGGCGTAAGCAAGCTTGAACATGAATACAAAGCTTATCAAGAGCTTGGTATTGATTCAGAATGGATTACCTCCATGCCTCTAAACATTCCCATTAAAGCTGGTATTGTGATGCGAGGACAAGCTCAATTCCACCCCATTAAATATTTAGCACACCTTATTAAAATGTTTACGGAACTGGGTGGTAAAATATATGAACATACAGTAGCAACTGATATAAAAGAAGGAGAATCACCTGTAGTCCTAACCCGTGATGGAGCAAAAATTAAAGCTAAACATGTTGTAGCTGCCACACATTTTCCCTTTTATGACGGGGCAGGGTTTTATTTTTCAAGGATGCATGCCGAACGTTCCTATGTCATTGCAGTTGAAACCGAAGAAGACTTTCCAGGCGGGATGTATTTAAACTGCGATGAACCTAAACGGTCACTTCGCTACACTGATATGGATGGAAAAAGACTTGTCATCATAGGTGGTGAAGAACATAAGGCAGGTCAAGGCATGGATACTATGTATCACTACGAATCGCTACAGGATTACGCCAATAAAGTGTTTACGACTCGAACCATTCCTTTTCGCTGGTCAGCTCAAGACCTGATTACGTTAGATAAAATTCCTTATATAGGAAAACTATCACGGATGCATCCGAACGTATTTGTGGCAACAGGCTTTAGAAAATGGGGAATGACAAATGGTACAGCTGCAGCTCATGTCATCACCGATCTGATTGTAGGGCGTCCGAGTCCTTATGAAGAGCTTTAWAAGCCATCTCGGTTTGTTGCTGACCCAAGTATTAGGCACTTTATGTCTGAGAACCTTGATGTTGCAAAGCATTTAATAAAAGGAAAATTCGATGATGCTGATAAATCAATTGATGAAATAGCTTTAGACGAAGGCGCAGTAGTGAAAGTTGATGGAAAACGTGCGGGTGCCTACAAGGATAAAGAAGGGTTTCTCCACTTAGTTGACACAACTTGTACCCATATGGGCTGTGAAGTGAATTGGAATCACGGAGATCGTTCGTGGGACTGCCCATGTCATGGCTCACGTTTCTCATATAAAGGAGAAGTCATTGAAGGCCCTGCCACTAAGCCTCTTAAAAACATAAAGCATAATAAATAATAGAAACAGGGCTCGCCTATATTAGGTGAGCTCTTTGTGTCTCCACCATAATGCATGGGATAATAAAGACTTCCTCTAGGATCTACCCAAAGATTGAGGTATGATAGAGAGATCAATTGCGTCAAAGAAAGGACGTTTCAAATGAACGGACAAAATCGATCTGCCATTAAAATCGGACAAAGAGTTAAGATTRTACTAAAAAAAGACCAACGAACAGGGACATTGACAGAGGGTACAGTTGCTAACATCCTTACAAAATCCCCTAGCCACCCACACGGCATTAAAGTAAAGCTTTCTGATGGACAAGTTGGACGAGTAAAGGAGATCATTGGCTAGAAAAAGATGAGTGTAATGACTCATCTTTTTTATTTTGTTCTTTCGACATGAATTTCAATAATATGGCCATCTGGATCTAAGCAAAAAATCTGGGCAAATCCACTTTTACTAGTAGGTTTTTCAACCACTTCTACTTCCTTCTGCTTTAACCAATTAAGGGCTTCGTCGTAWTCTTTTACTCGAATGGCAAAATGATGCCCTCTTGAATCAATAACTGCCCTACCTTCTTCTCTAGTATGATTCTCTATTAAATGTAATTGCTGCCCTCCAATCGAAAACCAAGCACCCTTAAAATCAAAAGTAGGACGATCTAATTCTTCTAAAAGAAGGATTTCTTTATAAAATTCTTTAGCGACTTCTAAATCCTTCACTTCTAGACTCACATGATGTAATTCCACACTTTTAAGCATATTGACCTAGCTCCTTTGTCATTTTTTATTAAATTTCTCTCGCTACTAACCGATACTACAATGAGAGGTTTATTTTTAAGGGGGATGGGGTAAGTGAAATCGATTCAAACTAAACTTATTACCCTCATCTGTACCTTACTGTTTATTACGTTAGCTATCGTTTCTACTTTAACGTATTTACAAGTAAAGCAACAGGTTGAGGAAAATGTACGAGTAGAAGGTCAATCACTCGTTCAAGAAAAAAGCGACTTAATATCATTGTACTTAGAAAGTTTCGCATCATCCATTGACCGTTATAGTCAAGATAGTCGAGTGGTGACGATGTTGCAATCACCCGAGGAAGAAAGAGAAGAAGCTTGGGCCATTGTTAATGAAGATTTCCAAACGTTCAACTCTTTAAATGAACATATTGCCGTTACGTACATTGGCTCAAACGAAGGGGAATTTTTCACCGAGCCTTTTATCGACGTTGGCTCTGATTACGACCCGCGTACTCGTCTTTGGTACACAGACGCTGCAGCGAATCCTGATACCGTCATCTGGACGGAGCCTTATGAAGATGCAAGTACAGGTGAATAT
>NZ_LFEL01000053.1:0-9079 GCF_001037965.1 Bacillus sp. LL01 | reverse complement strand
TTCTTATTTCCTTCTTTCTGAGATCTCTCTTCTCTTACTTTGTGTGATATGAAGCAGATTATGCTTCTAAATAAAAACTTCGATAAAAAACCAAATGATCAAGATAAGTTGAACGAGTCCTTTTGCAACCGTCCCACTTAAAAAGGCAAAAAATGAGGCAATAGCAACCAATACTGCTTGACGGGGATCCTTTGTTGAGATCAACTCGTTTATAAAAACGAGGATAAACGGAACTAAAATGATCCCAAATGGAGGCATGATAAACGAACCGACGATCACACCTAGAGCAGCCATTCGCTCACTCCACTTTGAACCTCCGTATTTCTTCACAAAGAATTGACTGGCGATTAAATCCGCGGCAAATAGTAAGACGGTCAGAACACCAGCTCCAACCCAAAACCAGATCGACAAGGAGGCTCCATCTATTAAAAAGACATACATCAAGAACCCTACCCATAATACAAGCACAGAAGGAACAATGGGAAAGAGCAGTCCAATTAAGCTCAAAATAAACAAAGCGACAATAACAATCCAAATAACAGCTTCCATCTTACAGCTCCTTTCTATTAGACAAGAAAAGAAGCCTTATCTAAAAGGCTCCCCAAAAACTAGGACTATCCTGAAATCGTTGCAAGTTCAGCTAACACGTAATCACGGTCGCTTTCTTTTTCGATATGTGCAGCTTGTTGATGGGCATAGGCAAGATGAGCTTTCATATGCTCAGTCTCACCTAGTAAATGATAGGCACGAGCCAGGGCTTCTGCCACAAATGCTGCATCAAATCCCGTTAATTGATAGTGATCGTGGATTCGTTTATTCGCTAGAGCATGCTTAAGTGCCGCTTCTCCTGCTCCAATAAGTGCGTACATACGAGAGATCTGCCACTCACCACGTGACCAATTTACATGATCACCAACCACTCCCCAATGGTATCGCGACGTATGAGCGATATGAATCATTTCGAGCTCCTCATCTTCTGTACGATCTGCTTTATCCATTAAATCCCACGTGCGATTAAACAAACTGACTGCCATTTGTCGATGCTGTTCTTTGGTGAAGGTCGTCTCGATGCTCATTCATATCCCCTCCCGATTTACTAGTAACTCCGCTCATATAAGGTCGAGAAACTGCCTTTCGCTCATTTATATGATTTAGCGCTCATATCTTCCTGTGAATCGCTCATATCCCGATTATTCCGCAAATAAGCCAGCCGATTTCGCTCATAAATCTTATATTCCGCTCATTTAAGGTCGAGAAACTGCTTTTCGCTCATTTATATGATTTAGCGCTCATATCTTCCTGTGAATCGCTCATATCCCGATTATTCCGCAAATAAGCCAGCCGATTTCGCTCATAAATCTTATATTCCGCTCATTTAAGGTCGAGAAACTGCTTTTCGCTCATTTATATGTTTTAGCGCTCATATCTTCCTGTGAAGCGCTCATATCTCGATTATTTTGCACATAACTCAATGCGAGTCGCTCATATATCTCTTATAGCGCTCATAACCGATCAAAGATGTAAACATTTCCGGATTTTTAAAACAAGTAGCTCCCTTTCACTAAGTGAATAGGGAGCTTTATAATACCTACATTTTCTCTGGTGCTGATACACCTACTAATGCTAGTGCATTTTGAATCGTTACTTGAGTCGCCTTCATGAGAGCAAGACGTGCTTTACTCTTATCTTGGTCCTCAGAATCAATAACTCGCTCTGCATTATAAAAGCTGTGAAGAGCAGAAGCTAGGTCATGAGCATAGTTTGTAATGCGGTGAGGCATTTGCTTTTCTGCTGCTTCAGCTACAACTTCAGGAAAATCACCAATGGCTTTTAATAGGTCATATTCCTTTTCTGTTGAAACCGCCGATAGATCTGTATCCACATCATATGTTAGGCCAAGCTCTTCTCCTTGACGAAGCATACTACATACACGAGCATGTGCATATTGTACGTAGAATACAGGGTTCTCGTTAGATTTAGACACAGCAAGATCCATATCAAAATCAAGTTGAGAGTCCGCACTACGCATCGCARAGAAATAACGGACAGCATCGATTCCTACTTCTTCCATTAAATCACGAAGAGTAACAGCTTTACCCGTACGCTTACTCATCTTCACTTTCTCTCCGCCTTGATACAAGCTCACCATTTGAATAATCTGTACTTCAAATTGTTCAGCAGAATAGCCAAGCGCTTGGATCGCTGCTCTCATACGAGGGATATAACCATGGTGGTCAGCACCCCAGATATTGATCAGCTTATCAAAGCCACGTTGCATTTTATCTTGGTGGTACGCAATATCAGGTGTGAGATACGTGTACGTGCCGTCATTTTTGATTAACACGCGATCTTTATCATCACCGTATGTTGTTGAACGGAACCATGTTGCTCCATCAAGTTCATACGTTTCACCTTTTTCATCAAGTGTTTCGAGAACTTCAATCACTTTCTTTGACTCATAAAGAGATGTTTCAGAGAACCAGTTATTAAACTCAACACGGAACTCTTTTAAGTCAGACTTAATTTTATCTAACTCTTTTTGAAGACCATATTGACGGAAGAATTCACGACGTTCCGGTTCTGATACACTCACATACTTATCGCCATGCTCTTCTGCTAGAACTTTACCAAACTCTATGATGTCTTTACCACGATAGCCTTCTTCTGGCATTTCTTTTTCTAAGCCTAACGCTTGGAAATAGCGAGCTTCTAGAGAAAGGGCTAGATTGTTAATTTGGTTACCGGCATCATTAATGTAGTATTCTCTCTCAACATTAAAACCAGCTTTACTAAGTACGTTGCATAGTGCATCCCCTACTGCAGCTCCACGTGCATGTCCTAAATGTAGGCTACCTGTTGGATTGGCTGATACAAACTCGACTTGAATCTTTTCACCCTTCCCAACATTAGTCTCACCGTATGTTTCGCCCGCTTTAAGAACAGCTGGAACAACCTCACGTAAATAACTTTTGTTCATAAAAAAGTTAATGAATCCAGGACCTGCGATATCGACCTTTTCAATTGATGCTTGTTCTTTATTTAGTTTCGCTACTAATTCTTCAGCAATCTGGCGAGGTGCTTTTTTAGCAACACGTGCTAGTTGCATCGCCATATTTGTCGCATAATCACCATGAGCTTTATCTTTTGGCGCTTCTAATATGACTTCTGGAAGCTGCTCCTCTGTTGCTAGTCCTGCTGAGATAACCGCAGCTTTAATCTCTTCTTTTAAGTTTTGCTTCATTTGTTCAACACTGTTCATGTCTTACTGATCCTCCTCTAATGTCAATCGTACTTCATGTTCCCCTGCATCTTGTCCTTGTAGTAAAAATCGGTACTTGATGTGGATCTTACCTCGCTGTTTACGGGTTGGCCACGTAACAAGAACTTTATCTGTTATCGCCTTTGTTTCCCACGACGCTTCTGATGTAACATAGCGACCGAGCGACTCTTCACCTGAAATAAAGGCTTGGCGCATCAATACTGACCCTTGACGAATAAGCATTAACTCACGCCCATCCCATTTCATCGTCGTTTGGACAGATTCTGTTTCCGTTAAGGCTTCCTCAAATCGCAAGTAATCTTGACTTCCTTTATGATAGAGCTCACCTCTTGCTGTAAACTCATAGGAATCTGTATGATCAGTATGTTTAATTTTATTTTGGAAGATCATTTTCACTGTTTTCTTATTTGGTATATTCATTCAGTCGCACACCTTTCTACAAGTGCGGGGGTTTAGATCATCACAAATCTAAACAACCATTCTTCTATTGTTCAAGTTTAGCGATTTTATCCCTTAGTTGCAAGGTTCTGTTCTGTGTCTATCTGTGATTTCGAGCCGAATCGTTTAAACACTGTATAAAGGGGGTGCCATAAGCTTACTTTTAAACGACGAATTCAGGAGAAAGAAAAGAAAAAGATGAGCGGCCAATCTTAGTCGCTCATCTTCGTTGTCGTCTATATAATCTGCACAGGCACTACTTTACACTTTTATCGGTCCAACCCAAAATCATTTCGCGAATCATTTTACTTGCAGTGATTTGCGTTTGCTCTGACGGGTCGTACGCTGGTGCTACTTCTACAAGGTCCGCTCCAATAATGTTGATATCAGAATCGGCAATGGCAACAATCGCATCTAGTAATTCTTTTGAAGTGATTCCGCCAGCTTCAGCTGTTCCTGTTCCTGGTGCACAAGATGGATCTAGAACATCAATATCAATTGTCACATAGACGTTACGACCCGCAAGAGTCGGTAGAATTTTTTTAAGTGGCTCTGCTACCTCGAATTTAGACATATGCATGCCAGATTCTTTAGCAAATTGGAATTCCTCGCGCATCCCGGAACGGATACCAAATGAATACACATTCTCTGCTCCAATTAATCCACACGCTTTACGAATCGGTGTAGAATGCGAAAGAACTTCTCCTTCATACTCCTCACGTAAGTCAGCATGGGCATCAATATGAATAATCGCGATATCTTCATATTTTTTATTCATGGCTTTAAAAATTGGCCATGATAATAAATGCTCTCCACCAAGTCCGATCGGGAACTTACCGTCTGCAAGCAACTTATCTACATACTCCTCAACTATATCAAGGCTACGAGCTGCGTTACCAAAAGGAAGTGGAATGTCCCCTGCATCAAAGTAATTAACCTCTTCTAAATGCTTGTCCATATAAGGGCTATATTCCTCTAAACCAAGAGAAGCTTCACGAATACGGCTCGGACCAAAACGAGAACCTGGGCGAAAAGAAACTGTCCAGTCCATCGGCATACCATAAATTACTGCTTTGGCCTCTTCATAACTTGGGTTACTCATAATGAACACTTTACCTGAGTATGCTTCATCAAAACGCATCGAAATTCCTCCTTATTTCACAAGATCACTAACAAACTTCGGTAGAGCAAATGATGCTTTGTGAAGGTCTTTTGTGTAATACTTCGTTTCGATCTCGTGGAAACGTTCCTCAGGCACTTCTAACGGATCATGTTTTTTCGAGCCCATTGTAAATGTCCAAAGTCCACTTGGGTACGTTGGGATGTTAGCTGTATAAACACGTGTGATTGGGAAAATCTCACGAACATCACGTTGTACTTGWGTAAGTAAATCTTTGTGGAACCATGGGTTGTCTGTTTGAGCAACGAAGATTCCGTCTTCTTTTAGGGCACGAGAAATCCCTTCATAGAATCCTTTTTCAAATAATTTAACAGCTGGTCCAACTGGCTCGGTTGAATCAACCATAATCACATCATATTCATTTTCTGCTTTGGCAATATGCATGAAACCATCATCAACTTGTACATCAACACGTGCATCATCAAGAGCACCTGCAATAGTCGGCAAGTATTTTTTAGAGTACTCGATTACTTTCCCGTCGATCTCAACAAGTGTCGCACGCTCAACAGATGGGTGCTTTAATACTTCACGGATTACACCACCGTCACCGCCCCCTACAACTAGCACACCCTTAGGGTTTGGATGTGTAAATAAAGGCACGTGAGCAACCATTTCGTGATACACAAATTCATCTTTCTCCGTTGTCATAAMCATTCCATCTAGGACAAGCATATTTCCGAATTCTTCTGTCTCTACTACATCTAATTGTTGAAAATCTGTTTTCTCACTATGTAGCGTACGTTTAATTTTTGCTGTAATGCCAAAACGTTCAGTTTGTTTTTCTGTAAACCATAATTCCATCTTTCTTCACCTCATAAAAATATCTATTTCTTGCACTTATATGACTCATCTAACTGTACCTTTTCTTAGGTGCACACAAACATAGAAGGCAGTAAATATCCTTCCACAAGTTCCTTATTTTCATCATAACAAAAGAAAGTATATAGGAAACGATCAAAAAAGCAAGCAAAATATCAACACACTCACACCCCTAATGTTTAAAACATTCCAAAACAGCCGAGAATGGTATCACAACACTATTTTAACTTACTTTAAATCTTGATTTTAATGAGGTGACATACATGGAAGTCATCATGAATAGACGGCTGAAAAGACGTAGAAGCTTGCTTCGTCTCTTTTTTAGATTAATTCTCTTAGGGTTAGTGCTTGCTGCAGGTGGGGCTGTTGCTTTAATGTCTTATGCCAAAATGCAAGGTCCACCTCCTCTTAGTGTCGCTCAAACAACAGAATACTTAGCTGTTGATGACACCACGATTGGTGAGAGCCACCGTGGACAGAATCGTTATTTTGTCCCATTCAACGAAATTTCTCCATTAGTGGTCGATGCAACAATCGCAATTGAAGATCGTAAATTTTATGACCACCTTGGCTTCGACCCTATCCGGATTGGGGGCGCAATTGTCGCCAACTTGCGTTCAGGCGCTAGATCTCAAGGAGCGAGTACCATCACCCAGCAATACGCTCGGAACTTATATTTATCCCATGAAAAGACATGGGTGCGAAAATGGAATGAACTGATCTATTCCCTCCGCCTCGAGATGAACTATGAAAAAGAACAAATTTTAGAAGGCTATCTTAATACAATTTATTWCGGTCACGGTGCATACGGGATTGAGGCCGCATCCCATCATTTTTTTAGCAAGGATTCCAAAGATCTCACTTTAGCAGAAGCTAGTATGTTAGCCGGCATTCCAAAAGGCCCTAGCTATTATTCTCCGAGAATGAACTCAGAGCGTGCCAAAGCGAGACAAGAACTGATTTTAGATGCCATGGTAGAGACCGGAAGTATTACAAGAGAAGAGGCAACAATTGCTAAAGGAGAAGCCCTTAATTATGACGGGGAAAAGATTGTACAAGGGCTGCAAATCGGGCCGTACTTTCAAGACCTAGTTGAGCAGCAATTGATTGAAGAAGCGGGGATTGAACCAGCCCGTCTTGAGGCTGGTGGACTAAAGGTGTACACCACTCTTGACCCTGATATGCAAAAAGAGGCCGAGCATTGGGTCAAAAAAGAAATGCCTCCAATAAAGGAGGAAGCTCTTAATCAGGAATTAACCGATGACGAGCGAGCAGCCTTAATTTTGCAGACGGCTTTAGTGGCGATGGATCCTCGAACAGGCGACGTTCGTGCATTAGTCGGAGGACGAGATTACAAGCAGAGCCAACTTAACCGAACCACTCAATCCAAAAGGCATGCCGGTTCTACTTTTAAGCCATTCTTATACTATGCTGCTTTAGAAAATGGTTCGACTCCTGCATCAACTTTGTTAAGTGAACCTTCTACCTTCCAAATAGATGAAGGTCGAGACAGCTATTCTCCTAGTAATTTTGGCGAAAACTATGCAAATGATTTCATCACACTGTTGCAAGCACTAGCGTTCTCGGACAATATCTATGCGGTTAAAACCCATCTTGTCCTTGGAACTGATAAGTTAATTGACGTTGCCCAGCGCGTTGGAATAAAGAGCCCCCTTCGCGAAGATGCTTCTTTAGCACTTGGCACAGCTAACGTCTCTTTACTAGAAATGGTGACRGGCTATAGTCCATTCGCTAATGGCGGACAAGCCGTTAAGCCACGATTTATTAGGAAGGTAGTCGACTTGAATGGACGTATATTGTATGAAAGTGAGCCGGAAAAAGAGCAAGTCCTAGACCCTAAGCTTGCCTTTATTATGACCGATTTAATGACGGGGATGTTTGATCCTAGCCTCAATGCCCACGCTTCCGTTACCGGTGGTTCAGTTGCTCACCTTGTGAACAGACCAGTGGCCGGAAAAAGCGGTTCGACCAAGGTCGATAGYTGGATGATCGGTTATACCCCCCAACTCGTCACCGGTGTATGGGTAGGCTATGATAAAGGTGAAAGCATTCATCAAAGCACGGAAGGACAAATTTCTAAGAAGATTTGGGCTAACTTCACCGAGCACGCCTTAAAGGATGAGTTGAAGCTTCAATTCCAGAAACCACGCGGCGTTGTTGCAGTGGAGATGAATCCGCAAAGCGGCTATCTCGCATCGGAGACATGCCCAAAGAGTAGAGTAACGTATTTTGTTGCAGGAACAGAGCCGACGAAGACCTGCCCTGAAACAGCGAAACCAGACGGTACAGATGCCATTGATGAAGAGCTGCATGAGGAAGAGCGATTGATTGATAAGTTCTTTAAATGGTTTGGTCATTAATAAATAAAAAGAGGCTGGGACAAAAGTATTTTAACTTATGGAAAATCGAACATTACTGATGCGGTCTATTTATACCGCTTCGTTCGTATCCTGAGTTAAACTCCTTAGATATGTCCCAGCCCCTTCCCATTTATAACTCCAACACTTGTGGCTCTTCTCCTGCGTTCATTAGACGAATCATAGTTGGCTTAATTTCAAGGACAATATACGAAGGATCTTCTGGACCTTCAAACCATCTGCTAAAGGAATCACTCCAAATTTTCTTCTTCAGCTCATCCGAGTCTCGAATGGTAGCTTGTCCTTCTACCTCGACAAATTTATCACCTAACCCTTCACCTTCATACCCTAATAGAATATGAACATTCGGATTCTCGGCAATCTCCTCTGCCTTATGAGTGTCTTTATCTGTAGGTGTAAACAGTGTTACGTCTTCGTTAAAGAAAGACATATAGCGTGAATGAGGCTTATTGTTTTTAACAGTTGCGAGTGTGCCAATCTTTTGGTTCTTAAGTACATCCAAGACTTTATTTCGTAATTCCTCTTGATTCATCCAAAACAGCCCCTTTAAATAGATTGTATAGGTAGTATTCCTTAACTGTTCCCTGCTTAAACAACTATTTAGTATAGGACTGCTTTAATCGTTTATTCTGAAAATGTGTAATAATCTTGGGTGCTAAACTGTTCAAACCCGACTGAAGTATACAATTTAAGAGCATGTGCATTTTCAAGAGCAACCTCTAGCAAAACATCCTGTTCTTTGGCCGCCTCCTGTTGAATCAGTCTGACAAGTACAGCTTGACCAATCCCTTTTCCTTGCATAGATGGGGTCACAACAAAGCCATAAATCCATGAGGCCTTATCATCWACTATAACCCGGAGCTTGCCTGCCCTTACGTTGTTTGCATAAACAATATAATGACCCTTCTCGGCACCTGGACTATACATCGTACGAGCCTCTGTTTCGCTCATACCAAACCCTTC
>NZ_LFEL01000052.1:0-9094 GCF_001037965.1 Bacillus sp. LL01 | reverse complement strand
GACTCCTTCATGATCAGCTCTTAGTTCAATTTTTTCATTTTGGTACGTTAGTTGCATCGGTGTATTCGTTAACCACTTGAATTCACGATCCCCAGCGGCACCTTCACCATCCAAAGATTTTCCGTTTACTTCAATCTGTTCACGTAAGGATGCACTTATATTTAACGTTGCTACCCCATCGCGATCAAAGAATTGAGCAAACTGAGCTAGAATATAAGCAGGACGCTCTTCTGCAAATTGCCTCATTCCATTCACATTACCATTCCAACGTTCGATCGATTCAGGTTTTTCCCAACGTTCAATATGCCTACTCATCTCTGACTCAATTACCTGTGCCATTTCTTCTAACATTGGTATCGTTCTACTTGGATGAAACACGGTATCTAAGTAAAGGCTCATTCGACCAATGAACTCTTCGCGGAAATGGTCATTTTCCAATAATGAGCGTAGTTCTAAAGTGGACCAGTCTGGATTAGGCATTGAATCTTGACCAGCTTCCGTTGCCATCTCTAAAGAGTGATGACGGTAAGCATGAGGTCCCCCGAACMGTCCAAATCCAAAGTCTAAATCGTAAATAACCCAACGCCATAACCCGTCCCCACCGCGATCTCTATAAAAAGAGCGGTTGTTACCAGGCCAGTCGGTGTTACGAACAAAAATTTCAATCAGGTTATAATCGATGAAATTATCGATATCAATCCACTTAGAAACCTGTTCATAATGCTCGTCCTCTGACAAGTCATTGTTTCGAATATAATCTTGAACCTCAAGATACTGAGCATTACGCCCTTCATTCACTACCTGACCATTGTTATCAAGAAAATCTAAGTTTCCAGGGTCAATCCCTTTAACATCTTCAAAATAATCAGCATCGTAACGTTCACGTATATTATAGATCCCCCAGTACTCTCCATTAACATAAAGAACAGCAGGCTCATAATTTTGTGTTTCGATATCAATTTGACCTTTTACTAATGTTTGTAAATAGCCATCTCTAAATAATGTGTTGTTGTAGTCATTACCAGAGTTCCGTAGAAGCAAGCGCTTATATTGCGGATGGTCCTCTTCTCCAAAGAATGGATAATTAAAAGTGGATTTTCCATAATCGTTTCTGGCATATAGTCTAAATGATTTTCTATCATAACCTCTTGAGGCCCCACCATGAATTCTTATCCCCGCCTGTTGAGAGAGAGTTAACTCTCCTCTTTTATCGAAGTATTCAAGTTTGATGGGTCTCTCCCACTCACGACCCGTCATCGCATAATTCCCAGTACTTGCGGGATCCCCACTGCGCGGGTTCATGTTTACCCCAGGTACATAAATGCCTACTTCTTCATCAAAGAGATTTCTTGGATCTGTGCTCACAGACACCACAGGTAATTGTGACGTTGTATTGAACAGATAGGTTTCACGAATTTCATCCCCTTCTATACCTGTCGAGGATATCGCTTTAGCGGTTAGAACAGTGGAATCTTCAATGACAATCGGTTCTTGGTAAATAGAAGAGTTCTCATCAGGTGTTGATCCATCTAATGTATAGTAAATGGCAGCGTCCGACTCAGTTGGTATCGACAATTCTACCGACACCTCCTGCTCTTTCTTTCCTCCTCTAAGAGAAGGAACTACTTGATCGGACAAGTCCTCCCAATCACGATTGGCTATTTCTAAATAAAAGTCCTCTAATGAATCTAACGAAACAAAAGGGTTTCCTTCTATATATAGTTCCTCTCTAAGGCTTGCGATTTGTTGTAACGGACTAAAGTCTTGAATGAAATTGTAGCTAGCATCGAGCGCAACCAAATTATCGAGAGTGCTCAATGGACTAATGTCTGTCACATTATTCCCATTGATATTTAACGTTTCTAAAGCAAGAAGTGACGAAATTGGGTCGATATAAGAGATTTGGTTATCAGCTAGATCTAAAGTCAATAATCGTGACAAACGTTTTAATGATTGAGTATCAGTCACTCTGTTCTCGGCAGCTGATAAGCTCTCTAGGGCTCCTAATTGTTCAATGCCGTCAATCGACCTCACTTCATTATTAGTAATGTTTAAGTGAACCAACCGTCTCAATCTTAATAAAGGTTCTATATTTTCAATATGATTATTTGAAACATCAAGCGTGTTTACATAGGCAAATTTCTCAATACCTCTTAGAGATTTAATATTCGAGTTACTCAAGTCTAGAGAAGTTATTTGTCTTAAACCCTCATCTGTTAGTTCGTTAAGTGAGTCGACCTGAAGTTGATTCATAAGAGCGGTTTCTAAGGCGGGATCATCAATTTGAATCTCTGATGCACGGCTTTCATTCAACATATAAAAGCTTACGATCCAAATTAACACTAAGCTCATAAGCATTAACATGATTTTTGTTTTCATCTTGCATAAACCTCCACATTTCTTTCGTATATGTAAAATTTCCTTCAACGCATTCCAGTATTTCCATTCAATAATTGTCTTGAAAATTTGCCATATTATAAGCATGAAAGCTCAATGACAGGTCTAGACATCAATGTTATACTGTATCATGTTAACATATTGTAAAGTTTATTTGATCAATTTTATTTTTTTGTAAATTTCATGTTAAACTATTCTCTTGGAAAAGGGGGGAAATCCATGGCGTTGGAAATCTTTAGTAGATACGAATTAAAATACTTGATTCCCTATCATGTTTATCAACAAATAGTACCTCATTTACTTGAGCGTATGAGATATGACAAATTTGGTGATCAAGGTCGATATAATATTATCAGTTTATACTTCGATTCTAAAGATAAGAAAATCTATTATGAAACTCGGAACAAATTACGCTTCAGGCAAAAATTACGTCTACGTATTTATGATGACGCAGGCTTAGAAGATGCTGCTTTCCTCGAAGTGAAACAAAAGTACAATAACGTGGTAAACAAAAGACGCACAAAAATTAAGCTGAAAGATGCTTACCACTTCTTAGATTCACAATCACTTCAACATAAACACCAATACGATGTATCTAACCCACAAATTTTAAATGAGGTTCATGCATTCCGTAACTTATACGAACTTGATCCTAAAATCATCGTTAGCTATGACCGCCAAGCATTTCACGGCTTATACGAAGATGATTTGCGCGTTACATTTGACTATAATCTGATGTGCCGAGATGATAACTTAGCCGTCGAAGCAGGACCATTGGGTCGAAATTTTGTGGCAAATGATCTCGTTATTATGGAAGTAAAGGTAACACATAGCGTCCCGCTTTGGTTAACTCGCCTTCTTAGTGAATTAGAATGTGAGAAGAAAAGTGTCTCCAAATTTTGTACAAGTATTGATTTAGCAGAAAACAAAAGAAAAGAACCCTTCCATTTAAAAGAAAAAATATTTATATAACGTTTAGTAGGAGTAGACTATGAATCAATTTATTAATGAATTACAGTATTTTTCAGATTTCACCACTCGCTCAGCAATCATTGAATCTTTTGCAGCTATTTTACTTAGTTTTGTATTAAGTCTCTTAATCACTTGGGTATATCGCAAAACTTATACCGGCGGACAATATTCCCAATCATTTGTACACACTATCATTATTATGTCCGTTGTTGTTTCCGTTATTATGATTGTAATCGGCAATAACATCGCTGTTGCCTTTGGACTTGTTGGTGCCTTTTCTATTATTCGTTTCCGTAGTGCAATGAGTGATCCAAAAGATATCGCATTTATCTTCTTCGGAATGGCAGCAGGTATCGCTTGTGGCCTCGGTTTCTACACGTTAGCTGTTCTATTTGCTATCACGTTATCGCTATTAATCTTCATCTTGCACGGGGTTGATTATGGTAAGAAAGATAGCTTCAAAAAGACGTTAAAAGTAACGATTCCAGAAAACATGCATTACGAGAAATTATTCGATGAGCTTTTTACTCGCTTATTAGATGAATATACTCTTTTGCAAGTTGAAACAACGAACCTAGGAACCATGTATCAACTTACATACACGATTGTTCCTAAAGAAGGTGTCACAGACAAACAAATCATGGACGAGATTCGTGAACACAACGCTAACTTAAAAATCTCCATTGTTATGCCATCTCGTACATTTTAATAAAAAAGTTCGAAGCTCAATTTTCTCTGAGTTTCGAACTTTTTTTATTTTTTTTATATTTTTAGTCAATTATCCTTAATTTTCTAGTAAACTATCCATGGGACTAAATAGATTCGAAGGAGAGAACAATGAAAAAGTTGCATGGAAAATCTTTATTTTTATTTCTTGGAGTAGTGATGCTCTACATTTTGTTTATTCCTCAAAATGCTTCTGCATCAATTGTAAATCCTCATCAAGAGTATACATACGCACAAATGGAACGAGATATCCAACGCCTTGCTCAAACATATCCTGACTTAATTAAGTACGAAGTGATTGGAAAGAGCGAATATGGACGCAATATTTATGCTGTCGCTCTAGGTAATGGACACTCGACGGTTTTTATTAACGGATCGCACCATGCTAGAGAATGGCTATCAACTAACCTTAATATGCATATGATTGAACAATATGCCCAAGGATATCGAAGCAATAGAAGCTACGATAACGGCCGCTATCCTATACGCTCTATCCTAGACAACACAACCATTTGGTTTGTCCCAATGGTCAACCCAGATGGTGTAGAACTTCAGCAAAAAGGTCTTTCTGCCTTTCCTAGTAGTTCTCATTCAGGTTTAATCACCATGAATAACGGAAGTCTCAATTTCAAAAGATGGAAGGCCAATGCAAAAGGAGTCGACCTCAACCGTCAATATGATGCGCTTTGGGCAACTATTCGAAACGACCCAGGCAGACCTCATTTCGAAAACTATAAAGGAACCTCGCCTCATTCAGCTAGTGAAACGAAAGCGATGGTGAATTTCACAAGAAGGATCGATCCTGAAATAGCAGTTAACTATCACTCTAGTGGCGAGATTCTTTTCTGGAATTTCCTTCAGACTGGGGCTAGATATGAGCGAGATTTACGTATTGCAAGACAAATTAGTTCTTTAACAAGCTATCCTCTTATCTATGCAGGATCTAACCCTTCTGGGGGCGGCATGACTGATTGGTTTATTAATGACTTTCACCGCCCGGCCTTTACACCAGAGCTAGGTAGATATGTCGGACCAACAAATCTACCAATCTCTGAATTTAACCGTATATGGGTACAGAATCGTTACGTAGGACTTTATGTCGCCCAAGAAAGCCATAAGCTTTATCAAGGTCGAGCAAGAGAAGTTGCAGAAAGAGAAGTAAGAAGTGCAGAACAAGAGGCAAATAAACTAGTCGATTATTATGTATTCTCTTCTCCTGATGATGTTGCGCTTACACCTGCTTTCCAAGCTCAATATGACAAGTCCAATGACCAGATTAATCATGCTGTACAGATTGTCAGATCGTTAAATGCCTCTGAGTTAAAACGCAATCTACAAGATCGACTTAATCGAGCAGTGGAGCTCAGAAGACGCGCAACGGTGACCATTCGAGTGATTAACCGTGGTGAACTATTGGATAGACGAGCAGAATTACTTGAAGAAGAATTCGCAAGAGGTACCGTATCAGACCGTGTCCGCATTCGTCGGGACAACGTTCTTATTGAGAGAGATCGAACAGAAGAATCGATCGAACGTGTTATAGGAGTTGGAAACCGTCGACTCTTTACGAATGCTTACGTTACATCGGTTAATGATTTATTACGCGTCTCAGAAAATGCTTTTGTCAAAGATACTATTTTACTTCAAATAGAAGATGAACTTGCAAAAGGAAATCAGGCAAAAGTAGCAGAATTGCTTAGAAAGCTAGATGAGTTAACCATCCCGAACGATCCAAGGATTGCTCCTTTCGTCAAATCTCTAAATGCTAAAGAAGCAGAATTAAGAGCAACAGTGACTAGAGCTGAGGCCTCTGAAGCTACTGATGAGGAAGATTCCGAGGAAGTGACTGAATCTGAAGATACAGAAGAGGTTCAGGAGATTGAGGAAACGGATGAAAGAGAAGAAGTAGTTGAAGTAGTAGAAGATGAAACAGATGAAATCGAAGAAGATGTTACACCAGAAGAATTTGAAGAAGAGATTATTGATGAAGATCTGGTTGAAGATGAGAATAACCCTGAATTAGTAGCTACATTCAATGATGTTGTAAAAAATAATGACCTTCAATTTGTACTCTTTTTAAATGGTTATGATCAACTCGAGCTTATCGATATTACGATCAACGACACTATAATAGAAGACATCGAAATCTCTGATGAAGATGGCTCCTACTCTTTCTCCTATGAAATAACAGATGAGGAAAGAGAACAACTAGAAAATGGGGAGTTAATGGCTGTTATTACTCTTCAGATTGAGGATAATGAAGACATACACTTCCTTGAGCTTGAAGTTATGGTAGATATGTTGACGGAATAACTTGAGATTAGGATACGAACATAATTGTTCGTATCCTTTTTTGATTCTGAAAAATTATCAAACTTTATCTATTAATCTAAAAAATAAATATACATTGTCTAAATGTTCTACTATACTTAGTTTGTACTCGCTTTCACACGATTTATAGCGAAAAAAATGAAACATGGAGGTAAATATGAATCAATTCGTCGTTAAAAGTAAAATTCAAGCGATCTTTCTTACTTTATTAGTTGTCCTTTTTTCAAGTGTTGGGTTCTCACCTCAAGGAACAGTCCTAGCTAACGAATCCGATACTGCCACTTTAAACATTGTACATACAAATGATATACACGCAAAAATCAACAATTTTGGTAAGATTGGTGCTTACATTGAAGCACAACGCGAAAACTACACTAACTTCTTATATTTAGATGCTGGTGATATCTTTAGTGGAAACCCGGTGGTTGATCTTAAAGATGGGGAACCAATCATTGAATTATTAAATGTTATGCAGCTTGATGCAATGACCATTGGTAATCATGAATTTGATTATGGACAAGAAGTATTTGCACAACGCGTCTTAGATTCATCTTTCCCTTGGCTAAGTSCCAACACAGAAGTAGTAGATGAAACAATCGCGATCGAACAACCAGATCCGTTTGAAATTTTCGAGTTTGAAGATGGACTTACAGTCGGTGTACTTGGTTTAACTCAAGCACCTCCAGCAACAGCTCCTGCAGGAATTGTTGGACTTCAGTTCCATGACCCTGTCGCTACAGCTCTTGAATATGAGTACTTAGCTGATGAGGTGGATCTTTTTGTCGCTCTTACTCACATTGGTTACAGTGAAGACCGTAGATTAGCTGAATCCGTTGACTTTATTGATGTTATAATCGGTGGCCACTCTCATACAACTCTTAGTGAGCCACAATTTGTTAATGGTACAGCGATCGCTCAAACAGGTGGAGATGCTAATAACATCGGTAACCTTGAATTAGAGCTTGATTTAGAAACAGGTGAAGTTGAAGTAACAGGCTTTCTACAACAAGTATCTCAATTAGAAGCTATAAATGATGACATTCAAGCAATGGTAGATTCATACAACGCAGAAGCTGAAGAATTACTGAATACTGTAATCGGCTACACAAACACTGGGTTGACTCGTGATGGTCGTAATGTAGGAGATGTTCCTCTAGGTAACTTCTGGATGGATGCTGTTCGTGATTCTCTTGATGCTGACATTTCTCTTACAAATGGCGGTGGTATTCGCGCAAGTATTGCCCCTGGTGACATTACAGCAGGTGATATCTTTACCGTCGAACCTTTTGGAAATATTATCACAGAGAAAGAAATGACTGGAGCTGCGCTGAAAGATGTTATTGAGTATTCTTACTCATGGCGCAAACAAATTGACCTACAAACATCAGGCTTACACTACACGATTTACACAGATCAAGAAGGAAATTATGTTGATGCAGACTTATATGTAGATGGTGAGCCAATTGAAATGAATCAAACGTATACAGTAGCACTTAACAACTTCATCGCTACAGGTGGAGATGGGTATAACTTTGTCGGTGAAACTATTCAAGAAGATGCTGGTTTAGTGACAAATGCTATGATCAATTATGCTGGACTTCTTATGGAAGAAAAGGGTGCGATTGATTATGAAGTTGAAGGTCGCATTCAAGTAAAAGTGGTTGAAGAAGATGTTGAATCACCTTACTCAGATGTTCGTACGAATCACTGGGCTTTTGACTATATCTATGCCCTAACTCAAGATGGTGTAATTAACGGCTATGAAGATGGAACGTTCAAACCTAGTAACAACATTAGCCGTGCTCATTTTGCTGCACTTCTTACACGCACAGTTGGTTTAGAGCCAACAGGTAATACAACTAATCCATTTAAAGATGTCTCTGGTGAGCATACAAATGCCATTATCGCTGCATATGAAGCAGGGATCGTTAAAGGTAAACCGGACGGAACATTTGCTCCAAGAGAGAATGTTTCACGCGAACAAATGGTACTTATGTTAATGCGTGCTTACGAATATGAAACTGGCGTAGAGATTGATGTTGAGCCTGCATTAAGCTTTGAAGATAATCATTCTATCAGCGATTATGCAATGGCACCAATACAATACTCGATGGATCTTGGAATTATTCAAGGAAAAGAAGATGGAAGAATTTTCGACCCACGCGGAGGCGCAACACGCGCTCAAGCTGCTAAAGTTTTGTATTATTTCGGAAAGCTAGACTACTAATAAACATTAAGCATCCCCACGCTTCTGGCTGTGGGGATGTTTAGTTATTATAGAAATAATTAGTAGACCTCTTTCACAAGAGGCCTGTTTTTTATAATAATAATGGTCATAACGCCATTAATTCTCTATCCTACCCTTCCCCTTCTCTATCAGTTTCATTATAATAATAGATAACATTCACAATTAGTAAGGGGGATTCTAATTATCTTGAAAAAAATCATAGTACTGTGCGCAATTATCTTTTCATCTCTTTTTGTTCTTGCCTTTAGTCACCTCACTTATCAAGACAAGCTGCAAACGATTGCTACAGAAGCGAACCAGGGCAATTCAGGCGAAAGCACAAGTAACACAGCCGCTCAGAATCAAGTCCATGATGAACCGACAGCAGCAACCACTCCTCCTAATAGTTTGATTGATTCATGGAGTACTCAAAAAAAGGAT
>NZ_LFEL01000051.1:0-9256 GCF_001037965.1 Bacillus sp. LL01 | reverse complement strand
CTAACAAAGCTAACATGAACGTTGTTAACACATAACCTGAAGTAGCGGGCGAACCAGTCACTTCAAAAACTAATAAAGGCAAGATAGCTGTTAATAAGCTAAACAAAAAATTAAAAACAAAAACAATATACAATAGTTTTTTCATTTATCTCAACTCCAATCATTATCCAAACGCTTTTGTAAGCACTTTACTAATGACTCTTTGTAAGAACCAATTTTTAATAGAGATAAAAGAATTGAGTTCGATCAATTGGCAGCCTATGCTTTTTTTTGTTTCATAAGTGGTTGGCCCACAATACATTTTTGATATTCCTTTTTCTATTGCATACTGGATTGCAGAATAATATAAATTAAAATAAGCATTACTGGGTAACGAATGGTGATAGTCCATGCCTACATGCTTAAACAAAAGAACATCATTCTCCTCAACAATTAAGGCAAATGCAATAATGTCTTTGTCATACTTCATGATGATCCACTTATACGCTTCACCCATAAATGCCCAATCGTGAAAAGATTCTTCTGAGTAATTAATGGGGTAAGGAGAGGCCTCTCCTTTTTCAGCGGTATTATTGTATAGTTCAAGAACCCTTGAAAAATTATCTATTTTATCGCTGTCAACAATTTCAATGGTAGCTCCATATTCATGAAAAAGTTTAATTTTATTTTTGACGTCCCACCTTTTTTTCTTCTTTAATTTTTTCAAGTAATCGTCAAAAGTATCATATGCAGTATCCAATTCTGTATTGGGATAAAAAGGGATCTTGATAAATTTTGCTTCCCCAAGCTTTTGGTTGAGGTTTTCGCTCTCAACATTACTTACAAATATAGAGTCACACTTTAACTCTTTATAAACCTTGCGTTTACATTGGTCTAAGAATGCACCTAATTGATCAGTGGAATGACTGTGAATCCCTTCAAAATTAGATAGAGGATTTTTAATGAAGACCACATTGTATTTAAGAGGATTTAAGTACATCTTATCTAGATAATCGAAAACTTTCTTCAGCGTTCCAGATAAGTAGTTTGCTACATTTAATTTCTTTACAGTAAATCCTGTACAAAAATACTCTACGCCGCTCTCAGATAAACCCAAAAAGTAAATAGGTTCGTAATTACATAGATTCTTTTCAAGAAACAGCAACCACTCTTTAGAAAGTTCACTAGAGTTCAGAAAGTTCTTTTCTATTTCTTTACGGTGAGCAAAGTCGATATCGTCATAAGAATAATAAATAGTTATCTTCATTAAATGGCTAAACCTCCATCAACTACAAAGTTATGACCTGTGATATAGGCAGAGTCCTTTGTAGTTAAGAAGTGTACCAATCCTGTGATATCTTCTAGTTCTCCCATTCTTTTTAGAGATATATTCTGAACGATTCGATCAGTGTCTAAACTTTCAGTCATTGGCGTATGAATAAATCCCGGACTAATTGTGTTCACCCTAACACCAAAAGGTCCTACTTCTTTGGCTAAAGCTTTTGTTAAACTAATGACACCTGCTTTTGATGCTGAATAATTTGTTTGACCAGGAAGACCAATGATACCGGACACCGATGAGATGTTTATGATCACACCCTTTTTAATCTTGATCATCTCTTTTGCAACAAACTTACAATAATTAAATGTGCCCGTTAAGTTTGTATCTATGACAGATCTCCAGTTCGCTTCGCTCATAAATCCAATTGTTTTATCTTTCGTAATCCCAGCATTGTTAACTAAACAATCAATTTTTCCATGTTTGTTAATAATTTCTTTAACGAGTTTTTTAGCTAATTGATAATCACCAACATCAGCTTGATAACAAAACGTATTAGGATGTTCTTTTTGAATTTCAATTGCTTGTATATTGCTTGTACTATAAGTGAAATAGACTATCCATCCTCTTGAAGCCAAATCTTTTACAATACCTTCACCAATCCCTTTTGAACCACCAGTAATAAGTGCAACTTTCTCCAAACTCCTCACACCTTTTCTACAGTTTGAACTGTTAATAACGATTGATTCCCAGTTTCATTCGTTTCCACAATCAAGGTCTCGYCTTGTTTGTATAGACTAAAAACTATTTTAAATAAACCAGATACAGAATAAGAAAGCCCTATATATGGAGTTATGTTTTCTTTGTTAATCGCTTTTTTTTCATCATTATTAAAATAATCAGCAACTATGTCATCTACTTGATTAGCAGACCCCCATATAACATTCTTTATATTTGGTTTATCATTTACAAATTGGTTTACCTTATCACACCAACATTTTTTTCCAAGTGCATAATCCATCCACGAATCTATCTCATTCACATGCCCATAATATTCTTTTTCAAGGTTAGTATCCTTTTCTAATACAATGGAAATCGATGATTCTGTCAGACATTTATCAGGGAGCATACCATTAAATTCGTTATGTAAAACACCTTTTCCGATGTCTTCTACTCCAATTACAACAGCTTTATCGATAATTCCGTTTTCTATATAACTTTTTGCTTGGATTAACGCATCAATGCCAGATGTGTTCCCTGTATTCACAGTGCTGTTAATACCTTTAAAATTAAATACGATAGACACCCATCCAGATACATTGTTTAGAACCGTATTCGGAAACTTGATAGGACTAACTAATTCTGCGCTATTTTGATAAGCTGTTTCAAGAAAGTCACTAATATTGTTAACATAACTCATAGAGTTCCCCACGAACACTCCAATACGATCAACATCAACTTCTTCATTACCTGACAATCTTGCATCCTCAAGTGCTAACTGTGTAGATGCAATTGCCATTTTTGTAGATTTAGGAAGCGTACGTAGACCTTTTCGATTAGTATAAGTTTTGAGATCAAAGTCTTTAACTATATTTAACCTACGCCTTTGTACCTGTTTGTTATATCCTTCTTTAAGAGAAGTGATCGTATCTCCCCACGGTGAAATACACCCTATTCCAGTAATCGCTATTTTCTCACTCAATAGAAACACCTCCTTTTTAATGTGTAAATTGTTTAAATAAAACACTAGCATTCGTTCCACCAAATGCATACGAATTATTAATAACGGTATTTATCTTATACTCCCTGGCAACATTCGGAATACAGTCGATTTRACAATCGTCATCAGGTGTCTCAAAGTTTATTGTCGGTGGTGCAACGTTATCTCTAATCGCTAAACAACTGACGACACTCTCTATGGAACTAGCCGCTCCCATCGTATGACCGAGCATAGATTTTACCGAACTTGTAGGTGTGTGTTTGCCAAAAATAGTGTTAATTGCAAAGGATTCTACTCGATCATTGGCACTTGTTCCAGTTCCATGTGCACTTATATAATCAACTTCACTCGATTGAATTTTTGCATAGTTTAATGCATTTGTTGTCGCTTTAATAATCCCAGATGATTCAGGATGTGGTGAGGTGATATGATGGGCATCGCAACTCACCCCGTATCCTCCCACTTCTGCATAAATAGTCGCTCCACGATCGAGAGCATGTTCTAGTTCCTCTAATACTAGACATGCAGATCCTTCTGCTACTTGCATCCCTTTTCGATTTTTATCAAAAGGTCTGCACCTATCAGGTGAGATAGCTTTTAAACGATTAAAGCCATAATAGGCAACCGTTGAGAATGGATCAGTACCAGCAGATATAGCAACCTTGGATTTATTTCGCCTTATTTGTTCAAAAGCCTGAATGGTCGCGTAGTTACCTGCTGCACATGCATTTGTAATCAAGGAAGAGTACCCCATTAGTCCAAACTCTTTAGCTGCAAATACTAGCATGTTTTTTAAATGATTTTGTTCTAATAAAACAGCTGAGCTTTTTTCATTAGAATAAACATCCAAATTTGTTTTTTCCACAGTTACCTCGCCCATCGTTGTTCCCACGAACAAATCCGCATATTCATACTCAGGCTGCTTTAACTTAGCATTATCTAATGCTTGACGAATACTTGWTATTAAAAGCTGAGATCCTCGACCAATAGATAAATAATCATTAATAAACACAGATTTAGAAGGGTCGAAATTATGAATTTGACCTCCATATTTGGGTTCTAATAGATCTAGCCCTTCTTTACTAATCTCTGAAACCCCAGATTCACCTCGTGTACAAGCCCCCCAAAAATCATCAATCGTATCTCCAATTGATGAAGTAACTCCCATGCCGGTAATAACTACTCTTTTCAACGTACCTTCCCCCTCATACTTCTATCATCGTAAAGGTTAAACTTCCACTGGCAGCCAAATCTTCATTAATATAAACTGCGGTTTCTACAATAGCTGATGCTTTTACTTTTTTTCTAAGGTTGACGTGAATGATAAGTTGATCACCAGGGAGGATGAGCTTTTTGAATTTCACATTCGTATGGTAGAGAACCGGTAACCCATCAGATTTTGTTTCCTCTCCATATTGGAGTAGTACAATGCTAGCTTGAGCAATCGCTTCAGTCAGTAGGACTCCAGGGAAGACCTTCTTAGTAGGAAAATGCCCGGCAAAGCAGGGCTCATTTCCACTAATGTTTTTTAGTGCAATAATCTTTTCACCTTTTACTTCAATGACTCTATCTAGCATTAACATAGGATATCGCTGTGGTAAAATCTTCATTAAATCGTCCATCTCTAATGGCATTTGTGCAGTCATAACATTCATTTATTGAACTACTTTCAATTTATCTAACACTTCTGAGATCTCTTTTAGAGAACCGAAATTAGGTAACTCATCTTCAGGAATTTTCATTCCAAATTCTTTTTCAATCGTAGCCATAATTTCTAAAGCCATCATCGAGTCTGCTTCTAATTCCTCAACTAGATCCGTTTCCATTTCAACTTCTTCCACTTCAACTTCTAGCACTTCTGCAATAATCTCTTTCAACTTTTGAACTTCTACATCTTTAATCATCATTACTTACCCCCTGTAAAATTTTATGATTGGCTTTATTAATATCAAGCAGCATTGGACATTCATTCGAGATACCTTCATACATCTTGTAATCCCCAATTACTTCAAAACCAATATTTTCATAAAGTTTCTGACCCTTTTCCGAACTCTGGACATACACATGTGTGATTTCGTGTTCCATAATTGCTTTATCTAGTTCTTTCAAGATCTTTGCTACAATTGTTCCCTTCACACTCAGCTTTTTTGTGACTTCATCTTCCACAATAATGAACCTCATAGCCTCAGCGTATTTGTTCGTATCATCACTCTCTAATCCATGAACTTTCTCTATCATTAATAAATCATCTTTTTTAAGAATAAGTGAGAGGGTGCCCACCAACCTTTCATCCAGATAGCAGCCAATATGGATCCCATCTTTGTCAAAATCATCTTTCAATTGCTGATCAGGGTAAAAAGATCTTGGTGCTGCACCTTGGTCAACAACAAATGTTTGATACCTTAACTCATAAAACTCTTTTAACTTTTCTTCATCTTGAATCACTGTAGCCTCAATAATAATAATCCCTCCCTTAGTTCATACACTATTTAGTCAAACAACTTGTGATGTAGCTGAACTTGACTCGTGATTTAGTGTAATATAAAAAAACTTATATTGTTTTTTCCATCTCAGGATTTGCTACTCAAAATTCCAGACACTTTCTTGGACTATATCTAGGTATATAATCAAAATATAAAATTTGTTATATTTGTTTCCTCATCACAAAAAGACCTCCCTAAACGGAAAGTCTTTCTTAATTTTCACCTTAATGAATATTGTCTATCATCTTGTCCTTTTCATTTTGTACATATTGATAAAATGTTACATTGTTGGTTCTCTCAAAAACCCACAAGGAGTACTCCAAACAAGTTCGTGCATGTTTAATTTCATTTAAATTATAGAGGCTCTCCCCTTTTTGATAATATAGTTCACCTAATAAATATAAAGATTCCTCTTTGATGCACAAATTTATTCCCTTTGAAGATGTTTCAATTGACTTTAAGTACTTTTGTTTTAAATGAAAGGACCTTGCTAGGTTATATAATATTCTTATCTCAAGCTTAGAAATATTATTAGCTGGCATTGTTTTAAGCATTAATAAACACTCTTCAAAAATACGTATCGATTCATCATAATTTTCAAGGTCACAATAAATAATAGCTTTACTAGTTAAGATCTCCAATTCATGTTGAGATAAATGATCTTTAGCAGTACTTTTTAAACGAAGAGCTTCGTCTAATAATGTAAAACTCTTTTCTTCATCTCTAGTGATATAAAAGTAACAGATGGCTTCTTGCCAAATTAGAAACTGATAGAATGCACCTTTCCGAAATAAGGGATTACGCTTCTCTAAATTGATCATTTCCATAGCCTCTTTATACCTAGTTTGCCTCACCAGCATCCTAATCTGTGAACAAACTTCTTGAGCATAATCCAATCGTGGTGTCTCACTTAAATTAAAGAAATAATTAATATCCACCCCCAATTTTTCTGCAATCTGAAAGAGAATAGGGGCAGAGGGATATAGGTCGTCCGTTTCAATTCTACTAATCATTGCTTGGGTACAAACACCATCTGCTAACTCTTTTTGCGAGATTTTGTAATACTTCCTCAAATCTTTTATAGTATGTCCGATTCTAAAAGGTTCCATTTAATCACCCATTCAGTCATATATAACAATTTGTATATATTATATCAAAAATTCACGAATTAATGCCAATATTAGGAACTATTATAATCTATATATCACAGAAAGACATTACACGGGTTTAATTAATATGAGATTATAGTACCAGTAACAAAGAAATAAAAATTTGATTTAAATGGAGATGATCTCGAAGTGAAAAAGCTATTTGTAATTTTATTTTCTTTCGCATTAATTAGTGGTGTTGGGACGAGCTCAATCAGTCATAGTTCTGTAGATAATAATCAAGATGAAACAATCCAGACTTTACCTGGTATTCATACATAGGATTTTCTGATAAAAAGCGTATAGGAGTTTATTACTCTTGCACGCTTTTTGATTGTTATAGGAATAGTCACCTTAATTTGTCATTTATAGTCATGTGAGTTTCGAAGAATAACAGCAATTAATAATAGGACGACCCTTTAGAGCTAGAGTTCCTTTTCAGCTATAGAACATAAATTAAAAAGCGCACGCAAAAAAGCAGAGGCCCAAAACAGGACCTCTGCTCTTTCCATATTTATTTATCATTCTGGTCTTCACGAACTTCTCCTTCTGATTCCACTGAAGAAGATTCTCCCTCACGCTCTTCCGCTTTCTCATCCTCCCCAGCTGCCATTTCAGTCAATGCTTTTTCAAAATTGTTGACCTGGCCTCGGGAGACAAAGCTCTCAAGCATTGCTTTTAAATCCATTCCCGTGCTTTCCTTTAAACTTTCTTGTAGGCCCACCATCGTTCTTGTGACGTTGCCTGTGATTTTTGCAGCGCCTCCATTGGAATCAGCACCGCCAAAGTCAATGACCTTCATCTCTTCAATTTGAGAAAGAGGCTGTGCCACTTCACGAGCATATTTAGGAAGCATATCAATGAACATCTCAAGGATAGCAGCTTCTCCGTATTTTTCCATCGCTGCAGCCATCAGCTCTTTCGCTTCTGCTTCTGCACGACCTCTCTCACGGATGACTTCTGCTTCTGCCAGACCTTTTTGCTTTTCAATTAATGCTTTTGTTTCTCCGTCAATGCGCGCTTTTTCTGCTTCTGCTTCTGCGTTTGCTTTAATATCATAAGCATCCGCATCGGCTAACGTCTTACGTTTCTTCTGTTCCTCTAGCTCGAGCTCAACTTGGCGCTGACGTTCGATGTATTGGATCTTCATTTCTTCTTCTTTTACTTGTTGAGCAAGTCTAGCTCTTTCCAGTTCGTATGATTGTTCAGACTTGGCCCTTGCTCGTTCTGTTTCTTCTTTAATTTGAGCTTGCTTGATATCCTTTTCTTTCTTAGATTCAGCAATGGCACTTAAGCGTTTGTTTTCTTCATCTTGGGCTTCTTGATCATTTCTTGCTTTGTACATTCTTGTTTCTTTTTCTGCATCAGATTCTGCCATGTCAGCCTTTTTGCGGATTTCAGCGATTCTCGGTCGTCCTAGGTTTTCTAAGTAGCCGTTCTCTTCATCAGCATCGCGAAGATCATCTAAACCAAAAGAAGTAATCTTAAATCCCATATTATCTAATTCTTGCTGGGCAATATCCTGCACTTGGTGATTAAACGATTCTCGGTCATTATTAATTTGTTCGACAGTCATTTTTGATAAAATCGCACGCAAATTCGTACCCAGAACCTTTGACACTTCGCCTTCAATTTCACCTTGCTTCTTCCCAAGAAATTGTTCTGCATAATTGGCAATTCCTATTAATGAATCAGCAATCTTCACAGAAGTAACAGCATCAGCGATAACCGGAACCCCTTGTGACGTGTAAACTTTAGGCGTCGTTAACTTGATTTGAAAGGAGTTTAAGTCAACTGGTGTACACGTTTGGAACATCTTTAAACGAATACCCCCACCTCGAATGATTTTCAAGCTTCTTCCATTATCATCAAAGAAAATTCTCGCATCTTCTTCTGGATCACCAAGCTTCGGTCCAGTAATGATTAACGCTTGGTTCGAGCTAGCCGTTCTATAACGCTTTTTGAAAATAAAGAAACCAACCCCACCTACAACTAATAAAACGAAAAGTAAAATACCACTAATGATCAACCAAATCATACCCATCATAAAACGCACCACTCCAAACTTTTAGATTGAGCTAAGTATGTATGAAAGCCCATGTACTCTTATATACGGCTATAATTTGTAAATGTTTCACTTTTTTGTAAATATAGTTTCATTCATTTAAATAAGGACCCATGACCGGTAAAACCCTACTTATTTCCTTTTCATCTACTTAAAACCAAAATACAGGTGTCGAAAGTACTCGCCGATGGGTACGCTTTAGTCCTTGATCGATTTGAAGAATATCATTTTATTAATACAGATGGTGACATTGTTTTTGATAATGAGCATGGCTATGAATGGGCTACCAGTTACTCAAATGGACTAGCGTTTATTATTGATTATGACTTTGAAACTCGTACGGATTATGAAGGATATATTGATAAAGAAGGTAATCTCATTTATCGTTATGATATTGAAGGCTGGCCTTATATCGATGCATACTTTGATGTACATTACTAATCTCTATTTTTAATTGGAATCCAACCTCTCTTCCATAAGAGGTTGGATTCTTTTTTAGGAGATAAAACAAGGTAGTATCAACACAAGCATCTAAACTCAAATAGAGGTTTTTTATAAGTAGAAGTCGAATCTCTAGCTTAG
>NZ_LFEL01000050.1:0-9526 GCF_001037965.1 Bacillus sp. LL01 | reverse complement strand
GTCCATTCCTCAGCAAGAAGGGGTTCAAGCTCCATATCTGTGTTGTACTTAACTAATGTTTGATAAATATTTGATTGGACATTTCCACTCGGAACATCACTAGATGTGTGTGGATCAAGTGATGTAGCATCAGATAAAACAGCGACAACAAGATTGCCGCCCTCATTGCTTACCCCTTCATCTACACCCTCTGTAGTATTACCATTAGATGATGGTTCACTTGCACACCCTACAAGTGCAAGCGCCATAGCAATTGAACATACGCCAGCTCTCAAAAATTCACTTTTAATCATGACATCCTCCTCTAAAATAGTCTTTTGCACACATACAAAACTACTATATTGTTACACAATTGTAAACACTATTAACAGAAAATTATATTTTTTTATTATTTTTAGAAACTATTAACCACTAAATAATTGAATTTTTACTCATGGCGTTTCGCAAATCAAACTAAAGTGTATATATCCACCTGGTAAAAGCAATAATTTTATACATAAAGGTTAAAATGAAACTATTTAATAATAATTTTTTCACTTAAGTTATTATCATAAAGACAAAATAAAAAAGAGAGGGTGTCCCCTCTCTACGTACAATGTTCCTTTATTAACGATTCCAATGTCGATGTTCAGCAATGGCTCCTGCAAAGTTTTGACTAAATACTTTCATGTCTTTACCTGTTACCACACCTTGCTTCTCAACTATTTTCACTTCTTCTAACCAAGATGTACCGCCATGAGTGGCTCCAATTGGTTTAAAGTGAGAGAAAGCTTCTTTTATGAAGTAAATGGCATCCTCTTTAAAGGATTGCTCAGGATTTTTACCACCAACTACATATAAAGCATCAAACAATACTGATTCACCCGTTAAGAAAGTGTGATCGATTTCAAACTCAATACCATCTGCTCCCTTTTTCACACCTAATTTATCACTAACAAACYCCGGTTGGATTCCTTGAATTTTTAGTTCATCCAATACCGCTTTTACTTCACTACCATTAAAGTCTTGATCAAGAATGACACCTACTTTACGAGTATCTGGCTTCTTAACTGAATTTTCTTGGCTGAGAGCTGGTGAAACCTTATCTACCTTAGAACCACCCTCCGCTGGGGAACTTGCACCAATCGCTTCTGCAACTGGCTTAGCTAGATCAAGTGTGACATTAGCAAACATGTCTATAACCTGTTGTTGCACAGACTTATTCTGAACTTTTCCAAGTTCAAAGCTGAACGCTTCAACGATATGATTCTTTTCAACCTCACTCATACTATTCCAAAATAGTTTCGCTTGGGAGAAATGGTCTTTAAAGCTCTCGCTTCTCGTACGCACTTTACGTCCTTCTACTTTCTCTTGGTAATGGACATAGCCTCCCTCTTCTTCACTTGCTGCTGCAGGGGTATTAGCGGCAATAGAGTTTTTATGATAGCTCACTTGTCCTTTATTAATTGTTTGACGACCATAACCATCTCGTTGATTATTGTGAAACGGACACACTGGTCTATTAATAGGGAGCTCATGAAAATTAGGTCCGCCAAGACGAATTAGTTGTGTATCTGTGTAAGAAAACAAACGTCCTTGTAGCAAGGGATCATTTGTAAAATCGATACCTGGCACCACATGCCCTGGGTGAAATGCAACTTGCTCTGTTTCAGCAAAAACATTATCTACATTTCGATTCAGTGTCATCTTCCCAATGATCTTGACTGGTACATCTTCTTCTGGCCATATTTTTGTAGGGTCAAGTACATCAAAATCAAAAGCAAATTCATCTTCTTCACTAATAAGCTGGACACCTAGTTCATACTCAGGAAAATCTCCATTTTCAATGGATTCCCACAAGTCTCTACGATGAAAATCAGGGTCTTTTCCTGCTACTTTTTGAGCTTCATCCCAAACTAGAGAATGAATGCCAAGTACAGGTTTCCAATGAAATTTAACAAAATGAGCCTTACCTTCTTCATTAACGAAACGGAATGTATGAACTCCAAACCCTTCCATCATTCTGAAGCTACGTGGAATCGATCGATCAGACATCGCCCACATCACCATATGAGCAGATTCTTGATTGTTAGCTATAAAATCCCAAAAAGTATCATGTGCAGATTGGGCTTGAGGTATTTCATTGTGAGGTTCTGGTTTGAGTGCATGGACTAAATCCGGAAATTTGATTGCATCTTGGATAAAGAAAACTGGGATGTTGTTACCAACTAAATCATAGTTACCTTCTTCTGTATAAAATTTCGTTGCAAACCCGCGAGCATCGCGTACGGTTTCAGCAGAACCCTTAGAGCCAGCAACTGTAGAGAACCTGACAAACACAGGCGTCTTAACCGAAGGATCTTGTAAAAATTTTGCCTTCGTAAATTCTTTTGCTGATTCATAAACTTCAAATTCACCATGAGCAGCAAAACCTCTAGCATGGACAATCCTCTCAGGGATTCTTTCATGGTCAAAATGAGTCATTTTTTCACGAAAATGAAAATCCTCCATTAAAGTAGGACCACGATCTCCTGCTTTAAGGGAAAATTCATCCTCTGAAACTTTTAATCCTTGGTTAGTTGTCAGCTTCTTGCCTTCATCTTTTACACGATAGGATTCTAGCTGCTGATCCTTCTTATTTTTCATTTCATTACTCATGAATATTCCTCCCTTAATATGAAAAAAATTACACCTTAGACTTTACCCATGATAATGATTCATAAAACAAGATCAAAGCCTATTAGTTGGATTTTATTTCAATTTGTAAATTCCCTACCTACTAATGGAAAGAAGAGAGATATAAATTTTTCATTCTATTTGTTATAATACAAAGATGAGTATGAGTGAAATTCTAATAGAGGAGTAAGATGCCAAATGGCTACTGTCATTATTCAAAATGAAACGATGTCAGTTTTAGATTGTATTGGTGAGAACATTTTTATAGCAAATAATGACTTTGAATTAATCTGGATGAACAAGGCAGCACACCAGTTAATTGATCAAATAAAAGAGCTTATCGTSTCAGATTCAACTGAACTGATTGGAAAGAACCTATCTATCTTTCATGCGAATTTTGGACTTCAGAAGGCTATTCTAGAAAACCATCTTCCTTACCACTCAAGAATCAAACTATATGGAAGATATTCTGCAGAATTAAAAGTAACGCATTTAATAAATGAGCAAGAAGAAAAGACCGGCTATATTTTAACGTGGAATGATATTACGGAAGAAGAAGAAGAAAATCAAAAAAAGCAAAAGTTAATTGAAGAGATTAGCACACCGATACTTCCAATGGCAGTGGAACATTCACTGTTAGTTCCGCTCATCGGGACTTATGATTCCGAACGTTTTGAAAAGCTACAACAAAAATTATTACTAGAGTGCTCTACTTTAGGGACAGAGTATGTCGTATTCGATTTTAGTAGTATGTTGTTTGAAGATAATGAGCGAATTATTAACCAAATTGCCACGATTTCAGAAACCATTGTGCTAGTAGGAGCAGAACCTCTTTATGTAGGCTTTCAAATTCCTCTGATAAGAGAGCTGGTTACCCGAAAAGTAAAAACAGGGGCAAAAACATTCGGCACCTTTAAACAGGCATCAACCTATTTACTAAAGAAAAAAGGGTATTCAACCAATTTAACTGATAAAAATTAAATTGATAGATAAAAATGAGCAACCGTATAAACACGTTTGCTCATTTTTCTTTACTCACTACTATCTGTGATTTTTCCTAAGAAGAAGCCATCTACTTCACTTAATTTGCCTCTCCAAATAATCTTCCCAGTTGAAGGAGTAGATTTACTATCACCGATAAACACTTTTGTATGCTTCATGTGAATAAAAGAGACTTCAGGCGGGCTACCGCTCTCGGCTTCTTCGCTCGCTTTAGAGAGTTCGTTACTCACCTTTTGAGCTACCTCATTTCCACCTTCAAACGATTCATTAAGTTCATCTAAATACTCTTTCGCAGAAACCAGAGTTCCTGATATGAGAGAACCTTTGACGTTTAATGTGATATCTAAAGAGAAACTATGCTTATTGGCTGCTTGCACAAAAAACTGAAGTATACTGTCTTTTCGTGCACTTACCTCATCACTCATAATCACATCTCCTCTCTATCCCTCTAGTAGAAGAGGACTAAAGTGAACTAATCCTTCTTCTCTGGGGCTTTTTTAGCTTTCGTTTTACTTGAAGTGGTTTTGGCTTTAGCTTTTTTACTTCTGGATTTTCGTTTGTTTTTCTCTTCGTCAGCTTCTTCGTCTTCTGCTTTTTCTTCGTCAGCTTCTTCGTCTTCTGCTTTTTCTTCGTCAGCTTCTTCGTCTTCTGCTTTTTCTTCGTCAGCTTCTTCGTCTTCTGCTTTCTCTTCGCTAGCTTCTTCGTCTTCTGCTTTTTCTTCGTCAGCTTCTTCGTCTTCTGCTCTCTCTTCGCTAGCTTCTTCGTCTTCTGCTTTTTCTTCGTCAGCTTCTTCGTCTTCTGCTTTCTCTTCGCTAGCTTCTTCGTCTTCTGCTTTCTCTTCGCTAGCTTCTTCGWCTTCTGCTTTTTCTTCGCCAGCTTCTTCGTCTTCTGCTTTTTCTTCGCCAGCTTCTTCGTCTTCCTTTACCTTTTCCTCGTTCTCATCCACTAACTCGCCAATTGATTCTTCTAAATGGTCTAAACGCTCATCTGCGCTATTTTCATCAGATTCAGATGTCTCATTTTCACCACTTGAGGCTGCGCCTATAAAGAAACCATCTACTGCACTTAGCTTTCCTCTCCAGAGAACCTCMCCCTTAGAAGGGGTTGGGTTACTATCTCCACAATAGACTTGAGCCTCTTTCATGTGAATAAATTGGGCTTTTGAATCTTCTTTTGTATCAACAGCTTCTCCAGCTTTAGCAAACTGTTCACTCAATATATCAGCAACTTCATTCCCGCCTTCAAATCGTTCACTAAGGGATGAAAAGTAGTCCTTTGCCGAAACCATTGTTCCAGTAACAATGGCACCTCCGACATTTAAAGTGAGCTCTACATTGAAATTTTCTTTGTTAGCTGCACGTACCAAAAACTGCAGAATGCTATCGCCTACTTCTTTATGTTCCTCACTCATTAGGTCTTCCTCCCTTCATTATGAAGAAGTATCATCATCGCTTGAGAGAGTTGTGTCATCATTTTGTGACTTTGACTTTGATGTTTTCTTACTTGTGTTACGTTTTCTTCTTGTTGATTTTCCATTTTTATTGCCTGTGCTTTTTTTCTTCGAATCTTCTTTTTTGTCGTCCTCTTTTGAATCATCTTCTTCTTTATCATCTTCTGACTCAGTATCTTCTTTTTCTTCTTTGTTATCTGACTCATCTTCATCGTTATTCTTTGAGTCATCTTCTTTTTCTTCATTATCTTCTTGCTCTTTGTCTTCTGATTCAGTATCTTCTTCTTTATCTTCTGACTCATCTTCGTCCTTTGAGTCATCTTCCTTTTCTTCTGTGTCGCCTTCGTCCTTCATTTCTTCTTCGTCTTCATCCTCTTGGTCATTTGAAGCAGCTACTTCATCATTGCTTTGCGTTAATTTTGTCAGCATCTCTTCTAAACGACCTAAGCGATCATGTAAGTTGTCATTTTCTTCTTTTAATGATTCATAGTCATCATTGTTTTCTGGCTCTGTATTTTCATCGTTTTCTCCAGCTTCTTCTTGCGCATTGTCAGAATCTTCATCTGAGTCATCTTTGTTCTGATTAAACAAGCTCATCGCTGAATTTTTTAGTGAATCTGTAGCCTTTTTAGACTTATCTTTAGCCATTTGACCCAAATCAGTACCTTTACTTTTARGCTTTTCACTATCGATGCTATCTTTAATTCTCTTCGCATTTTCTGGTGTTGCTAAATATCCTACTGTAGCTCCAAGCAATCCTCCAGCAATTGAACGTTTAATTGGACTACCGCTTGAACTTGTCTCCTGATTTGTATCTTTCTCTTCTGTTTGATTTTCCACTTTTTTATCTTCTGCCATGATAAAAACCTCCTATTAGTAGTTAAATTCTGTTGAGTTTAAGCGATTGGTACCCGTCTTTTTCTCAAGAGCTTCCAATCTTTCTTGTAATCTTTTATTTTCTTCCTCGAGAGCTTTCGTATCATTACCGACCGCTTTAGAGCTTAAATATGGATCTGTTTCCCACCAATCCATTCCAATCTCTTTTGCTTTATCTACTGAAGCTACAATTAATCGAATTTTAATGGTTAATAACTCTACATCTGCAATTCCTACAGTAATATCTCCAGCAATTACGACACCCTTATCTAGTATCTTCTCTAAAACATCTACAATCGTACTTGATTGCATAGAATGCTCGACTGACATTTAAAGTCCCCCTTGATCTGTTTGGATTAAAGTAAACTTCCTAAAGGACCCAGATCAATATTTAAGTCTTCTGCATCAAGACCAAAGATTTCTTTTAACTCTTCCATTTTTTCTTCTAGATTCATTAAAGCTTCACCAAGGTTCTCAACTTGCTCATCTGATAAGGTGCCGCCCTCGACTCTTCTCATTGCATGTCTTTCTACGATTTGTCTTAATAGCTCTATAACAGTGAGAACAAGCTGTGCCAAACCATGCTCCGCCTTATCAGGATCTAAGTTAATTCTTCCACTTGTTGGGTTGGCCGGTTGCATCAATTAACTCCTCCCTTTGTTGATCAAAATTTGCTGAAGAGACTGGATGGTGTTGTTCTTGTTGGGCTTGTACAAGCGATTCAACAGAGGCAATTAACACTCTTAAATCTAAATACACCAAATCGACCCCAGCAATTGATATAACTAAATCAGCCTTAATCGCTACACCTTTGTCAAGAATGACATCTAAAATATCAATCAATGCGATGTCTTTATTTTCAACCGATTCTCTAAGCGACATATATCTTCATCCTCACTTATGAAAAGCTAGAAAAATGGTATGCTGGCCAAGGACCAGATGCTTCAAACTGCCAACYCATTTCTTTCATTTCCTTTTCATATTGCTGGATTTGCTCTAGAAAGGACTCTACCTCAGATTTAGAAATAAGGTATACGCCATTCCACGTCATATTTTCTTTCTTACCTGTTACATCTTTACTCCAATTTTTCTTTACATTCCCTTGAAGTACAAAGGTTTGAAGATGAGCATGAATCGCTTCACTAACACGATTTTTTTCTTCTTCAAGCTCATTTTCAATAAGCTTATCGATTTTTTTCTTTTCAAAGAATTGTTTCCCTCTTGGCAACTCACTAATTTCAGCTCTCTTAGCTTCAATCGTAGGATTGTTCTRACTCACTTGTTCTTTTAACAACTGATCATCACAATACAACTTCAAATTCCATTCTTCATTTCCAGCAAGCAAGTCAAATGTATTCATCATTTTAGATTCATTTGCATGGACTGTGTTTTTTAAACTATCTTGATTTTTATATAAGGTACAAAACTTCAATGGAATAATTGTGAATAATTTTGATAGTTTCATAACCGTTTCATGATGATGGAAGGCTTTTTCTTGGAGCCATTCCATATCGTCATTAATTCGGTCTTTAATACTTTCTTCTGAATACTCATTGGCGTTCAGATTGCACACAATTGCTGTAATATTCTCGATAGGAATCGTGTAAATATCCCCTACATCATCAAATCCTTTAAAAGATGGAAACGATTGATTGGTCGCTTCATTTGTTGGGACTAAGCCGTATAAATAGATTAGATCGCCCATCTTCTACCCTCACCTCTTTTTAGTCATCTGCTCCCACTGCTCTATTTCAAGCCGTTTAGCCACTTCATATCGTGTAATTAACTCTTCCTCTTTCGCTTTATAAGCTTCTTCTGGAATTTCGCCGAGTTCATACATCATTTGTAGTTGAATAAGCTTTTGCTGAATGGTGTTAAGATCATATAGCTCTTTATCAGCCTCTTCTTTTACCTTTTCCCCAATTTTTATGACAAGGTTAATCGGCGCTGAAACTAGTTTGTGAATCATTAGCTCTCCTCAACCTTAAGCCTAATATTTACAAAATTATACGCTGGCCATGGACCTGTATAGTTAAATTCAACTTTATCCTTCCAATGTTCATGTACCGCATTAACCATTTGATCAAACTCTTCTTCTTTGTCGCGGTCAATGAGGAACGAGGCATTTAAGAGCATTGTTTCACCAATTGGATCATTAGCCTTTGCCGCTTCTGCTCCTTCATTTAAAGGAGTGAATATCTCCTCTTTCACTTCTTTTTGAAGAGAATTCATAAATTCTTGCGCCGCGCCACCTATCTTGATTCTTTCATAGTAGCTAGCTGCTTCGGATTTGCCTTTTACCTTTTGGGCCATTTGATCAAGCTCAGCGTTTTCCCTTACTTGTGATTCTAGCCATCCTTTTTTTCCGATCACTTTCAGTCCGACTTCAATTTTTCCTTTGATTTCTGGAAACAGCTTTGTAAACTGTGGGTACAGATTTTCAAGTAATACTGCCACATCTTCAGTGGATTGAAATACATTACCAAAACTAACAGGAATAACTGTGTCCTTTTGCTTCATCACAAGGGAAACGGCATTTTGATGCATCATCAAATTCTCTTTATTAGGGTGATAGATCTTCATAGGAGCACGAGTTGCCACCATCCCTGCATCTTTATAGCGGATTGTAAAAAGGTCACATTTTTCACCTTCTATTTCAATCTCACCCAAATCGTCATCTGAATCGGTTTGAATTCCACAAAAAATATAAATACCCATTTTCTCTTCTTGACTCATCATTTAGCTCTCCTTCATCAATCAGTCGCCTTCATGCTTTTTAGTGCTCTGGTTATTAGTTCTTTTGCTTTTTCTACTGGCTGATCATCCTCTATACATCGACTTACTTGATGACCTAATATATCGATACACAGACGTTTAAATTCTTCATTTGCTCCATCTATGGGGGTGTCTTGGTCTGTAGCTAGCTTGGCAATCATTAAAGAGGCTCGTAAGCTAGGACCGCTATCATCCTTGCATTGATTTCGTAAAGTTGAAACAAGAGTCGTAATCGCTTTAGCTTGATTCTCGGTCACATCGGTTTTTTCGGAAACGATCAATGTTTCGCGATCAACATCTTTATAATCAACGAAAATTGTAATTAAGCGATCAAGCAATGCATCTTGTGTTTGATAGACCCCAGCATACTCTTCAGGATTACTCGTAAAAATAACCGAGAAATCAGGATGAACCTTTACGAATGGTTCCGTTTTTTTAGAACCGTATAAAGGTAAAATACGTTCCTCTAAAATGGATAGAAAGATATTATTAGTATTAGGCTTTGATCTCGTAAATTCATCATATACAAGTGTGTATCCATTTTTCACCGCTTCAAGTAAACGTCCATCTTTCCAGGTCTCACTCACACTTTCATCCTTTTTATAAACAGAACGAATATAGTTATCCACCATCTTTTTACTTGTGTAGCCAGTAAAGTCACCAATCAAATCACTATTATTCAACTCATGATTTCCATGAATTAGCATGATAGGCTTTTTTCGCTTTTTCGCTAAAGCTAGTGCTAGAGAGGTTTTTCCTGCCCCTGAT